>CAIYZT010000147.1 GCA_903930735.1 uncultured Paracoccaceae bacterium | reverse complement strand
TTCCGGCAAAAGCTATCAATTCGTGGTCAACGGCCAGACCGGCGAAGTACAGGGCGAGCGGCCCTATAGCTGGTGGAAAATCGGATCTGTGGTTTTGCTTGTGGCGGCCGTGGTTTTGGGTGCAGTCTATCTGAACGATCCTTCGACCTTGGGGCTGCCCGAACCAAGCTGGATGGACTGATCCATTGCCCGGACGGACGGCCCCATCGGCGGGGCTGGTTGACTTTACCCCTGCCAGACGCGATAGGCGCGAAGGCGATTGCAGGGGGGCCCCGATGTACGTTCTTGACCATGCCCGGATTGCGGAACTGCCGAAGCCCTATTTCGGCAAGGTGCGCGATTGCTATGATCTGCCGCCGGGGGCGGACCATCCGCTTGGGCAGCGCATTTTGATCTCGTCTGACCGGATTTCGGCCTTTGACCGGATCTTGGCCTCGATCCCTTTCAAGGGGCAGGTTCTGACCCAGGTGGCGCGCTGGTGGTTTGAGCGGACGGGCGATATCTGTGCCAATCATGTGCTCGGCTATCCCGATCCAAATGTGGTCATCGGGCAGCGGCTGAACATCCTGCCGGTCGAGATCGTGGTGCGCGGCTATCTGGCAGGCAGCACCTCGACCTCGGTTCTGACGCAGTACCGGGCGGGGGCGCGGGCGATGTATGGGCATGTGCTGCCCGACGGTTTGCGCGACAATGAGGTGCTGAAGGCGCCGATCATCACGCCAACATCCAAGGCCTATGACGGCGCGCATGACGCGCCTTTGACGCCCGGCGAGATTCTGTCGCAGGGGCTGCTGACCAGCCCGCAATGGCAAGAGATTTCGACCAAGGCGCTGGCGCTATTCTCGCGCGGTCAACGGCTGGCGGCGGAGCGGGGGTTGATCCTCGTGGATACGAAATATGAATTTGGCACGGATGCGGCGGGCAACATATTGATTGCCGACGAAATTCATACTCCCGATAGCAGCCGCTATTGGCTGGGCTCTGGCTATGAGGCGGCCTTTGAAGCGGGCGCGCGGCCGCCCAGTTTCGACAAGGATGTGATCCGGTCTTGGGTGGTGGCGCGCTGTGATCCCTATGTGGATCCGATCCCGCAGATCCCCGCCGAGATGATAGCGGCGACCTCCGCGGTCTATATTCAGGCCTTTGAGGCGATTACCGGCTCGGCCTTTGTGCCGGACCAAAGCGGGGGTTCGCCCCTGGAGCGGGTGCGCGGCCATCTGGCGCCCTATTTCCAAAGCTAGGGTGTGTTGCGCTCAATCGGGTTCACCCGGTTTAGCGCAACCGCAATATACCCGGCCTTTGCTGGTCCTGGATTGCCTGCAATCTGAATCAGATTGAAGGCAATCCGCTCTGGGACGCATTGTTTGCGCTAACAGGGGCGGAACGTTAAAAGTGACGCTGAGAGCGGAGGATGTGCGATGATTCTGTGTTGCGGAGAAGCTTTGATCGACATGCTGCCGCGTGAGACCACGCTGGGCGAGCGGGCCTTTGCGCCCTATGCGGGCGGCGCGGTTTTCAACACCGCGATCGCTTTGGGCCGTCTTGGGGCGCCTGCGGGGTTTTTCTCGGGAATTTCGACGGATATGCTGGGCGAGATTCTGGCCGAGACACTGGAGGCGTCCAAGGTTGATACGCGCTATAGCCTACGCTCGGCGCGGCCTACGACGGTGGCCTTTGTCAAGCTGGTGGGCGGTCAGGCGAGCTATGCTTTTTACGATCAAGGCACGGCCGGGTTGATGTTGCATGAGGATCAGTTGCCGGTTTTGCCGGCCTCGGTGGGCGCGTTATTTTTTGGCGGCATTTCCCTTGTCAATGATCCTGCCGCCAGTACCTATGCCGCCTTGCAGGCGCGCGAATGCGGGCAAAGGGTGACGATGATCGACCCCAATATCCGCCCCGGATTTATTGCCGGACAAGAGGCACCTTACCGCGCGCGGATCGAAGGGATGATTGCCAAGGCCGACATTGTAAAGCTGTCGGACGAGGATCTGCATTGGCTTCGCGGCGCGGGGGATCTAGTGACCCTGGCGCGCCAGATCCTGTCTGAAGGCCCCAAGATCGTCTTTATCACCGAGGGCGCGGCGGGGGCGCGGGCGGTGACGGCCCGGCAGAACCGTTTTATCGCCGCGCAAACTGTGGTAGTGGCCGATACAGTCGGCGCGGGGGATACGTTTAACGCAGGCGCCCTTTGCGCACTGCACGAGGCGGGTGCGCTGAGCAAGGCGCGGCTGGCGGCGGTCAGTGACGACGAGTTGGACGCGGCGCTGACGCTCGGCACCAAAGCCGCCGCGATTACCGTGGCGCGGGCGGGCGCAAACCCGCCTTGGCGACGCGAATTGTGAGGGCCCTGCTGCAACGCGTCTCGCAGGCATCCGTCAGCGTGGACGGCGAAGTTTGCGGCGCGATCGGGCCCGGATACCTGATCCTCATCTGCGCAATGCAGGGCGATACCGAGGCGCAGGCCGACAGGCTCGCGGCCAAGATCGTCAAATTGCGGGTCTTCAAGGATGCGGCGGGAAAAATGAATCTGTCCATCGCGCAGGTCGGCGGCGCGGCCTTGATTGTCAGCCAGTTTACCCTTGCCGCCGATCTGCGCGGCAATCGGCCGGGGTTTTCGCTGGCTGCGGCCCCGGACCGGGGTAAAGCCTTTTATGATCATTTCGTGGCCGCCATCGCCGCCTCTGGCATCCCGGTTGCGACGGGCATCTTTGGCGCGGATATGGATGTCAGCCTGAACAATGACGGGCCGGTGACCATCTGGATGGACACCGATACGCTGTAGTGCGACCCTGATGATCAGCTCCAACCGGACATCAGCCCGCATGCCACCGGGCAGCGCCCTCTGGCCCTCGGCGCGGGCATGCGGTAAACCCGCTCAACATCTGCAAAGGGGCGCAACATGGCTCGGATTCTGATCACATCTGCCATTCCTTACATCAACGGGATCAAGCACTTGGGCAATCTGGTGGGCAGTCAGCTGCCCGCAGACCTGTTCGCGCGCTTTAACCGGGCGATGGGGCATGAGGTGATGTTCATCTGCGCCACGGACGAGCATGGCACCCCTGCAGAGCTGGCGGCGGCCAAGGCGGGCCAGCCGGTTGCGGAGTATTGCGCGCAGATGCATCAGGTTCAGGCCGAGATCGCGCGCGGGTTCCGCCTGTCCTTCGATCATTTCGGCCGCTCCTCCAGCGCGCGCAATCACCGCCTGACCCAAGCCTTCGCCGCCCGGCTGGACCAGATGGGCCTGATCCGCGAGGTCAGCGAATCTCAGGTCTATTCCATCGACGACGGCCGCTTTCTGCCCGACCGCTATATCGAGGGCACCTGCCCCAACTGCGGCTTTACCTCCGCGCGTGGCGATCAATGCGACAATTGCACCAAGCAGCTGGACCCGACCGATCTGATCGACCCCCGCTCGACCATTTCGGGCTCGACTAACCTTGAGGTGCGGGAAACCAAGCACCTTTACCTGATGCAGCGGACCTTGCGCGGCAAGCTGGAGGCTTGGATCGACAGCAAGAAGGACTGGCCGATCCTGACCACCTCGATCGCCAAGAAATGGCTGAATGACGGGGACGGCTTGCAAGACCGGGGCATCACCCGCGATCTTCATTGGGGGATCCCGGTGCAAAAGGGCGATGCGCCATGGCCGGGAATGGAAGGCAAGGTTTTCTACGTCTGGTTCGACGCGCCCATCGAATATATCGCGGCCACCGCCGAATGGGCCGATGCGAATGGGCTGCCCGATGCCGCATGGCAACGCTGGTGGCGCACCGATATGGGGGCATCGGACGTCAGCTATTACCAGTTCATGGGCAAGGATAACGTGCCATTTCACACCCTCTCGTTCCCGGCGACGATCCTGGGGTCCGGCGAGCCTTGGAAGCTGGTGGATTACCTCAAGTCCTTCAATTACCTCAATTATGATGGCGGTCAATTCTCCACCTCGCGCGGGCGAGGCGTGTTCATGGATCAGGCGCTGTCGATCCTGCCCTCAGATTACTGGCGCTGGTGGCTCTTGTCCCATGCCCCCGAATCCAGCGATGCCGAATTCACTTGGGAGAATTTCCAAGCCAGCGTGAACAAGGATCTGGCGGATGTCCTGGGCAATCTGGTCAGCCGCGTCACCAAATTCGCCAAGGCAAAATTCGGCGATCAGATCCCGGCCGGCGGCGATTTCGGGCCCCAAGAGGCAGCCGTGATCGCGGATCTCGGCGCGCGGGTGGCCGAGTATACGGCGCTGATGGCCGGCATGGAGGTGCGCAAAGCCGCGGCCGAATTGCGCGCGATCTGGGTGCTCGGCAATGAATATCTGCAAGGCGCTGCGCCTTGGACCGTGGTCAAGACCGACCCCGAGCGGGCGCAGGCGATGATCCGGCTGGGCCTGAACCTGATCCGGGTCTATGCTGTGCTCTCGGCCCCCTTCATCCCCGATGCCGCCCAGTCGATGATGACCGCGATGGGCACCGATGACTGGACCTGGCCCGCAGATATGTCCGCCGCCCTGCGCGCCCTACCCGCCGGCCACGATTTCGCCGTGCCCGAAAACCTGTTCCGCAAGATCACCGACGAGGAGCGCGCGGAATGGCAGCAAAAATTCGCCGGGGTCCGCACCTAATGGCCGGGCGCGCCCGCTGATGGCCCAAGGGGCAAACCCCTTTGTCGCCAAAGGCGTGGCCCATGTGGGCCTCGCGCGCGCCGGAGAGCCTCTGAACGTCACTTTCGTCCTCTTGGCGAAATTCACCATGCTGGCCTTTTCCGCAGCGGTCGAGCCTTTGCGCATGGCCAATCAGCTGACCGGACAGGAGCTGTTCCGCTGGCAGGTGCTGACCGAAGACGGCGCGCCCATGGCCTGCTCGAATGGGCTGCAGGTGGTCTCGGGCGGCAGCTGGGTTGGCACTGCGCCCGAGGGGATGATCTTTGTCTGCTCGGGAGTTGAGCCTGAAGGCAAGGCAAGCGCCGCGCTTGCCGATTGGCTGCGCGCCCTGTGGCGGCGCGGGCGCGTGGTGGGCGGGCTTTGCACCGGGGCCTATGCACTGGCGCGGGCGGGGATCTTGCAGGGCCGCCGCTTTACGCTGCACTGGGAAAACATAGAAGGTTTTGCCGAGAGCCACTCGGGCCTTGTGCCCGCGCGGCAGGTCTTCACCATCGAAGACCGGGTGATGACCTCGGCTGGCGGCATCGCTTCGGCCGATCTGATGTTGAAAATCATCCATGACCATTTCGGCGCGAAGCTGTCGCAAGCGGTCATGAACATGTGCCTTTTGACCCAAAGGCGCAACGAAGACGACCAGCAAACCGCCAGCCTCGCCGCCCGCCTCGGCACGCGTCACGACAAGCTGCTGCAAGCGGCGGCCTTTCTCGAGGCGCGGATCGAGGAAGAGTTCAACCTCGACGCCTGCGCCGCCCATCTCGATCTGTCGCGCCGCCAGATCGAACGCTTGTTTAACCGCTATCTCGCCACCACCCCGGTCCGCTATATGAACGATCTGCGCCTGCAACGCGGCCGGGCCCTGCTGGGCGAGACCGATATGAAGGTGACCGAGGTGGCCGTAGCCTGCGGCTATGCCTCAACCTCGCATTTCTCCAAATCCTTCCGCAAGAAATACGGCGTCTCACCTTACCGATTCTCGCATTTCGGCGGCGAGGCCGAGGTAGAAAAGATGGATATTTAAGCCACATTGAAGGCAGACCCCGCCCCTCATCTTGACGAAAATATCCTTGGGGGGGGAATTGGCCGCAGGACAAGAGGGGGGCAAACGGCCCCCCTTTTTCTTGCGCGGGGCCGGGCTTTGCCCTATCGCAGGCCGCAGACCAAGGAGCGCCCCATGCCCGCCACGATATCCACCCGTCACCCCGATTTCGAACAAAGCTTCACCGCGCTTTTGGGGCAAAAGCGCGAAGATAGTCCGGACGTCGATGCGGTGGTGGCGGCGATCATCGCCGATGTCCGCGCGCGGGGTGATGCGGCGCTGATCGAGTTGACCGCGCGTTTTGACAGGCTTGACCTGAGTTCCGAAACCTTGGCCTTCTCGCCCGCCGAGATCGACGCCCAGATCACGCTGGTCGGTGCCGAGGACCGCGCCGCGCTGGAAATGGCGGCCCGGCGGATCTGGGATTATCACGCGCGCCAGATGCCTGAAGATGCGATGTGGGAGGATGCCAGCGGCGCGCATTTGGGCTGGCGCTGGACCCCGGTTTCAGCGGCGGGCCTTTATGTGCCGGGGGGGCTCGCCTCTTATCCCTCTTCCGTTTTGATGAATGCGATCCCGGCAAAGGTGGCGGGGGTCAGAAGGTTGGTCGTCACCTGCCCGACGCCCGGCGGCATAGTCAACCCGCTGGTGCTGCTGGCGGCGCAGATCGCTGGCGTCGATCAGGTGCTTCGCATTGGCGGCGCGCAGGCGATCGCGGCGCTGGCCTATGGCACGCAGACCATCGCCCCGGTGGACAAGATCACCGGGCCAGGAAATGCCTATGTCGCCGCCGCCAAGCGCCGGGTTTTTGGCCGGGTCGGGATCGACATGATCGCGGGGCCTTCGGAAATTCTGGTGATTGCGGACGGGGATAATGACCCCGACTGGATCGCGCTCGATCTTTTGAGCCAGGCCGAGCATGACCAAAGCGCGCAATCGGTCCTGATCACACCAGACCCGGATTTCGCCGCCGCGGTCGTACGCGCCGTTGAGGCGCGGCTGCAAACGCTGGAGCGGCGGGCCATCGCCGCCGCCTCCTGGCGCAATTTCGGCGCGGTGATCATCACCCGCGATCTGGCCGAGGCGGCGGTCCTGTCAAATCGCATGGCCCCCGAACATCTGGAGCTGTGCGTGGCCGATCCCGAGGCTCTGAGCTTGCAAATCACCCATGCCGGCGCGATCTTCCTTGGGGCGTGGACTCCGGAGGCGATTGGCGATTATGTTGGTGGTCCAAATCATGTGCTGCCAACGGCCCGTTCGGCACGGTTTTCAAGTGGATTGAGCGTGCTCGACTTTATCAAACGCACCACGATGGCCAAAATGACCCCCGCCGCGCTGGCCGCGATCGGGCCGGCGGCCGAAAGGCTCGCGCGCTCGGAAGGACTGCAGGCCCATGGGCTGAGCGTGGCGGCCCGGCTTCAACGCCTGAACGGGGGGGCCGCATGACCAGCCGCATCTGCCGGATTGATATTGACGAGCGCGGGCTGGCGCGGGCCACGCCCGAGATCGAACAAGAGCGGCAGGTCGCGATTTTCGACCTGCTGGAGGAGAACTCCTTTGCCCTGCCGCTGCGCGAGGGTCGCCCGCAGGGGATGGGCCCCTACCAGCTGGGACTGGCCATCCGCGAGGGGCGGCTGGTTTTCACGATTTCGGCCGAAGACGCCACGCTTCTGGGCGAATTTCACCTTTCGCTCGGACCCTTCCGGCAGGTGGTGAAGGACTATTACCAGATCTGCGAAAGCTACTTCGAGGCAGTCAAACGCCTGGCCCCGAGCCAGATTGAGGCCATTGATATGGCCCGGCGCGGCATCCACAACGAGGGCGCGCGGGTGCTGCAAGAGCGCCTCGAAGGCAAAGCCGTGGTGGACACCGACACCGCACGCCGCCTGTTCACGCTGATCTGCGTTTTGCATTGGGGTTGACGGTGGGCAAACTTCCTCAGGCTGTGCTGTTTTGCTGCGATCACAACGCCGTCCGCTCGCCCATGGCCGAGGGCATGATGAAGAAATTCTACGGACAGACCTGCTATGTTCAATCGGCCGGGGTCACCAATGATCTGGAAATCGACGGGTTTTCGGTCGCCGTTTGCGCCGAAATCGGGGTCGAGTTGTCGCGCCACCGCTCGCGTTCCTTCGACGAGATGCGCGATCTGGGCGATGATCTGGGGCAGTTTGATCTGATTGTGGCACTGTCGCCCGTCAGCCAGCGGCTGGCGCTGGAATTGACGCGGCCCTATCACCTCGAAGTGGTCTATTGGCCGATAATTGACCCCACGGCGATTGGCGATGGGCGTGAGGCCAAGCTGTCAGCTTACCGGCAATCCCGCGATCAGATCCGCACGCAGATCCTGGACCGCTTCGGTCCGCCGTTGCAGCCTTAGTTTGCGCATGGGCAAGCGGGCGATAAGGAAAGCTTGGGAGTTGTGGAATGATTGAGGTGCGTGCCCTGACAGTTTCTGAAATCGAGGCGCATCTTGACGATGTCGCGCGCCTGCGCATCGCGGTGTTTCGCGACTGGCCCTATCTTTATGACGGCAGGCTGGATTACGAGCGCGTCTATGTCCGCAGCTACTGCGATGCCGAGGATGCGCTGCTGGTCGGTGCCTTTGATGCAGGGATTTTGGTCGGTGCTTCGACTTCGACCCGGATGGAGGATCATGCCGAATCCTTTGCCGAGCCGCTGAAACGGATCGGCGTGCCGGTGGACAAGATCCTTTACGGCCCGGAATCCGCTTTGCTGCCGGCCTATCGGGGTCAAGGGCTGGGGCATCAGTTTTTCGATCTGCGCGAGGCCCATGCCCGCCGGTTGGGGCGCAGCCATGTGGTGTTTTGTTCGATCATACGGGCGACGGATGACCCCAAACGGCCCCCAAATGCGCGCACGAATGACGCCTTTTGGACCGGATGCGGCTATGCTCCGCTGCCGGGCATCAGGGCCGGGTTTTCCTGGACCGATGCCGGCGATACGGCGGAAACCGAAAAGCCGCTGCAGTTCTGGATGCGAGAGCTTTAGGGCATTGTGGCCCCGGCCCGGCGGGGCGGGCGAGGGCCAAGTTTTGGGCAGTCTGCCTGCTCAACGTCCAGCGGCGGCAGCACGGCGCTGTTGGGCGGGGGCGTCAGGCAGGTTTTGGAACAAGCTTTCCAGCGTCGGCACGCCTTCGATCAGCTTTGCCAGATTGGCCACGCAAGGCCCCAGCAGCGCTGGATCTGCGCCCTTGTCGAGGAAGTCCGACAGCCTCATCCCGATGCCAGATTGCACGATAAACTCGGCATTTTCTTGTTCATAAAGGGAAATGGGATCCAGAAACAGAACAGGGGTCTGTGCCAGATAGCTATCGACTACCGTCGCGCCGCCCGGTTTTGACACCAGCGCCCGCGAACGAGCGATCACATCCAGCGCACCGTGATAGGGCATCGGCGGCAGGATGCGGTAGCCGGTTTCAGTGATCTGGGCGAGACGCGAGAATTCGGCCGCGCCCTCGCTGCCGAGGTCGATATCGAAAAACAGGCTGGCCCGCGGCAGTAGGGCCTCGCTTTCCGCCAGTGCCCGCTCGCGCGGCAAAAGGATCGCTGCGGGGCCGGGCAAAAGGTCCAGCACGCCGCGGAAATCTCCCATCGCCCAGCCGCCGCCATGGGTGACAAAGGCAAATTCGCGCTTCGCATGGGGCTGCAGGTCCAGACCCGACACGCTGTGGCGGCAGTTCAGGCGGGCGGGGTTGGCATCGACGGGGTAATTCACGGTCACCGGCAGCGCCAGACTCGAGAAATCCAGCAAATCCGCTCCCGCGCCATCAATCGGGCGGCGATCCGGATCGACATATTGCAGATCAACCCCCTCCAGCAGATCCGCGACCTGGCCGATCACTTCCTCCATGGTCGAGGGTTCGAAAAAGATCACCCGGCGCGGCGGATTGCGAATCAGATCGCTGCGCAACTGACCGATTGCTTCGGCCGAGTATTCGGGGCGCCAGCGGTCCTGAACGTCGTGATCGGCATAGTAGTCAACCGAGTTCTGCGGATCGGCCAAAAACCAGGCCCGCATGTCCTGATACATCTGGCGCCCGGCGGCGGTCAGCAGATCCTCGCGATAGATCAGCCGCGCCCCGCCCCGCATCGCCTTTGCCATGAGCAAGCACTGGATCCGCACCCCATGCCCGACCCGCATCCCGACGATCAGGGTCTGCGGCTGGGCGTTCTCGTTCACTAGGGAAAAGGTTACCGGCCTGGGTTTGTACAGTTTTGCCACTCGGTCTTGGGTCATGATGTCCTCCTGTTTGACAGCGGAGGGTGCGCAATAAATCTCCGCATCTTATGGTTGAAATCAGATCGCCTTAGGGGCAAGTAAAACTTAGTTAACATCCACAGAAATCTTTGCCAAACCGTCAAAATCCGCCCCGTCTTGCCCGGATGCAGTTTCCGCTTGAAAAATCGTGCGCTTCGGCGCATATCGCCGCCAGCAAGCCTGCGCCTCCGCGCGGGCCAACCCCTGTTGGAGAGACCATGGCCAAGGAAGAGACCCTCGAATTCCCCGGTGTCGTTAAGGAATTGCTGCCGAACGCGACATTCAAGGTCGAGCTGGAAAATGGCCATGAACTGATTGCGACGATGGCGGGCAAGATGCGCAAGAACCGGATTCGGGTTCTGGCAGGCGACAAGGTACAGGTGGCGATGACGCCCTATGACCTGTCCAAAGGCCGCATCAACTACCGTTTCAAGTAAGTTCAGGTGCGTTTCATCCTGGGATCTGGCAGCCCGCGCCGTGCGCAACTTTTGGCGCAGATTGGCATTGTGCCCGATGCCATCTTGCCCCCTAACATCAACGAAGACCCGCGCCGCGCCGAGCTGCCGCGTCCCTATTGCGCAAGGCTTGCGCGCGAAAAGGCTTTGGCGGTCGAGGCGGGCCTTGATGATCTGGTGCTTTGCGCCGATACCACTGTGGCGCTCGGGCGCCGGATCCTGGGCAAGCCCCGCGATGCCGGCGAGGCCGCGCAGTTTCTGACCGATCTGGGCGGGCGCCGTCATCAAGTCATCACCTCGATTGCGGTGCGGCGCGGCGACAAGATCTGGGCGCGCGATTCAGTTTCAGCCGTCAAGATGAAGCGCCTGTCGGATATCGAGATCAACGCCTATCTGGCCAGCGGCGAATGGCAGGGCAAGGCTGGCGGCTATGCGATCCAAGGCCTCGCCGGGGCTTTCATCCCATGGATTTCGGGGTCTTTCACCGGCATCATGGGCCTGCCCCTCGCCGAAACCGCCGCGCTTTTGCAAGCTGCCGGCTATCCGGTTTGGAGGCAGGAATGAAAGGCCGTATGGTTGTTCTGGATCAATTGGGAGGCCAGCAAGCGGCCTGTCTGATCGTCGATGGCGTCTTGACCGAGCTCTCGGTGGACCCGGCAGGTGACACGCCCCTGCCCGGCGCGATCTACCGCGCGGTGGCGGATCGGCCCCTAAAAGGTCAGGGCGGGATGTTTGTGAAAATGCCTGGCGGGCAGTCGGGGTTTTTGCGTCAAACCGGGGGCATCGCGCCCGGCCAGCGTCTGCTGGTGCAGATCACCGGGCCCGCCGAGCCGGGCAAGGCGCTGCCCGTTACGCTGCGGCTCCTGTTCAAATCGCGTTACGCGATCCTGACGCCCGGCGCGCCGGGGCTGAACGTCTCGCGCGCCATCCGCGAGGAAGAGACCCGCGCAGCCTTGGGTGACATTGCCGCCGCCGCCATGAAGGGCGTCCCTGAAACGCTTGGCCTTATCCTGCGCTCGGCCTGCGAGGCTGCTCTGCACGAGGTGATCGCCGAAGACATCGCCGCGATGCGCGATCTGGCCGAGGCCGTTCTGCAAGATATGGACGGCGGGCCGGAACTGCTGGTCGATGGTCCCGGCGCCCATGATCTGGCCTGCCGAGATTGGCTCGACCCCGAGCCTGACACCTTTGAGACGGAAGCCCAGGGCTTTGAAACCCACGGCGTGCATGAGATGATCGAAGCGCTGTGCTCGCCGCGCGTTGCCCTGCCCAGCGGCGGCCATTTCATGATCGAACCTACCCGCGCCCTTGTGGCCGTGGATGTGAACACCGGCCCCGACACCTCGCCTGCCGCCGCGCTGAAGGCAAATATCGCTGCCGCGCGCGACCTGCCCCGCCAACTGCGCCTGCGCGGCCTTGGCGGGCAGATCGTCATCGATTTTGCGCCGGTGCCAAAAAAGGACCGCGCGATCCTGGATCAGGTGATCCGCGCCGCCTTCAAACCCGAAGGCGCTGATGTGAACCTGGCCGGTTGGACCACACTCGGCCTTTACGAGATCACCCGCCGCCGCGACCGGCTGCCCCTGAGCGAGCTGCTGCCATGAGCTGCCCGATTTGCCAGCGCGCCAGCGATGACAAATACCGCCCCTTTTGCTCGCGCCGCTGCAGCGATGTGGACTTGGACAAATGGCTGACCGGCGCCTACCGCGTCGCGGCCACCGAGTTGGAGCAGGACGAGACCTCCTCCGATCACCCCGCCGAAGACCCAAGCAACCGCACAAATTAGCCCCCTGCCCTTCTTAGGCTAAGGGCCCCAAAAAACTAAGCAAACCCCCTAGACAGCCCCGCCCCGCTGACGTATCACCCGCCAACCAAACAGCACCCAAACGGTGCCGCAAGGCCTCGGTGCCCAGATAGCTCAGTTGGTAGAGCAGCGGATTGAAAATCCGCGTGTCGCTGGTTCGATTCCGGCTCTGGGCACCACTTAACTCACTGAAATCGCTCGAGTATGCAGAAAAGCTCAGCTTGATAACTGCGTTATTCGCCTGCCGCGGTCTGCCACGGTGCGGATATGATTCCTGTATGGCAAAACCAGCCAAACACTGCGTGCAGATACAGATTTAGAACAGATTTTGCGGTGATAACGATGTGGTTGGGTATCGCATTGCGATGTTCCCCGTCGAATGCGCTCACCAACAGATTTACAACAACTTCAGCGTCTGAAGATGTTTGGGCCATGGGGCTAAGGGTTCGTATCGGTGTGGTTTGATACTCACTGCCAATGTCGTGTCGAAACGACAATGCGTGAACAGGACAAAGATACCAAGAAGGACTAAACTTGAGGGGCATAAGCGCAGGCCGAGGCGCAAAGTGCTTGGGCTTGCATGGTATCGCCGGCCTTTGATCATAGAACAGGTCATTTTGAAGACGTGCTGATACACTATAATAGTGTATGCGCTCACACTGAAGGAGCCACTGATTGCGGGATCTCATCGCCGTGTTCCCCGTCGAATGCACTCAACAACAGATCGCCGACAACTTCAGATCCTGAAGATGTGGTGGCCTTGTGCGCAGCGTGATCAACTTTGCCCCACCTGTCGACCCAACTAATCAAGTGGAACATCACCACTGGGGCGAGTAGCCTAGGTCCAACGCCAACCATTTGGGGTATCTTCACATGGTAGGGCACCTCGAAAAATTGCTCTGACCCTGCGTTGGCGGTATGATGCCATGGACGGTCGTTTGCTTGGGGTTTGACGATGGCACAGATGGGTTTCTTTGATCTTTCAGATCGCTATGCGAGCCTTGATGCCAAGAAGGACCCGTTGGTCGCGATCGACGCGGTGGTGCCGTGGGAGGAGTTTCGCGCGACCCTTGAGCGGGTCTGGCGCAAGCCGGAAGCGGAGCGCAAGTCGCGCGCGGGGCGCAAGCCGATGGATGCCGTGCTGATGTTCAAGGCGCTGGTTTTGAGCGCACTATACAACCTGTCGGACGACCAGATCGAGTATCAGGTGCGCGATCGGCTGTCGTTCATGCGGTTTCTCGGCCTTGGGCTGCAGGATCGTGTGCCCGACGCCAAGACGGTCTGGCTCTATCGCGAAGCGCTGGCAAAGGCGGGCATGATGGAGGCGCTGTTCACGCAGTTCGACGGCCATCTGGCGCGGCAGGGCTACATCGCACGGGGCGGGCAGATCTTGGATGCGTCCATCGTTCCGGTGCCGCGCAACCACAACACCCGCGATGAAAACAAGGCGATCAAGGCGGGTGAGACGCCCGAAGGCTGGGCCGACAAGCCTGCAATGCGGAGCCAGAAGGATACAGACGCGCGGTGGACCAAGAAGCATGGGAAGTCCCATTACGGCTACAAGAACCACGTGAACGTGGACCGCACGCACAAGCTGGTGCGGCGCTATCACGTCAGCGATGCGGCCCTGCACGACAGCCAAGCAGTGGATCACCTGCTGATGCGCGGCAACACCGGCTCTGGCGTGTGGGCGGATGCGGCCTATCGGTCCGAGGAGATGGAAGCGAAACTGAAGGCCGCGAAGCTGACCAGCCACATCCACCGCAAGGGCAAGCGCGGCAAGCCGCTGACCGAACAGGCCAAGGGGAGCAACCGGACAAAATCGACGGTGCGGGTCCGGGTCGAGCACATCTTCGGCGCACAGGCCAACGACATGGGCGGCACCCTGGTGCGCACGATCGGCGTGGTCCGCGCTAGGGCCAAGATCGGGATGAAGAACCTCGCCTACAACATGCGCCGTCTTGTGCAACTGCGCCGCCTCAACCCGTGCCCGGCCTGACACCGAGGCGCAGATAGGGCCGCGAGGCTATAAAACCGCACTTCAGCAGCCCAAAACCGCGACCCAAAGGTGCGCCAAGAGGGCAGCGGCTGGCGTAACGCGCACCTCAAGCCGCTGCCAGCGCTACCTGCCAGCAAAAATGGTCAAAAATCGAGGTGCCC
>CAIYZT010000146.1 GCA_903930735.1 uncultured Paracoccaceae bacterium | reverse complement strand
GAAATGCCGCATCCCCGCTTCGCCGCCCGCCACGCGGTAGGTCTCGAACAGGCCCATCTGGCCCCAGCGCAGGCCAAAGCCCATGCGGATCGCGTCGTCGATTTCCGAGGTCGTCGCCACCCCGTCCTTGAGCATCCACAGTGCCTCGCGCCAGACCGCTTCGAGAAAACGGTTGCCGATGAAGGCGTCGATTTCCTTGCGGATGATCAGCGGGAACATCCCGATATCGGTCATGATTTGGGCGGTGCGCTGCACCACCTCTTCGGAATTCGCCTCGGATCCCGAAACCTCGGACAGGGGCAGCAGGTAGACCGGGTTAAAGGGATGCGCGACGATGATGTTATGCGGCGCGGGCGAGCCCTTTTGCAGGTCCGAAGCCTTGAACCCTGATGTCGAAGAGCCGATCAGCACGCCCGGATTGGCCTGTTGCAACTGGGCATAGACCTTGTGCTTCAGCTCGATCCGCTCGGACACGCTTTCCTGAACATATTCCGCGCCCTCAACCGCCTCGCCGATGGTGCCATGAAAGGTCAGCTTGCCCTCGATCGCCATCGGCACATCCGACAGAGCGGGCAGGGCCAGACGGGCATTGCCCATCACCGCGGCAATCTTGCGCTCCGCCTGCGGATCGGGATCAAAAACCCCCACATCCCAGCCGTTCAGCAAAAACCGCGCCGCCCAGCCGCCGCCGATAACGCCGCCGCCAATGATTGCTGCCTTACGTGCCATGCCTTGTCCCTTCATTCCGCTTGTTCCACCCAGGAGATTGTCCCAGCCATGTATCCATTCGCCACCAGAACCGCCTCGGCCTTGGCAAGCGATGCCTCATCCGGTTGCGCCTCGCGTGACCAGACCCAGCCCACCTTGTACCCCGGCGCACCCAGCACGATCATCGTCTCTTGCGCGTCCAGCACATACAGCTGCAGATCGCCGAGATGGGACAGCCGCACCAGGCGCAGCTGAAAGATCCCCGGACCAACCTCGACAACCACCCCATCAATCGGCACCACCGGCCCATCCAGCGCGCCCTTGTGGCAGGCCATCCTCATCTCCAACCGGCTGTCTTCGCGCGTGTTGATCTTCACGGTCGTCCCGTGGCAATCCAGATTAAGGATCGAAGGCGTCTCGGCCACCTGAAACCAATCCCCCAACAGACCCGCCTGATCAAACCCCTCCTGGGCCATGGCAAGTCCGGGCATCAGACAGAAAAGCAGGGCGATCCACCAATGCATCGTCAATCCACACACAGACCGGCCGTCTGGCCATCATCCATCACCACATCTAAACAGCCGAACAGCGGCGACAGTGCCGAACAGGTCATGGTCTCGGCCAGACAGAACCCGGTACAGTCGCTGGCCTTGCCACAGGCCTTGCCCGCATCCGGCGTCGCCATCGCGCAGGTTGGCCCTGCCATGCCAAAAACCACGTTGCCACCCGGGCATTCCACCTGCGGCAGCACGATCGGCTTGGTGACCGGCTCGCCTTGACAGGACATCAAGACCAGAACCGTCAGCACAAGGGCAATCGCGCGGCGCACAGGCTGGCTCATTTCGGCAACGGCGCGCGCTTGTCCAGCTTCAACTTGGCCCGCACCTCGGCGGGCGTGATCACCCGCGCGCCCATGTTGGAAATGACGGTAACCGCCCGCTCCACCAACTGCGCATTCGTGGCAAGCACGCCCTTTTCGAGCCAAAGATTGTCTTCAAGGCCCACCCGGCAATTGCCGCCCGCCAGAACCGCCGCCGCGACATAGGCCATCTGGTTGCGCCCCAGACCAAAGGCGCTCCACGTCCAATCGGAGGGGACATTGTTGACCATGGCAAGGAAGGTATTCAGATCATCCGGCGCGCCCCAAGGCACGCCCATGCACAACTGCACCAGCACCGGCGCCGGAATATTGCCCTCTTTGACCAGTTCCTTGGCCAGCCACAAATGCCCGGTATCAAAAGCCTCGATCTCGATGCGCACGCCCGCCGCCGTCATCCGCCGCGCCATATCGCGCAGCAGTCCGGGCGTGTTGACCATCACATAATCGGCCTCGTTGAAATTCATCGTGCCGCAGTCGAGCGTGCAGATCTCGGGGCGGCATTCCACCACATGGGACACGCGTTCGGTCGCGCCTGCCATATCCGATTTCGGGCCCATGGCATTCATGGCCTCGGTGCCATCAAACAGCAGATCGCCGCCCATACCAGCGGTCAGGTTCAGCACCACATCGGTGCCGCTGTCCCGGATACGCTCGGTCACCTCGCGGTATAGCGCGCCATCGCGGCTGGGCTTTCCGGTTTCGGGGTCGCGCACGTGGCAATGCACCACCGCGGCGCCCGCCTTGGCCGCATCGATGGCCGAAGCCGCGATCTGGGCGGGGCTGCGCGGCACATGCGGGCTGCGGTCCTGAGTGGCGCCCGATCCGGTGACTGCACAGGTGATGAAAACTTCGCGGTTCATGGCCAAGGGCAAGGCGGTTCTCCTATGGATTTGAAAATCAGCATAGCGATCTTGCACGCGAAGGCCTGTTGTTTTACGAAACAAACATGGCAAAAACCGAAACGATCTTTGCGCCGTCCCAGAAACCGCTGACCCTGGCGCTGCTGGTCCTGCCACAGTCCTCGATCCTTGAGGTCGCCTCGACGCTCGACCCGCTGCGCTCGGCCAACCGGCATCTGGGATCGGAGGCCTTTCGCTGGCGCGTCGTCTCGCCCGATGGCGCGCCGGTGCCCCTGACCTGCGGGATCGAATTGCCCTCTAACGGGCCGCTTGGATTCGCCAGGGGCGCCGATGCCCTGATCGTGATCGCCGGGTTTCAGCAATGGCAAGGGGCGAGCCCGCCGCTGATCCGCGATCTGTCGCGCATGGCGCCGGGCTTTGCGGCCATGGGCGGCATTGACGCCGGGGCTTGGGTGCTGGCGCGCGCCGGGCTCTTGAACGGCTACCGCGCCACGGTCCATTGGGAGGATCTCGAAGACATTGCCGCCGCGCATCCCCAGATCGACGTGCTGCCCGACCGCTTTGTGATCGACCGCAATCGCTTTACGGCGGGCGGCGCGGCACCAGCTGCCGACCTGATGCTGCATCTGATCCACGCCCGCCATGGGCCGGCATTGGCGCTGCAAGTCGCGGCCTCCTTCATCACCACCGCAAGGGACGGCGCCGAACCTCAGATCGCAGCACCCCAACTCGGCCGCCGCCTCGATGCCCGCGTCGCCGCCGCGGTGGCGCGGATGGAGGCAAGCCTCGACGCGCCCGAACCCACTCCAGTCATCGCCGCCGCCCTGTCCCTCTCCCCCCGCCGCTTGGAACAATTATTCCGCGCCAACCTCGCCCTGACACCCGCCGCCTATGCCCTGACCCTGCGCCTCGCCGCCGCCCGCCGCATGCTGACCGACACCCGCCATCCCCTGTCCGAAATAGCGCTGCGCACAGGATTTTCCAGCCCTTCGACCCTGTCCCGCGCCTTTCGCGCCCAATTCGGCCAAGCCCCCAGCAGCCTGCGCCGCTGAAGCATATGGATCCTGCGGAGCGGCAAAGCCGCAGGTTTTTTACGTAGTTCGGCCTGAATAACCTGATCAGGCGGTTTCGGCGGGTATTTGGGCCGGTCCTGTCGCGCGAAGGGGCGACAGGATTGCGCCGATGATCAGCGCAAGCAGCGCCCTTAGGTGGGCCAGGATCTTGCGGATGTTGTG
>CAIYZT010000145.1 GCA_903930735.1 uncultured Paracoccaceae bacterium | reverse complement strand
ACTACGGCGAAGTCTTTGAAACGAACATCGGCACTTCGACCCCGATCGGTCTGGCCCGTGGCCTGAACGCTCTGTGGTCGCAAGGCGGTCTGCAGTACGCACCGCCAGTGCGTTGATCTGAACTTCGGCTCGGGCGCAGCATCAAGCTGCGCCCGATTCTTTTTGCGCCAAACAGTCTGGCCAGAAGGGTCCGAACCCCATTGAATAAGCCGCCAAAGAGCGGTCCATGGGTAAGCACAAGGGGGAATACATGACGCTTGCAGTCGATGCGCCGAAAGGCGGTTTTCGGATCAGTCAGCTTATATATGACACGCGCTATCGCAGCTATACGATCCAGTTGATCGTGCTGCTCTTGTTTTTTGCTGCATTGATCTGGCTGCTGAACAACACCGTCCAGAACTTGGCGGACCGCGACAAGGACATCAATTTCTCCTTTCTTTTCAATCGCGCCGGCTATGATATCGACCAACAGCTGATCCCCTATACTAATGACAGCACCCATTTCCGCGCGCTGATCATTGGCCTTTTGAACACGCTTCTTGTGGCCGTTTTCGCCTGCACCTTTGCCACGATCCTCGGCGTCACGGTGGGCATCCTGCGCCTGTCGAAGAACTGGATCGTCGGGCGTTTGATGACCGTCTATGTCGAGGTTTTCCGCAACGTCCCGCTGCTGCTCTGGATTATTCTAGTCTTCGTGGTTCTGGGCGAAACCCGCCCCGGCCCCAAGGATTTCAAGATCACGCCCGAGATGACCGCCGCCAATGAGGCCCCGGTTGGCACGATGTGGTTTTGGGAGTCGGTGGCGGTGACCAACCGCGGCTCGAACATTCCGGCGCCCCTGCTGGACCGCCCGCTCGGTGGGTTCGATTTCCTCAGCATCCCGATCAATCTATCCGTTCTGGCCACGATCGCCGTCATTATCGGCTCGGTCATGTACAACCGTGCGCTTTTGGCCCGCGCCAAGGCCGTACAAGAGGCAACCGGCCTGCGCCCGGTGACCTGGTGGAAGTCCATCCTGATCCTCTTTGCCCCGGTATTGGCGCTGCTAATCGGCATGGGCTTTCATCTGGAATATCCCGCGCTGAAGGGTTTCAACTTTCAAGGCGGCTATGCCATCGCGCATAGCTTTACCGCGCTGGTGCTGGCGCTGACCGTCTATTCAGCGACCTATATCGCGGAATCCGTGCGGGCGGGTATCCTTGCGATCAGCCGCGGTCAGTCCGAGGCTGCCTTTGCCCTCGGCCTGCGCCCCGGCCGGACCATGAATCTGGTGATCCTGCCGCAGGCCTTGCGGGTGATCATCCCGCCGATGATCAGCCAATATCTGAACATCACCAAGAACACGACGCTGGGCATGGCGATCAGTTATCTGGACCTGAAGGGCACGCTGGGCGGCATCACGCTGAACCAAACCGGGCGCGAGCTGGAATGCATGTTGCTGATGATGATGATTTATTTGACGCTTAGCCTGATGATCTCGGCGGTGATGAACGTCTATAACCGCTCCGTTAAACTGAAGGAGCGCTGAGATGTCCAAAGCCCCGGAAACCCTGTTTGTCCGCCACGAGATGCTGGCGCAAAAGACCCCGCCGGTCACCGAGCGCGGCATCATCAAATGGCTGCGCGAGAATCTGTTCTCGGGGCTGGGAAACACCGTGCTGACCATTCTGGGTCTGGCCGCGATCTACTACCTGATCCGCGGCTTTACGCCCTGGCTGTCCAACTCGGTCTGGAATGCCGAAAGCTACCGCGAGTGCCGCGATATCGTGATAGCCCAATCCGGTGAGGGCGCGACCGGGGCCTGTTGGGCCATGGTGCGCGTGCGCTGGAATCAGTTCCTGTTCGGCCTTTATCCCGTCCCGGAATACTGGCGCCCGGTAACGGTCATGGCGCTGCTTTTGGTCTCGCTTGCGCCGGTGCTTTACTACGGGATGCGTCGGCCTGCGACGATCCTGGCCTCGGCCGTCACCTTTGGCCTTTGCGTCGCCCTCATCGGGATCGGCACCGACATCTGGCATTTGGCGATTTCGGTTATGGTCATGCTGGCGCTTACCGCCCTCGCCTGGATCGCGCCGAAAAAGCTGGTCTGGCTGACCCTCTTCTTCCCCGCCATCGCCTTTTACCTGCTCTGGGGCGGCTCGGTCTGGGGCCCGATCGGGGTGCTTGTTGGCTTTGCTTTGGGACTTGGCGTAATGCTGGTCGCGCAGCGCGCCTTTGGCCCCGTCGTGGCCACCGCTATCGGCCTTATCACTGCGATGATCTGGTGGGGCTTTGTGCAAACCACCGTGACCACCTTCCTGCACGGGTTGATGCCAATGGAACTGCTCTACGTCCGCTCGGACGATTTCGGCGGCTTCCTCCTGGCCTTTGTGATCGGCATCACCGCCATCACCGCCTCCTTGCCCTTCGGCATCCTGCTGGCACTTGGCCGCCAGTCCGACATGCTGCTGGTCAAGACCCTTTCGGTCGGCTTTATCGAGTTTTTCCGGGGCGTGCCGCTGATCACCGTACTCTTTAGCGCCAACTTTCTGCTGCTCTACTTCCTGCCGCCGCGCACCAACCTCGATCTGATCCTGCGGGTTATCATCGTCGTGATCATCTTCGCCTCGGCCTATATTGCCGAGGT
>CAIYZT010000144.1 GCA_903930735.1 uncultured Paracoccaceae bacterium | reverse complement strand
GCTTTTGACCGAACATGGCGGGGTCGAAGCGGCGCTGAGGTCGCTTCCGGAAACCGCGCGCGCGGCTGGGGTGGAGGACTACCAGATATGCCCTTTGCCCGTAGTTCGTGCCGAAATGACCGCCGGGCGCAATTTCAAGGCGCGCCTTTTGCTGCATGGACGCCCCGGCTATCCCGGCGCACTGATGGATCTGGCCGATGCGCCGCCGGTCCTTTGGGTGCGCGGTGATGAGAGCTTGCTGCTGCGCGACATGGTGGCTCTTGTCGGCGCGCGCAATGCCTCCTCTTTGGGTCTGCGCATGGCCCGCCGCCTTGCCGAAGGCATTGCCGAGGCGGGCCCGGTCGTGGTCTCCGGTCTGGCGCGCGGCATTGATGCCGAAGCGCATCGCGCGGCGCTAGCGCAGGGCACAGTTGCCGTAATGGCGGGCGGCGTTGATGTGATCTACCCCGAAGAAAACGCCGAGCTGACCGCCCTGATCGCGGCACAAGGCTGTCTCGTTTCGGAACAACCCATGGGCCTGCAACCCCAAACAAGGCATTTCCCGCTGCGCAACCGCATCATTTCCGGCCTGTCGCGGGCGGTTGTGGTGGTCGAGGCGGCATCGCGTTCCGGCTCACTGATCACGGCACGCGACGCGCTGGATCAGGGGCGCGAGGTGATGGCGGTGCCCGGCCACCCCTTTGACGCCCGCGCGGCGGGGTGCAATCAGCTGATCCGCGATGGCGCGATTTTGGTGCGGGGCGCGGCCGATGTGCTCGAGGTCCTTGGGCTGCAACATGTCGCCCGCGCGCCGGAGCAAGAGAATCTGGCGCCCGTCCTGCCCGGCCCCGTTCCGGCAACCCGCTCGCTGCCCGATAGCGCAGCGCTGCACCGCCAGATCCTCGCGCGCCTCGGCCCCAGCCCCACCGCCGAAGATCAGCTGATCCGCGACCTGGCCATGCCGCCCGCCGCCATGGCCGAAGCGCTGATCACGCTGGAAATGGACGGCCGGATTCAGCGCCAATCTGGCGGGCTCCTCAGCCGGCTTGACTAGAATCGCCGCGCCGCAAAGGCGGGCGGTTGACAAGCCCTCTCATGCCTTTCATGTTGCCCCCCTCGTCCGGGGTCGGCATTCAGCGCCCCATTTGGCCGCTTAGAGAAGAGATATTCATGCCCGTTGTCGTTGTCGAATCCCCGGCCAAGGCCAAGACAATCAACAAATATCTGGGGCCGGGCTATGTCGTGCTCGCCTCTTACGGCCATGTGCGCGATCTGCCCGCCAAGGATGGCTCGGTCGATACCGACGCCGATTTCGCCATGACATGGGAAGTGGGCCCCGACAGCAAAAAGCATATCAAGGCGATCACCGAGGCGCTGAAAACCGATGACGAGCTGATCCTCGCAACCGACCCCGACCGTGAGGGCGAGGCGATTTCCTGGCATCTCAAAGAGGCGCTGGCCAGCAGCCTCAAGAAGGGCAAAAAAGTCAGCCGCGTGACCTTTAACGCAATCACCAAGGATGCGGTCACCAAGGCCATGCTCGCCCCGCGCGAGATCGACACGCCCCTCGTCGAGGCCTATCTTGCCCGCCGTGCGCTGGATTATCTCGTCGGCTTTACCCTCTCGCCGGTGCTGTGGCGCAAACTGCCGGGCGCGAAATCCGCCGGGCGCGTGCAATCGGTTTGCCTGCGCCTGATCGTCGAGCGCGAGATGGAGGTCGAGGCCTTTCGGCCGCGCGAATTCTGGACGGTCTATGCTACGCTCGCCACGCCGCGCGGCCAAAACTTTGAGGCACGGCTGATCAGCCTCGCCGGCAAAAAATTGGACAAATTCGACCTTGCAACCGCCGAATCCGCCGAATTGGCGGTGCAGGCTGTCAATTCCCGAACCTTGACGGTCCATTCGGTCGAGGCGAAACCCGCCACCCGAAACCCCTATCCGCCCTTCATGACCTCGACCCTGCAACAAGAGGCCAGCCGCAAATTTGGCATGGGTGCCAAGGTCTGCATGTCGACAGCGCAGCGCCTTTATGAGGCGGGATACATCACCTATATGCGGACCGACGGCATCGATATGGCCCCCGAGGCGATCGTGGCCGCGCGTGAGGCAATCAAGGATCAGTTCGGCGCGGCCTATGTGCCCGAAACGCCGCGGCTTTACAAAAACAAGGCCAAGAACGCGCAAGAAGCGCATGAATGTATCCGGCCGACCGAAATGTCCGCAGGCCCGGACAAGCTGCGCCTTGTCGAGGCCGATCAGCGCAAGCTTTACGATTTGATTTGGAAACGCACCATCGCAAGCCAGATGGCCAGCGCCCGGCTGGAGCGGACGGCGGTGGATTTGACCAGCGCGGATGCCCAGGTGGTCCTGCGCGCGACGGGTCAGGTCGTGCTGTTTGACGGCTTTCTAAAGGTCTATGACGAGGGCCGCGATGAGGAGGGTGAGGATGACGCCCGCCTGCCGCAGATCATGGCGAATGAGACGGTGGACAAGCGGAAAGTCGCGCCAGAACAGCACTTTACCCAAGCGCCGCCGCGCTACACCGAGGCGACTTTGGTCAAACGCATGGAGGAGTTGGGCATCGGGCGCCCCTCTACCTATGCCTCGGTCATCACCACGATTCAGGACCGTGAATATGTCCGCAAGGACAAGAATCGCCTGATCCCCGAGGACAAGGGGCGACTGGTCACGGCCTTTCTGACCAATTTTTTCCGAAAATATGTGGAGTATGACTTCACCGCCGATCTTGAAAATCAGCTGGACGATGTCTCCGCCGGTGAGCGGGCCTATAAGGATGTCCTGTCGCTTTTCTGGCGGGATTTCTCGGCGGCCATTGCGGAGACGGCGGATCTGCGGATCACGGAAGTCTTGGAAAAAATTGACGACTTTCTGTCGCCGCACCTCTATCCGCTGCGCAGCGATGGCAGCGATCCGCGCATTTGCCCGACCTGCGGCACCGGCCGTTTGCATCTGAAAACTGCCCGCTCCGGCTCGGCCTTCATCGGCTGCAAGAACTATCCCGAATGCCGCTATACCCGCCCCATCTCGGGCGGCGAACAGGGCGGTGCAGGGTCGGCCGATGGCAAGATCCTGGGGCAAGACGACGAGGGCCGCGATATCTCGGTGCGCACCGGGCGCTTTGGCCCCTATGTCCAGCGCGGCGAATCCACCGAGGCCGAGCCGAAACCTGGACGCGCCAGCCTGCCGAAAGGCTGGGGCGCCGAAAGCCTGACGCTGGAGCGCGCGCTGGATCTGCTGGGCCTGCCGCGCAAGATCGGTGCGCATCCCGAAGACGGCCAATTGGTCGAGGCAGCGATCGGCCGTTTTGGCCCCTATATCAAACACGGGCCGATCTACGCCAATATCGCCGATGTCGAAGAGGTTTTCACCATCGGCATGAACCGCGCCATGGAGGTTTTGGCCCTCAAAGCTGCCCGTGGCCCCGGGCGCGGTGGCGCGGCCCCGGCGGAGCCGCTCAAATCCTTTGGCGAGCATCCCGATGGTGGCGAGATTCAGGTCATGCCGGGGCGCTATGGCCCCTATATAAAATGGGGCAAGGTGAACGCGACCCTACCCAAGGAAATCGCGCCCGAAGCGGTGACTTTGGAAGAGGCACTCGCCCTGATCGCGGAAAAGGCGGGCAAATCGGGCGGCAAGCGCAAGGTTGCAGCGAAGAAAGCCCCTGCCAAACCGGCTGCCAGAACCGCGACCAAGGCCAAGCCCGCGGCTAAGGCCGCTGCAAAGCCTGCGGCCAAAAAAGCCGCCGTCAAGAAACCGGCGGCTAAATCGGCGGCAAACAGTGCGGTGCACGACGACGTTTTGGAGTAATCCGCGCCAGTGGATTTCCGACCTGAGATTGTCGTCCGAGGGCGGATTGCCTTCAATGTGATTCAGATTGAAGGCAATCCAAGACCAGCACAGGCCGGGAATATTGCGGTTGTGGCCAGGCGGGTGAACCCGATTGAGCGCAACACGCTTTAGGCCGAAACTCCTTGCTGCACGCGCCTGCCCAGCAGTAAACGTCGGGCCGGCCCTAAACCCGCCCGCGCGGATCGATCAGCTTTGCCATCAGGCCCGCCGTGCGCACCATTCCCAGCGAGCGTCCGTCATCGGTCACCACAATCTCGCTGACGCCCTGCGCCATCAATTGCAGGATCAGTTTGATCGGCGTATCAGCCGCAAGCGCATGAGCCCCCGCCGAGGGGATGCCGTTTTCCATCACGTCGCACGCCGTCAGAACCCCCAGTGGGTTCATATGCGAGACGAATTCAGCCACATATTCGCTGACCGGATTGGCGATAATCTCGCGCGCGGTGCCGTATTGCACGATCCGTCCACCCTCCATCAAAGCGATCCGGTTGCCGATTTTGAAGGCCTCGTCCAGATCATGGCTGACGAAAACGATTGTGCGTTTCAGCTTGGCTTGCAGGTCCAACAACTCGTCCTGAAGCTTGGATCGGATCAAGGGGTCCAGCGCCGAAAACGGCTCGTCCATCAGCAAAATCGGGGCTTGGGTCACAAAGGCCCGTGCCAGACCGACGCGCTGCTGCATGCCGCCGGACAGCTCTCCCACGCGGCGCTCGGCCCATTGCGTCAGGTTTACCAGCTCTAGTTGCTCGTCCACCAACGGTTTGCGGGCCTCGATCGACATGCCGCCCAACTCTAGGCCGAGCCCGACATTTTCGCGGACAGAGCGCCAGGGTAGCAGGCCAAATTGTTGAAAAACCATGGCAATCCTGCTGAGGCGCAGGCGGCGGAGGGTTTCGGGATCGGCCTTGGTGACCGACACCATCTTATCGCCGTCGTTGACCCGCACCTCGCCGCGCACCACCGGGTTCAAGGCATTGACCCCCCGCAGCAAGGTTGATTTGCCCGAACCGGACAGGCCCATCAGCACCAAAATCTCGCCGTTGGCGACGTTCAAAGAGCAATCATGCACCCCCAGAACCTGGCCAGTCTGGTTCTGAACCTCGGCGCGGCTCAGCCCTCTATCCATCAGGGGCAGGGCCAGCGCGGGCTTTTCCCCGAAAACGATCGATACCTTGTCAAACTCTACGGCGTTCATTTTCGGACAATCCTCAGGCTGCGATCCAACAAGATGGCCACCACCACGATGATGAACCCCGATTCAAACCCAAGTGCGGTGTTTACCGAATTCAGCGCCCTGACGACCGGCACGCCGAGCCCGTTCGCGCCGACCAGCGCCGCAATCACCACCATCGACAAGGACAGCATGATGGTCTGGTTAAGCCCGGCCATGATTTGCGGAAAGGCATAGGGCAGCTCCACCTTCCACAGCCGCTGTTTTGGCGTGGCGCCAAAGGCAGTTGCCGCCTCGAGCAGGGCTAGCGGGGTTGAGGCGACGCCCAGATGGGTCAGGCGAATCGGGGCCGGTAACACAAAGATCACCGTGGCAATCAGGCCGGGGACCATACCAAGTCCGAAAAATACGATGGCGGGGATCAGGTACACAAAGGTCGGCAGTGTCTGCATCAGGTCCAGGACCGGCACCATGGCCCGATAAAGGCGCGGGCGATGCGCGGCGGCGATGCCGATCGGCACCCCAAGGCCCATGCAAACCACGCAGGCCGACAGGATCAGGGTCAGGCTTTCGGTCGTCTCGTCCCAGTAGCCTTGGTTCAAGATGAAGAGGAATCCCAAGACCACCCCGAGGCAAACCTTCCAGTTGCGCTGGAGCCCCCAGGTCATCGCGACGAAAAGACCAATGATGACGAAAGGATGCGGCGACTGGAGCAGCCAAAGGATGCCGTCGATCATCGCCTCCATCACCGTGGAGATCCCATCGAACAGCCAGCCCAAGTTGTCGTTCATCCAGGTGAAAATGGATTTCGCCGCTTTTCCCACCGGTATCTTATACTCGGTCAGCCATTCCATCTTAAAGCCCCTTCATGTTAGCCCAGTTTTTAAGGGGGGCCCGGGAGAAGGTCCCCCCAGGCTCTGCTTTTGTGACCCTTAGGGCCCGCCTAGTTCAGGGCCGCTGCCACAGCCGCTTTGGCGTCGCCGCCATCTTTGGTTGCTACGCCGTCCAGCCAAACTTCCCAGGTCGCAGGGTTGGCTGCCAGCCAGGTCTTGGCCGCATCCACCGGATCAGCGCCGTCGTTCAAGATCGCGCCCATGATCTCGTTTTCCATGGCAAGGGAAAAGGCGAGGTTGGACAATAGCTTGCCAGTATTCGGGCATTCCGTGGCATAGCCGGCACGCACGTTGGTGGCCACGGTCGCACCGCCAAAGTTGGGGCCAAAGTAATCATCGCCGCCGGTCAGGTAGGTCAGTTTGAAGTTGGCGTTCATCGGATGCGGCTCCCAACCCAAGAACACGATCGGCTTGCCGTCTTCGCTGGCCTTTCTGACCTCGGCCAGCATGCCCTGCTCCGAGGATTCCACAACTTCGAACCCGTCCAGGCCGAAGGGGCCCGAAGCGATCATGTCGAGGATCAGACGGTTGCCGTCATTGCCAGGCTCGATGCCATAGATCTGGCCTTCGAGCGCATCCGTTGCGGCCGCAATGCTGGCGAAATCGGTGATGCCCAGCGCGGCGCCGGCTTCGTTCGTGGCAAGGGTGTATTTCGCACCTTCCAGATTGGTGCGCAGCGTCTCGACCGTTCCGGCGTCACGGTAGGGGGCGATGTCGGCTTCCATCGTCGGCATCCAATTGCCCAGGAAAACGTCGATATCGCCGCCCGCAAGGCCGGCATAGGTTACCGGAACCGACAGAATCTTGGTCTCGGTCTCATAGCCCAAAGCTTCGAGCAGCAAAGAGGCAGAGGCGGTTGTGGCCGTGATGTCGGTCCAGCCTACGTCCGAAAAAGTCACCTTGTCGCAGCCTTCCGCAAATGCGGAACCGGCGATGGCAAAGGTCACCGTGGTAGATAGCAGCATCTTGACAAGTTTCATGAGGGGCTCCCGGTTTATTGTTGATTGACGAGTCAATAAACTTCACTCACCCTAGGTCTGGCAAGCAAATTCTTGGACCCGACCTAAAATGCCCAAAGTTGGAATGGAGCCGATCCGAAAGGCCGCGCTGGTCAAAGCGACGATTGTCGAACTTGGCCGCGCGGGATCTTTGGACGTGACGGTCAGTCAGATCGCCAAGCGGGCGGGGATGTCTTCGGCATTGGCGCATCACTACTTTGGGTCCAAGGAAGAGATGTTTCTGGCCGCGATGCGCCATGTTCTGACGCTTTATGGCGCCGAGGTGCGCGGGGCTTTGGCGGTGGCCAGTACCCCCGAAGGGCGCCTGCGCGCGGTGCTGCTGGCCAATTTCAGCGCCGGAAACTTTCGGCGAGAGGTGATCGGCGCCTGGCTGAATTTCTATGTTTTGGCCCAAACTGTACCGGAGGCAAGCCGTCTGTTGCGGGTCTATCAGGGGCGTCTGCGTTCCAATTTGCTGGTCGGATTGCGCCCGCTTGCCGGTGCCAAAGCCGAAGAGTTGGCCGATGGCTTGGGCGCGCTCATCGACGGGGTTTATCTGCGCGAGGCGCTGAAGCTTGGGACGCCGGATGGCAAACTCGCGGCCGCCATGGCGTTTAACTATCTGAAACCACAAATAAAGGGGTTCGATTCGTGAATCCGGACTATATCGTTATTGGCTCTGGATCTGCCGGCTCAACGCTGGCCTACCGGCTGGGCGAAGCGGGCAAAAAGGTTCTTGTCATCGAACAAGGCGGCACTGATATGGGCCCCTTCATCCAGATGCCGGCCGCCCTGTCCTACCCGATGAACATGCCGATCTACGATTGGGGTTTTGCCACCGAGCCAGAGCCGCATCTGGGCGGGCGCCGGCTGGTTACCCCGCGCGGGCGGGTTATTGGTGGCTCTTCGTCGATCAACGGGATGGTCTATGTGCGCGGCCATGCGCGCGACTATGACACTTGGGATCAGATGGGGGCCCAAGGGTGGTCCTATGCCGATGTGCTGCCCTATTTCCAGCGCATGGAAAACTGGCATGGCGACACTGGGGACGCCAGCTTTCGCGGCCACGACGGCCCGCTCCATATCAGCCGCGGCCCGCGCAAAAACCCGCTGTTCGACGCCTTTATCGAGGCGGGACGCCAAGCGGGCTATCCGGTTACTCCCGATTACAACGGTCAGTCCCAAGAGGGATTCGGGGCGATGGAGGCAACGATCTGGAAGGGGCGGCGTTGGTCGGTGGCCAGCGCCTATCTGCGCCCGGCGATGAAGGCCGGCAATGTGAGCCTTGTGCGCGCCTTTGCTCGCCGGGTGGTGATCGAAAATGGCCGCGCCGTTGGGGTCGAAATTGAACGTGGCGGCCAGATCGAGGTGATCCGCGCGCAAGATGAGGTGATCGTTTCGGCCTCTTCTTTGAATACGCCAAAAATCCTGATGTTGTCGGGCATCGGGGACGCCGCGCATTTGGCCGATCACGGCATTCCGCTTGTGGCGCATCGGCCCGGCGTCGGCGCAAACCTGCAGGATCACCTTGAAATCTATATGCAATTTCAGTCGCTTCAGCCGATCACCTTGTATAAATACTGGAACATCTGGGGCAAGGCCCTGATCGGCGCGCAGTGGCTCTTGACCAAAAAGGGCCTTGGCGCGTCCAACCAGTTCGAGGCTTGCGGCTTTATCCGCTCGCGCGCGGGCGTCGATTACCCCGATATCCAGTACCATTTCCTGCCCATTGCGGTGCGCTATGACGGCAAGGCTTCGGCCGGCGGACATGGGTTTCAGGTCCATACCGGCCCGATGCGATCCAAATCGCGCGGCTCGGTCACGCTGCGCTCGGCCGATCCCAAGTCCGCGCCCAAGATCCTGTTCAACTACATGTCCCAGCCCTCGGATTGGGAGGATTTCCGCAGCGCGGTCCGCCTCACGCGGGAGGTTTTCGACCAACCGGCCATGCGAGCCCATGTAAAGTCTGAAATTCAGCCCGGAATGGACTTGCAATCTGACGCCGAACTGGACGGCTTTTTGCGCGACCACGCCGAAAGCGCCTATCATCCCTGCGGCACCGCCCGCATGGGGCGCCGCGATGATCCGATGGCTGTGGTCGATTCGGACTGCCGCGTGATCGGGGTCGAAGGACTGCGGGTGGCCGACAGCTCGATCTTTCCGCAGATCACGAATGGCAATCTGAACGGCCCATCGATCATGACCGGCGAGAAGGCGGCGGATCATATCTTGGGCCGCAAACTGCCGAAATCCAACCTTCAGGCGGTCCTCGCCGACAACTGGCAAACCGCGCAGCGCTAGCGAGTGACTGGCAGGCGGCTTCAGGCGCTTCCGCCAGCCTCCAGCCGCTCTCGCGCAAGACGCGCTTCAAAGGTTTTCTGGTTGAGCGCAAGTTGTCGGCCGAGCGCCACAAAGGCCTCTTCGATGTGCAACGCTGCCTTGTCCTCGTTGTGTTTCAAAAAGCTGCCGACCAGCCTGGTGGCCGTGACCAAACCAACATAAGTCATCACGCAGCTTTGCCGGTCACCAGTAAAACTGATGTCCATTTCAATCTTGACCGATCCGGCAACCGAATGCTTCGCATTGGCCACGAACTTGATCGTGCTGTCTCTTTCGTTCGGCGTTACTGTCAGAACACCAGGTATCTTCGCCGGAAACATGCCAAGATTCCGGATCGCCATGAAATTGAAGGTCGTCGCGTCAACCTGATCGATGTACGATTCCGCAGGCAGGAACTGCCTCAGGTAGCCCAGGTTCACCATGGCTTTCTTGGCCCGATTGATCGAGGCGTTGAACCCCAGATTGCCTTGGATCGTGATCATTTCGCCTCCAACATTGATACTTTCGATCTGCCTATCCCAAAGGCCGGGGCTGTTTCAATCGGCAATATCATAGGGCTGCACGCCGCGATTGTCGGGGTCGACGCGCAGCCGCCGCTCTAGCGGGGGCACGGCGCGCTGGTGGCAGTCGCGGCGCTCGCAGATCCGGCAAGAGATTCCGATCGGTTCAAAGCGGCCCTTCAAATCCAATCCGTCCGAATAGACCAGCGCGCCCGCATGCGAGATCTCGCAACCGAGCCCAATCGCATAGCGCCGTACCGGGGCCAGATAGGCCCCCCCCGGTTTGGAGACATCGCGCGCGAGGCACAGATAGCGCACCCCGTCCGGCGTCTCGGCCAGTTGGCGCAGGAAATGCCCCGGCGTCTCAAAGGCGCGGTGCACGTTCCACAGGGGGCAGGCCCCACCGTAGCGCGCAAATTGCAGCCGCGTCGCCGAATGCCGTTTGGTGATCGTGCCAGCTTGATCGACACGGACAAAAAAGAACGGCACGCCCTTTGCGCCGGGACGCTGAAGCGTTGAAAGGCGGTGCGCGACCTGCTCGATCGAGGCGCCGAACAGGTCGGCAAGCCGCTCCAGATCGTGCCGCGTCTGCTGCGCGGCCGCCAAAAAGGCGCGGTAAGGCATCAGCGCGGCCCCAGCGAAATAGTTTGCCAGCCCGATCTTGGCGATGTCCCGCGCCTCTGCCGTGCGGAAATTGGCCCCGTCCAAAGTGGCTTCGAGCAGCTCATTCTGGGTCTGTAAAGCGACCTGATACAGCAGTTGAAACCGCTGCGTTGGCGCTGCGGCACGCGCCGAAATCGACAGCAGTTTGGAGCGCGGATCAAAGGAGCGGAGAGCCGGGATGTTCGAAAACTGAACGTCAATGCCTTGGCCAGAAAGCCTGTCCGTGGCCGAGATAAACACGTCCGTTCCGACGCTTGTGCCGAGTTCTAAATGTTCGGCAGCCCGGTCAATGGAATCGAAGTAATTATCGCAATAGTGAAAGAAATCGCGCACCTCTTCCCAGGGGCTGCTGCGCAGTCCGGCGTCCTCGCGGCCCAAGGCCTCGTCCAATGAGGCCAGTCTTTCGTGGCTTTGGCGAAAAGCGCGGTGCAGGTCCAGAAAGGCACGGGCGAGGGCGGGGGCATTGGATGCGGCGAGGCGCAGGTCGGCCAGCGGCGGGATTTGGGGCCCGAAAACCGGATCGGCCAGCGCCTCGCGCATATCGCTGACCAGACGTTCGCCCTCGCCCGCCGATAGCTCGGTCACATCCAGCCCAAACTCCTGCGCTAGCGCCAACACCACGGCCGCCGAAACCGGGCGGTGGTTGTTCTCCATCTGGTTCAGATAGGGCAGGGAGACCGAAAGACGTTCGGCAAAAACGCGCTGCGTCAGGCCAAGGCGCAGCCTGAGCTCGCGCAGTTTCGCCCCGACATATAGCTTTTGGGTTGCCATGCCTCACCTCTTTGCAAACTCAAGAGTCGCATTTGCAAAGAGATCAAGTCAAGTGCTTTGCCCGCGGCGGATCACGGTCAGGATCGCCAGATTGGAGGCGACGGAGGAGGCGAGCATCAGCAGGATCAAGGGCATTTCGGTGGCGCCGGGAGGCAGGATTGCGCCCGCGAGCGCTGCCAACCCCGCCCCGCCGCCGATGGATATCGCCCCGCCAAGGCCCGACGCCGAGCCCGCAAGATCGGGCCGGACCGACAGAATCCCGGCATTGGCATTGGGCAGCGACATGCCGTTCCCGATCCCCATGGCGATGGTCAGGCCGAAAAACACAAGCGGCCCGGAGAGGCCTGCAAAGGTCAGCAAGGCCAAGGCAGAAAGCCCGAAGGTCGTCGCCAAAGTGCCCCACAAGACCATCCGGTTCATGCCGACGCGCGCCGAAAACCGTCCGGCGAAAAAGTTCCCGCTGGCATAACCGACCGCCGTTAGCGCGAAAAGTTTGCCAATCTCGCTGGAGGTGAGGCCGAAAACCTGATTGCCGACATAGGGCGCGCCGCCCAGATAGGCAAAGAAACAGCCCGAGGCGAAGGCTGCGCAAAGGCAATAGCCCCAAAAGGCGCGGCTACGCAGAAGCTCGGGATATTGCTGAAATTTCTGGAAAATTCCACCCGTGGCTGGCCTTGCCGTTTCGCCCAGATCGGCCCAAATCAGGGCCAGAACCAGCAGGCCCATGCCCAGCAGCAGCCCGAAATTCGCCTGCCAGCCGATATACTGGTCCAGATAGCCGCCGATCACCGGCCCGATCATCGGCACCAGCGTCATCCCCATGGTGACATAACCGATCATCGATGCCGCTTGCCCGGGATCCTCGGTCACGTCGCGCACGATGGCCCGGCTCAGGACCATCCCCGCAGCGATCACCGCCTGCGCCATCCGGCAAACCAGAAAGCTGCCCACGGTCGGCGCAATCAAAGTCCCGATGGTCGCGATCAGAAAAATCGTCAGGGACACCAGCAGGACTGGCCGGCGTCCAAAACGGTCGGACAAGGGGCCGATGATGATTTGCAGGACCGCTGACAGCAGCAAGTAGAGCGCGACCGACAGTTGCATCAGCGCGTAGGGGACATCGAACCAAAGCGCCATCGCCGGCAGAGAAGGCAGGAAGATGTTCATGGTCAGCGCCGAGAGTCCGGCCATCAGGATCAGGGTCACGACCTTTGGCGGGGTGCGGTTGTTCAGGAATTGTGGAATGAGGGTGTTCATGGCACGGGGCTACGCCGGGCGGACGGAAATGTCCAGTTGGCTGGGTTGCTCCGGGGTTTGCAAGTTTGCATTTTGCAAATTCATGATCTGCCATAGTTTGCAAATTTTCCGAATTCCGCTTTTACCCGCGAGGCAGCCCCGCTATATTGCCGAAAACGGGGGAAATGGCGCAATGGATATTCTGGCAGAGCTTGAATCGCGCCGCGAAGTTGCCCGGCAGGGCGGCGGCGCGGCCCGTATAGCTGCGCAGCACGCCAAGGGTAAGCTGACCGCGCGCGAGCGGATCGAATTGCTGCTGGACGAGGGATCGTTCGAAGAGTTTGACATGTTCGTAACTCATCGCTGCACCGATTTCGGCATGGAGGCGGACCGGCCCGCAGGGGACGGCGTGGTCACGGGTTGGGGCACCGTCAACGGCCGCATGATCTATGTCTATAGCCAGGATTTCACCGTCTTTGGCGGCTCTCTGTCCGAAACCCATGCGAAAAAGATATGCAAGGTCATGGATATGGCCGTTCTGAATGGGGCGCCCGTTGTGGGCTTGAACGATTCCGGGGGCGCGCGGATTCAAGAGGGCGTGGCCTCGCTCGCGGGCTATGCGGAGGTGTTTCAACGCAATGTTCTGGCCTCGGGCGTGGTGCCGCAGATCTCCGTGATCATGGGCCCCTGCGCGGGCGGGGCGGTTTATTCGCCCGCCATCACCGATTTCATTTTCATGGTCAAAGACAGCTCGTTCATGTTCGTGACCGGCCCGGATGTGGTCAAAACTGTCACCAATGAAGTGGTCACGGCCGAACAATTGGGCGGCGCCTCTACCCATACGCGCAAATCCTCGGTGGCGGACGGAGCCTTTGAAAACGATGTCGAAGCGCTGTCGGAGATTCGCCGGCTCGTCGATTTTCTGCCGCTGTCCAACCGGGAAAAGGCGCCCCTGCGCCCGTTTTTCGACGATCCGGCTAGGGTCGAGATCAGCCTTGATACGCTGATCCCGGACAATCCGAACCAGCCCTATGATATGAAAGAGCTGATCGTCAAACTGGCGGACGAGGGTGATTTCTTTGAAATTCAACGCGATTTCGCTGCCAATGTGATCATCGGTTTCCTTCGTTTGGAGGGAGTCAGCGTCGGCGTGGTGGCCAATCAGCCGATGGTTCTGGCCGGGTGCCTCGACATCGACGCCTCGCGCAAGGCGGCGCGGTTCGTGCGGTTTTGCGATGCTTTTGAAATTCCGATCCTGACCCTCGTCGATGTCCCCGGCTTTCTGCCCGGCGTGGCGCAGGAGCTGGGCGGCATCATCAAACACGGTGCAAAACTGCTGTTCGCGTACGGCGAGGCGACGGTGCCGAAGGTGACGGTGATCACCCGCAAGGCCTACGGCGGCGCCTATGATGTGATGTCCTCCAAGCATCTGCGCGGCGATTTCAACTATGCCTGGCCGACAGCGGAAATCGCTGTGATGGGGGCCAAGGGGGCGACCGAAATCATCCATCGTGGCAAGCCCGCTGACGAGATTGTACGTTTGACCAAGGAATATGAGGCGCGTTTTGCCAATCCCTTTGTCGCGGCCGAAAAGGGCTTTATCGACGAAGTGATCATGCCCCATTCCACCCGCCGCCGCGTGGCGCGGGCTTTTGCGTCTTTGCGCGGCAAGAAGCTGGCAAACCCGTGGAAGAAGCACGACAATATCCCCCTGTGATGCGGCAGGGGAAAAAATGACGACGATTATTCAGGCGCAAAGCTCGGGCGAGGTGGTTGAACCCGGTGGCGGATTGACCATTGAGGTGCCTTCGGGGCAGCCTATTACCCTGCTTGACGTCATCTGGAATGTGCCCGGTCCGCTGGGCATGGCGACGCGGTTTCGCTTTTTGGCACCGGCCATCGCGCGCGGCGAAGGGGCCGTCGATTTTGAAACTGCCGCGGCCGATATGATGGATTTGTGCCAGAATTTCGCGCGGCCAAAGGTGCTGGGCGTGGACCTGGCCCCGACGCAAATCATCATTTCCCTGTCTGACCGCGCTGTGCCCTTCGGCCAGTCCGATCCGGACGCCACCCAGTTTTTCGAGGCGTATCGGCTCGAAAACGGGGCCTGCATCTGGGAGGTTTTTTGATGGATACACAATATGTTGAGGGGCGATCTTCACACGGCGACCTCTTTGATGCAACCGTGCCACAGGGGGATCTTATGGCCTTGTCTGCGTGTCTTTTTGACGGAAATGGGGCTACTCTAAGTTCAGGCCGAACCCAAGCGGCTGAAAAAATGAACCGGGGGCGAGATGCGGCAGAGGCAGCCGTGGCGACCTTCGGCGATAGATGGAGCAGAAGATGTCAAACACCGTTCGCGCCACTTTGGCGCTCTACCTTGTGCTTTTTGCGGCCGCTTGCGCCCCCAAAGTCGATGACCAAGTCGTTTACGTCGAAGAGCCGACCATCACGGTCGAGCCGACCTATACGGGCAAATACAAGTAGGACAGCAGGGCGGGGCCACGGCTTTCTCCCCCGCGGTTCCGCCCCCGCTTTTGCTTTCGCGCCTGCCTCAGGCTGCGCGTTATGATCAAACACCGCGGCTTTCCCTCGCGTCTGGTTGGAACCGATTTTCAATTCACCATTCGGCGTGAAAACAAAAAAGACGGCGCCACCAAGCTGACCAAGCGGGAACGGTTCCGGGACCGAAAATCCACCGACAGAAATGCGGATGCCGGCTTTATCGCCGCGATCTGGGCCAGTTTCGGCGAAGAGCCTTTTGAGCGCGGCAATCTGGATGCGGGCCGCCTGTCCTGGGTCTTTGGCCGCGAAGTTGTCCCTGCCGAAGACCCCTTTGATCTGGCCTCGTATGACGCGCTGCTCAAGCTCGATTTGCGCCGGTCCATGGCCTCTTTCCCCGAGGTTTTCGCCGTCGATGCCGAGCCGGTAGTAATGGATGATTGGCCCGAGGACGAGGAATGAGCGCCGGTTTTCCGCCGACGCCGCGCCCGTTCGGGCAGGTTTCAGCCGACCGGGTAAATCGCGGCATTTTGGCATTTGCAACCGGTGCTGCGGGGCAGGATGCTGGTCCAACGGCATCAACGACGCCCTACTCCGCCTTTGACCGCCGCGACTTGTTCCCTTCCCTTAACCTCTTGCCCGGTCCACGCTGGATCGGGCCTTTTTCCGCTCATTTTGCGCGAAGGGATCGGCAAAGCCCCGCTTGTTCGGGTCAAATAGTCGTTTTGCACTTTCTGGGGCCGGGATTTTTGATAGGGTCGGACGGAATAACAACCCTGACCCGAGGCAGCAAAAAATGCGCAAACTTGTCCTTCTCGCCCTTCTTTCAACCACGCTCAGCGCCTGTTTGGGCAATGACAGCGAACGTGCCCTTGTCGGCGCCGCTACCGGTGCAGTCATTGCGGCAGCAACCGATGGCGACGTTCTTACCGGTGCAATCGCGGGCGGTGCCGCTGGCGCGCTCTGC
>CAIYZT010000143.1 GCA_903930735.1 uncultured Paracoccaceae bacterium | reverse complement strand
GCCACCCCGGTGGTCGAGGCATGGGCCCTATGCGCCGCCGAGAAAGCATCATTGCAAAAGACATCTCCCAATCCGGCCAGAAACTGGGCCATCATCGGGTCGTTTTCTTCTTCCATCGCCGTAAAGCGGGTGTTTTCGACCAGAACCACCGCATCGGCCGGCAAAGCCTCAATCGCGGCGCGCGAGGGCCGCTCGATAAAGGTAACCGCCCGGCCCAAGGCCGCCTCCAGAGCCGGTTGGACCAATCGCAGGCTCATTTCCGGAACCACCTTGCCCTTGGGCCGCCCGAAATGCGCCAGCAAAACCACGCGCGCACCTTTGTCCAAAATGTCATTCACCGTCGGCACGATCTTGTCGATCCGCGTGGTGTCGGTCACCACAGGGCCTTCCATCGGCACATTGATATCCACCCGCGTCAGCACAATCTTGCCGCGCAGATCCATATCCTCGATCGTTTTCCAGCCCATTTCGTTCCTCCGGCACCGATTTCCCCCTGTTTCGACGCTTCTGTCGATAACGTCAACCATTCCCCCCTTTTCCTTCGCCCCGCGCGACATTAGATTGCGTCCGGTAAAAACCTCAAGGATCCGCGCCCATGGCCGATATCAAAGACCCCGAAAACACGATCATCGTCACGCTCAAGGACGGCGAGGTGGTGATTGAACTGCTCGCCGCGATTGCGCCCAAACATACCGAGCGGATGAAAAACCTCGCCCGCGCCAAGGCTTATGACAATGTCTGCTTTCACCGCGTGATCGAAGGCTTCATGGCGCAAACCGGCGATGTCGAAAACGGCAATATGGAGAAGGATTTTAACCTGCGCCGCGCGGGCACGGGCGGATCTGACATGCCCGATCTTCCGGCCGAGTTCTCCAAGCTGCCGCATGATCGCGGCTCGATCGGGGCGGCGCGATCGTCGAATCCCAATTCTGCAAACAGCCAGTTCTTCATCAACTTCAAAGATAACTCCTTCCTGAACGGCCAATATACCGTCTATGGCCGGGTCATCTCGGGGATGGACCTTGTTGACAAGATCGCCCGCGGCGAGCCGCCAGCCATTCCTGACCGCATGATCACCGTACGGGTGGCCGCCGATGTTGAATAGATCCCTCGGCTTAGCTCTCGCCCTTATGGCCGCTCCCGCCTTTGCCGAAGGCGACGGGCCGGGCCCGAATCTGATCATCGACATCACCGGCGCCGCAAATGGCCAGATTGTGATTGATCTGGCCGCCGATGTCGCACCGCTGCACGTGGCCCAGATCGTCGCACTCGCCAAGGCCGGCAATTATGACAACGTCGTCTTTCACCGCGTCATCGAAGGCTTCATGGCGCAGACGGGCGATGTCCAATACGGCAAGGCTGACGGCGATATGACTATGGCCGGCATGGGCGGCTCCGAATTGGGCGATATCGCCGCCGAATTCTCCGAGATTTCCTTTGATCGCGGCGTGGTCGGCATGGCGCGCAGCCAGGATCCAAACTCTGCCAACAGCCAGTTCTTCATCATGTTCGCTCCGGGCGAGTTTCTGAATGGCCAGTACACCGTTGTCGGCAAGGTGATTTCAGGCATGGAAGTGGTCGATGCGATCAAGCGCGGCGAGGGCCAGAACGGCGAAGTGACCGGCCCGGACGTCATGACCAAAGTCACCGTTCAGGAATAACGAATTTCCTTCGAAAATTCTGCTGGGGGCCGAAAGGTCTCCTTCTGGATTTTTCGAAGGAAAATCGTTCTTTAGAGCGGATTGCCTTCAATCTGATTCAGATTGAAAGCAATCCAAGACCTGCACAGGCCGGGAATAGTGCGGTTGCGCTCAATCGGGTGAACCCGATTGAGCGAAAGCAGCTCTAGGTGTTCAGTCGAGCACAACCAGCGCATGACGCTTGCGCCCCGCCGTCAGCTTCAGCGGCGTCACCAACTGCCCGGCCCCATAGCGCAGTCCCGGATCCATGACGAGCTCGTCATTCACCTTCGCGCCGCCCTCCAGAATCAGCCTTTTGGCATCCTTGCCCGAAGCCGAAAGCCCCGCGCGCACGAAAAGCTGCACAATCCCCACGCCTTCGCCGAGTTCAGATTCCGCAATCCGTACCGTCGGCAAATCCTCGCCCACGCCGCCTTGTTCAAACACCTCGCGCGCGGTGGCTTCCGCCGCTGCCGCCGCCCCTGATCCGTGCAAAAGGGAGGTGACCGCATTGGCCAGAACCACCTTAGCTTCGTTGATCTCGGAGCCCGAAAGCGCGCCAAGACGGTCGCATTCTTCAACCGGCAATTCGGTGAACATCTTGGCGAATTTTCCAACGTCGGCATCGGCAACGTTGCGCCACCATTGCCAAAATTCATAGGGTGCCATTCGGTCAGCATTCAGCCAAACGGCCCCGTCCACCGACTTCCCCATCTTCTTGCCATCCGAGCGCGTGACCAAGGGCGTCGTCAGACCGAAGGCCTCGGTTGCCAGGACGCGCCGGATCAGGTCAGTGCCGGAAACGATATTGCCCCACTGATCTGACCCGCCCATCTGCAAACTCGTGCCATAGCGGCGATGCAATTCGAGATAGTCATAGGCCTGCAACAGCATATAGTTGAATTCGATGAAACTCAGCGATTGCTCTCGGTCTAGCCGAGACTTGATGCTTTCAAAGGCCAGCAACCGGTTCACCGTGAAATGGGGGCCAATATCGCGCAGGAAATCGATATAGCCAAGCTTGTCGAGCCATTCTGCGTTATTGACCAATGGCGAATCCGTTGGCCCGTCGCCATAGGAGATGTAACGCGAGAAGACAGTTCGGATGCTGGCGGCATTTGCATTGATCTGCTCGACCGAAAGCATCTTGCGCATCTCGTCTTTACCTGACGGATCGCCCACCTTGGTCGTGCCGCCGCCCATCAATGTGATCGGGCGGTGGCCGGTCTTTTGCAGCCAGCGCAGCATCATGATTTGAACCAGGTTGCCGATGTGCAAGGACGACGCCGTAAGGTCAAAACCGATGTAACCCGTAACCACACCTTTGGACAAACGCTCGTCGAGACTTTGATAATCCGTGCAGTCGGCTAAAAAGCCACGAGAGGTTATCTCGCGCATGAATTCTGATTTCGGGTGGTAGGTCATGGGTCTCTCATGCATTACTTCGCGGGCTTATATAGCGGGGCAGGGGCCAATGGGGAAGATGCTGAAAAACGCGCCGGTCTGGGCGCTTGGCACCATGTCGGGGACCTCGCTGGACGGGGTCGATTGCGCCATGATCCTGACCGATGGCGAGCGGGTCTTTGACTTTGGCCCCAGCGCCTACCGCCCCTACACCGAAGACGAACAGATCGTCCTGCGCGCCGCCCTTGGCCTTTGGCGGGGCGCGCCGGGCGTGATCGAGGCCGCAAATGTGGTCGAGCAGGCCCATCTGCAACTCATGTCCCGATTCAAGGGCGCCGAGATCGTGGGCTTTCACGGCCAAACCCTGGCCCATGATCCGCGAGGGCGCGGAACGCATCAGACCGGCGATGGACATCTTTTGGCCCATGCGCTGGATCTTCCAGTAGTCTGGGATTTCCGCAGCACCGACGTCCGCCTGGGCGGGCAGGGCGCCCCCTTGGCGCCGTTCTATCACTTTGCCTTGGCACAGAAAATCGGCGCGCAGGAGCCTATCGCCTTTTTGAACCTTGGCGGAGTAGCCAATGTTACCTGGTTGGATCCCAAGGCCTCCAAACCCCAAGACCCGGGCGCTATCCTCGCCTTTGACACCGGCCCCGCCAATGCGCCCGTCAATGATCTGATGCGCGCGCGGTTCGGATTGCCGCAAGACGAGGCCGGCGCACTGGCGCAGACCGGCAGGGTCCACGAAGCGCTGGTTGCCGAATTCCTGAACGCGGCCTATTTCCTGAAAATCCCGCCGAAATCGCTGGACCGTAACGAACTGTCTGCACGACTGACCGCCATCACCCGACTGCCCGCCGCCGATGCCGCCCGCACCCTGTTCGCCTGCGCCGCCGCCGCCGTCGCGCGCGGCGCCAAGCATTTCCCTGCGCCCCCCAGCCGCTGGCTGGTTTGCGGCGGCGGCCGTCATAACCCGGTCTTTATGGCTGAGCTATCGGTGCGCCTGCATGCGAAAGTCGAGCCCGTCGAAGCCGCCGGTCTGGATGGTGACATGATCGAAGCGCAGGCCTTTGCCTATCTCGCGGTCCGCGTCGCGCGCGGTCTGCCGACCTCTTGCCCGGCCACAACAGGTGTTGCTGCGGCAGTGGGCGGCGGTCAGATCAGCCGCCCGGGCCAAGGCTTCAATCCTTGAAGTATCGGCTGTCCTTGATCTGATCCCAGGCCCAGACCACCTCTTGCAAACGGTCCTCATCACTACGATCGCCGCCGTTCATGTCTGGATGAAGATCCTTGACCAAGCTTTTGTATTGCTTGCGGATTTCGGCTTTCGTCCAAGTATCGCGCGCATCCAGAATCTCAACCGCCTTGCGCTCGGTTGCCGGCAGTTTGCGCGTCGCCGACCTGGCCGCGCGGCCGGGGTTTTGCGTGGCCTTCTCGCCCAGCAATTCCATCGGGTCATTCACCCCCAGCCGCGCCCAGGCCCGCCCGTCATCCTTGCGGCTGAAGGGCACGGTTTCGCGCTCCCACAGGCGGTCCTTTTCCAGAAGCTTTTGAAATTCCTCATCGGTCGCGGTGCCGAAAAAGTTCCATTTCAGATTATACTCGCGGATATGATCACGGCAGAACCAGAAATACTCGTTCAGATGATCGGGCGATTTGGGCGCGCGGTAGGCCGCTTTTTCGGTGCAGCCCGGCAGATCGCAGGGCCGGTTCGCGGCCTCGGAGGCGCCGGACATGGTGCCGCGGCGCACCGTCTTGCGCTTGGATTTGTCGGTCGAGACACGCAGATCGAACTCGAACGGGGGACGCGTGGTCATGATCAGGCCTTTCCGACTCAGGGAGACGAGTTTAGAGAATTCGCAGGCGAGTTGAAGGGGCAAAGGGCCAAATGTCGGTAGAAATCGAAATTCGTCAGCGGCTTGAGGCCAGCTTTTCTCCATCGCGGCTCGAAGTGGTGAACGAAAGTCATAGACACGCCGGCCATTCCGGCGATGACGGCACCGGCGAGAGCCATTTTGCCGTGCTGATCCGCGCCGAGCCGCTGGCCGCGCTCAGCCGCCTGCAGCGCCACCGCGCCGTGCATGGGGCGCTGGGGGATCTGAACCAGCGGGTCCATGCGATTGCGCTGGATATCGGCTAACTCTAACGGGCCGACTTCGCCAAGAGCCGGTAATGATGCAGCAAGGGCTCGGTATAGCCCGAAGGCTGCGCGCGGCCCTTCAGCACCAGATCGCAAACCGCCTGAAATGCGATGCCCTGATAGCCCGGCGCCATCGGCCGGTACGCCGGATCCGCCTTGTTCTGCCGATCCACGATCAGCGCCATCTTTTTCAGCGAGGCCATCACCTCGTCCTCGCCGACGATGGCGTGATGCAGCCAGTTCGCGATATGCTGGGCGGAGATCCGGCAGGTCGCCCGGTCCTCCATCAGACCTATGTCATTGATATCCGGAACCTTTGAACAGCCAACCCCCTGATCGATCCAGCGCACGACATAGCCGAGGATCCCTTGGGTATTATTGTCCATCTCGCGGGAACGCTGCTCCGGGGTCCATTGGCGGAAGGTGGCGAGCGGGATATCCAGCACCGCATCCACATGGGCGCGCCGTCCGCCCGCCGCCAGTTTGCGCTGCACGGCGCGCACATCGACCCGGTGGTAATGCAGTGCATGCAGCGTCGCGGCCGTGGGCGAGGGGACCCAGGCACAACTGGCCCCCGCTTTGGGATGTTCGATCTTCTGCTCCATCATCGCCGCCATCAGGTCCGGCATCGCCCACATGCCCTTGCCGATCTGCGCGCGCCCCGACAGCCCGCATTCAAGTCCAATATCCACATTCAGCGTCTCATAGGCGCCGATCCAGCCCTTGCGTTTGATGAAATCCTTGCGACTAAAGGGGCCCGCCTCCATCGAGGTATGGATCTCATCCCCGGTCCGGTCCAGAAATCCGGTATTGATGAACGCGGTGCGGTGCCGCGCCGCGCGGATGCAGGCCTTTAGATTGACCGAGGTGCGCCGCTCCTCGTCCATGATCCCCAGCTTGACCGTATAGCGCGGCAGGCCCAGCACCGCCTC
>CAIYZT010000142.1 GCA_903930735.1 uncultured Paracoccaceae bacterium | reverse complement strand
TTTTTTCCGGAACTGACCACGGTCTGGACCGATGGGCCGAACTGGCGGCTGGGCCATTGGCTGACCGGACGGCTGGGGGCGGTGTCCTTGGCAGCCCTCGTGCGCCATCTCTGCCTTCGTGCTGGAATGGCGGAGGCATTGATCGACGTGTCGGGACTGTGGGGCGCGGTCGAGGGCTATGTCATCTCAGCGCTGGAGGCCCCGCGCGCCTCAATTTCCACGCTGGCACGACATTTTGGCTTTGATGCTGTGGAAAGCGAAGGCCGCATCCGCTTCCTGATGCGTGGCCGCGTTGCCACCGCCACCGTCACCCCGGAGGGCATGGTCGCCGCCTCTTCAGCCAAGGGCGACGTGATGGAACTGACCCGGGCGCAGGAATCCGAGCTGCCGCAGGCGCTTAAATGGCAGGTCGCCCGCGCCGACGAGGATTATGACGCGGCGCAGGTCGAGGCGCGGCGCATCACGGTCGACACGAGCCGCATCGCTTCGGAGAGTTTCCCGATGGCGGTGCCGCCTGAGGAAGCCGAGCGCCGCTGCCGCCGCGCGCTGATGGAGGCTTGGGTCGGACGGGAAAGTGCCGTGTTCAAACTGCCGCCCTCGCGGCTGGCGCTGGATCCTTGTGATGTTGTGGTGCTCGATCATGATGGCCGTCTGACGGAGTTGCGGCTGGTGACGATTGCGGACTCGGATGTGCGCGGCATCGAGGCCGTGCGCCAGGACCGCGCAGTCTATGATCTGCCGCCCGGCGATGCCCGCCCCGCCTCGCTCTCCTCGCCCGTGGTGTTTGGCGCACCTGATGTGCTGTTCCTCGATCTGCCCCAACTGTCCGAGGATCAGCCTGCGCATCGCCCCTTTGTTGCCGCCCATGCGGCACCATGGCCCGGCGTCATGGCCGTGTTTCGCAGTCCGGCCACCGATGGTTTTGCCCTGCTGACCACCTTCGGCACCCGCGCCCGGATGGGTGTGCTGGCGGCGGACTTCCATGCCGGGCCGACCTCGCGCTTCGATCTGGGCAATGCGCTGGTCATCGATCTGTTCTCCGGCACCTTTGAAAGTGTTACCGATATCACCTTGCTGGGCGGCGCCAATGCGCTGGCGGTGGAAAGCAGTCCCGGCCAATGGGAAATCCTCCAGGCGGGCTCGGCCGAGTTGATCGCACCTGGACGCTACCGGCTGACCCGCCTGCTGCGCGGCCAACGCGGCACGGAAAACGCGGTCGCCAACCTCGTGGCCATCGGCGCACGCATCGTGGTTCTGGACAGCACCGTCCCACCCCTGCCGATCAGTGAGGCCGATCTCGGCTTGCCGTGGAACTGGCGCGTGGGCCCGGCGTCGCGCGCCGTCAGTGATGACACCTATGTCGCGGCGAGTTTCACACCAGACGGCGCTGGGCTGCGGCCCTTTTCGGTCGCCCATGTCGAACAGCCTTGGCGCATGGCGCGCAGCCCCGGCGAGCTGACGATCCGCTGGACGCGCCGGTCGCGGTCGCTCGCTGCCGACACTTGGGGCACCGGCGATGTGCCCTTGGCCGAAGACAGCGAAGCCTACGAGGTGGAAATCCGCGACGGCGCGGCGATCAAACGGACCCTGACCTCCACGACGACCACCGCCCTTTACTCCGCCGCCCAGCAGATCACCGATTGGGGCGCGCTGCTGGGCCCCGGCAACAGCCTCGACATCCGCATCTATCAGCTCTCCGCCCTGATCGGGCGGGGTGCCATGCGATCCGTCATCCTCACCTTCTGAAAGCAGCCCTTCATGTCCGACATCACCACCCACCTGCTGCTGCCCTATATCCTGGCGGCGCAGGCCCAAAAGCACGTCACCCACAACGAGGCGCTGCGGTTGCTGGATGCGATGGTCCAGCTTTCGGTGCTAGACCGCGATCTGACAAGCCCGCCAGCATCTCCAGCCGATGGCGACCGCTATATTGTGGCTTCTGGGGCGACCGGTCTTTGGGCAGGCTGGGATCTGAACGTGGCCTTCTGGATCGATGGCATCTGGATGCGGCTCGTGCCGCGACCAGGTTGGCTGGCATGGATCGCCGATGAGGCCAGTTCCGCCGTCTGGACTGGGGCGATCTGGGAGCTGACTGGCGTGCCACAGGATGTGTCGGACGCGATCTTCAGTCTGGTGAATGACGCTGATCCGACCAAGAAGGCGCTGTTCTCCCTGTCGGGGATCAGCGCGGCTACGACACGGACCTTTTCTCTGCCGAACACTTCCAGCGAGTTGGCCATACTCGCGGGCACCCAGAGCTTCACCGGCAACAAGACCTTCTCCGGTACGCTGACCGTGACCGGGACAATGCTGGTGGCCAGCGCAACCGCCACCATTGGATCATCGGCGATAACCGCCACCTATGGGATGGGCACAGGCGTGACCACGACCGGTGTCACCAAAACTGTGAACCTCGGCACCGGTGGCGCATCCGGATCAACCACAGTCGTCAACATTGGATCGGCGACTGCTGGCGCTGGCGGCACAACGGTGGTGAATACGCCGACAGTCACCTTCGCCAATACGGTAACCGCTGTTGGAATGCCCCAGGCAAACCTTACGGCCCAATTGCTCGGTCTGGGCGGCGCCACCGCCGATGCCACCAACCGGCTGAGCGCCAATACCCCGAACGTGCTCCTGAACAATGCAGGCACCTCCATCGATGTGACGGTGAACAAGAACGCTGCCGCCAATGACGCCTCCTTCAGCTTCAAGACCGGCTTTTCGGTGCGGGCGCTGTTCGGCACGCTGGGCAGCGATGATTTCACCCTGAAGGTCAGCCCGAACGGCAGCAGCTTTTTCGACGCGCTGGTCGCGGACCGCAACACCGGCCGGGTGAAGTTTCCAGTTGGGGTTGGGCTGACTGGCCTTGCCGCCGACCCGGGGTCGCCTGCCGACGGCTGGCTCTGGCACAATTCCACCACTGGACAGCTGCGGGCACGACTCGGTGGTGTCACCCGCATTCTGGCCGATCAGGACGTGCCGTGGATCAGCCCAGCGGCAGGGGATTATGCCCTGACCACCACTGGCGCAGGCGGAGCTGCGACGGGTGTATTGGCGGGGGCCGCAGGCCGGATGGACCTCTTCCCCTTCATACCGCGCGACGACATCACCATCGATCGGCTTTCAGTGAACGTCACCACCCTGATCGCCGCAGCGCTGGGAAAGATCGTCCTCTATGCCGCCGACGCCACCGGTCGACCGGCAACCCTGATTCTGGAGACGGGCGATTTCGACTTCGCAACCGTGGGTCTGAAGGAAGCCACCATCGCTCAGACGCTGCGATGCGGAATCACCTATTGGATCGGCATCCGGCATTCCTCCACCGCCATCCTGTCGGCTTGGGCATCGACCGCCACACCTGATCTGAATGGCGGGGCACCGGTCACGACCGCCCGAAAGGTGCTGCGCAGGACATTGGCCTACGCCACGGCGGCACTTGGGACATGGGGTTATCTCGCATCAGAAACGAACGCCGGTCCGGGCACCGCGATCTGGATGCGTGCCGCATGACCGGGCCCGCGCGAACATCACATCAAGAACAGCAGAATTGGCAGAGAACATGACTGAAACCACCGAACGCGGCATCACCATCAACAAGGCGCTGGCCTGGACCATGCTGGTCTCCGTCATCGGGCTGATCTGGTGGGGCGGCGGCACGCTTGCCTCGCTGCAGGGGGCCGCAGACCGTCTGACTTCTGCCCTGACCGATACCCGCGAGATGATCATGGCGGAGCGGGCAAGTTCCGCACAGCTGGAGGCGCGGGTCCGCGTCTTGGAAAACAGCGCCACCCGCCAGGACGTGCGGTTTGACGCGCTGTCCCTGTCGATCAACGAGTTGAAACTGCAGGCGCGCGAAGCAAACACGCTGCTGCGGGAACTGGCCCAGCGGCCCTGAACGCAGCAACACCACCATCCCAGACCCATCCCCACCCGCCCTCACGGCGGGTTTTTTGTTGCCCGGCGTCGGGCAGAAGGAGCGATCAAATGACCACAGACACCACCGATGCCATCCGCCTGATCCAGAGCGGCTTGGACAAGCTCGGTCACACCCCCGGCGCCATCGATGGGCGCTGGGGCGTGCGGACCGCTCGTGCCTTGCGGCAGTTGATCGCGGCCAACGGCAAAGCGGCAGCAGTTTCGCCGCAGGGCCCCTTGCCGTGGATAACTGAAGCGAAGTCTGCGCTGGGCCGCAATGAAGCCCGCGACCGGTCCTGGCTGATGGATTGGCTGAAGCGCGACGGCCGCAGCTTGGGTGATCCGGGCAAGAACCCCTGGTGCGGCGATTTCGTAGAAACCTGCATCCGCATGGGTCTGCCCAAGGAACCGCTGCTCGGGGCGCTGGGCACCAATCCCTATTGGGCGCGCAACTGGCTGCTGTTCGGCCAGGAGACCATGCCGGTCCCCGGCGCCGTCCTGATCTTCGAACGCGGATCAGGCGGCCATGTCGGCTTCGCTGTCGGACAGGATGACACGCATTTCTTCGTCCTCGGCGGCAACCAATCCGACGCCGTCACCATCGCCCGGATCGCCAAGTCACGCCTTCTGGGCGCGCGCTGGCCAGCAACATATCCACCCCGCCCCCAACGCCTGCCGACCATGAAGCCTGGCGAATTCCTCGCAACCACCAATGAAATCTGAATTGGAGACCACAATGCTGAAACCTGCAATCCTCGCCCTCATCCGGCAAATCCTGACCGTCGCTGGCACGGCGCTCGTCGCAAAGGGCTATGTCCAGGCCTCGGATATCGAACCCGTCATCGGCGCGCTGCTGACCATCGGGTCGGTTGTGTGGTCTGTCGCAGACAAGCGGAACCGATAGTGATCAGGGGCTTGGCCCGTTCGTTTCGCTACCTTCGGCGCTTGCCTGCGAAACTGTGCCCGCTCGGCTCACGGGGCAATTGCGCTTTCCCGACGCAAGTTGGGTAGCGCACACAGCCCAGAAAGGTGCTGTGCGGGCCAGTGCGTTCCACCAGCCAGCCATCAGCGCATTCCGGGCAACTGGGGTGCACTTTCCCACAACTGCACTTGGATTGATGCGCCCCCTTTACACGCCGCGGAAGGGCTGCGCCGCATTCTGAACAGGCAGGCAGGAAATTGCCGCAGTGCTCGGAATGCTCGCAGCGATACCAAGTCCGGCCGTCTTGGCCCTGCACGCTCAGCAGGCGGCCACCGCACTCGCCACATTCGTGGACTTCCT
>CAIYZT010000141.1 GCA_903930735.1 uncultured Paracoccaceae bacterium | reverse complement strand
GCCAGAACGGCTGGCGGGCGCGGCGCGGGGCCCCGACCTTAGCCCGCTGATCATCAGTCGCCCGTTTGCAACTGGCGAGGCCGACTGGAGCGGTCGTCCAGTCCCGCTGCCCCCTCGGAGGCGTGACGCGCCAGCCATTTGCGCACCGTCACGACCGAAACCCCAAGCCCGACACCACCCAAACACCATCATCACCAGTTTCAGCCCGTGAACAACCTATCGAGACGTTACAGCTAGTCCCGCGCAACCCGCGCCAACATCAAAACCGAAACCTCCGTCGCGCCAGCGGCCAAACAAGCCTCCGCCCCCGCAGCAAAGGTCGCGCCCGAGGTCATCACATCGTCAATCAGCAGCACGTGCCGCCCCTTCACCCTGGCGCTATGGCGCGGATGCAGGGCCAGCGCGCCTTGCATATTGGCAAAACGCCCATCGCGAGTGCGGCCCTCTTGGCTGTTTGTCTGGCGCGGGCGGGTCAAAAGATCGGGGCAATGTTCATACCCCGCCTTTTTCGCAAAACCCGCTGACAGCAGCGCCGCCTGATTATACCGCCGCCTAAGCAGCCTCATCCAATAGAGCGGCACCGGGGCCACCAGCATATTGGGCGCCAAAATCGGTTCGGCGGCGCGCATCAGCCAGCCGGCGGCGGGCCGCGCCAGATCCAACCGGTCGCCATGTTTCAATGCCAAAACCAAGGAGCGGCCATTGTCACGGTAAATGATCGCCGCCCTTCCCCGTGACCAAGGCCGCGCGATGGTCAGGCAATCGTCGCAAAACACGCCCGCTTCGGCCTCGTGCCCCGGCAGCGGCGTGCCGCATTTGTCGCAGACCAGACCAGTGATAAAGGGCGTATCGCGCCAGCAACTGCCGCAGAGGCCAAAATCGGTTGTGACCATCTCGTTGCAGGTCAGGCATTGCGGCGGATAGACCATGTGCAGCACCGCTTGCAAATTCACCGCCGCCCCCTATCTTTCCCCGCCATGACACCGCCCCTTTTGACAGATCGCTTGGCCCTTGGCCTGCACCGTGCCCGCGCCACCGAATTCTTCTGGATCGAAGAGGTGGTGGCCGAGGTTCATGAAAGGCTGAAGGAGGTTAACAGAACCTTTACGGATGCCGCCGTGGTCTGTGGATTTCCGCAGATGTGGCCGGATTTCCGCGTGGTGGCGGACACAGAGGTGCTGGCGCTGCAACTCGGCGCGCAGGATCTGGTGGTCCACGCGCTGGCGCTGCATTGGGCAAATGATCTGGTCGGACAACTGGTGCAATGCCGCCGCGCACTGCGGGCCGACGGTCTGTTTCTGGGGATCATGTTCGGCGGGCAGACCTTGCACGAACTGCGCGCCTGTCTGGCCGAGGCCGAGGCCGAGGTGACGGGCGGCCTGTCGCCGCGCGTGCTGCCAATGGCCGAGATCCGCGATCTGGGCGGGCTGTTGCAGCGCGCCGGCTTTGCGCTGCCGGTGGCGGACGCCTATACCAAGACCCTGCGTTACCGGGACGCCTGGCACCTGATGCGCGATCTGCGCGCCATGGGCGAGGGCAATGCGCTCGCGCAGCGCCTGCGCCGGCCCACGGGACGCCGGGTGATGAAGCGGGCGGCGCATATCTATCAGGACCGCTTTGCCGGGCCGGACGGGCTGATCCCCGCCACCTTTGAGGTGATCTGCCTGACCGGCTGGGCCCCTCATGACAGCCAGCAAAAACCTCTTCGGCCGGGATCGGCGGTGGCGCGTCTGGCCGAGGCCCTGCAATCCGCCGAAACGCCGCTGCCGCGTGAAAAGAATTGACCATAGCAAAGGGCGAGTTATGTCATCAGAGACCCGATCAAGAGGACTGACGCTATGACCGAAGTGATGCCGGGGACCGGAAGGCTGGCCCGCGCGCCCGCCGATCACCCCAGGGTGAAGCAGCCCAAAATCGGCGTGCTCCTGGCTAATCTGGGCACGCCCGATGGCTATGACTATTGGTCCATGCGCCGCTATCTCAGCGAGTTTCTGTCCGACAAGCGCGTCGTCGATATCAGCGACTGGATCTGGCAGCCCCTTTTGCAGTTGGTGATCCTGTCCAGGCGACCGTTCACCAGCGGCGCGAACTACAAGCTGATCTGGAATCACGCGGAAAACGAATCGCCTTTGCTGACGATCACCAAAGCGCAGACCGCCGCCATTTCCGGCGAAATCGAACAGATGTTCGGCAGCGGGGTGATGGTCGATTTCTCGATGCGCTACGGCAATCCGACCACCGCCTCGAAGGTACGGAAAATGACCGAGGCAGGATGCGAGAAGATCTTGTTTTTCCCGCTATACCCGCACTATGCGGGGGCCACCTCGGCCACGGCGAATGATGCCTTTTTCAAGGCCCTGATGGCAGAGAAACGCCAACCAACCGCCCGCGTTGTGGCCGAGTATTTCGATCATCCCCTGTATATCGAGGCGCTCGCCGGCTCGGTCACCCGCGCCTATGCCGCGCTGGACCATCGGCCCGACGTTCTGGTCACCAGCTATCACGGCATGCCCAAACGCTATCTGATGGAGGGCGATCCCTATCATTGCCAATGCGCCAAAACCTCGCGGCTGTTGCGGGAAAAGCTGGGCTGGGCGCCCGGGACTATTGACCTGACCTTTCAGTCGGTCTTTGGCCGCGAGGAATGGCTAAAACCTTATACCGTTGAATATGTTGCGAAATTGGCCAAAGCGGGCAAGAAATCCATCGCGGTTATGGCCCCGGCTTTTTCGGCCGATTGCATCGAAACGCTCGAAGAGATCAACGGCGAGATCCGCGAAAGCTTCATCCATGCGGGCGGAGAGGTGTTTACCTATATCCCCTGCCTCAACGACGAGGCGGCGCATATCAAGGCTTTGGTTCAGGTGATTCGTGAAAACCTGCAGGGCTGGACCGCCTAGACAACCGGTCACGCCACGCCAGACATGACAAAGGGGACGGCAGCAGACTGCCGTCCCCTTTATTTGCCGAAGCAAATGATTACTGGCTCAGAGCAACGCCCAGAACGATCAGCAGCAGCAGCGGAACAATGATGCCAGCCGACGACGACGAGGTCGTGACAGCAACAACTTCAGGTGCCATGGTGACTTCAACGCCGCCAGCAAAAGCGGTCGAAGAAGTTGCAGCAACAGCGGCTGCGAGTGCGAACTTTTTCATATTTTCTCTCCGAATTTCAACGTGAGGCCGATTTTGCAGAGGCGGCCCGACGTACCCAAGACTATTCCTCATGAGCCTCTCTAGCCAAGTTGTGGGTACATATTCAACGAGGGCTCTTGTCTGAGGAATTTGCCGTTGCGTCTTGCGTCAAATAAGCAACACCTGCGTGCCGACTTTGGCCAATTCGTACAGTTCCTGAATGTGTTCATTATAAAGCCCAATACAACCATTGGACGAGCGGCGGCCGATTTTGCGCGTGTCGTGGGTTCCATGGATCCGGTAATACTGCCAGCTCAGATACAACGCCCGCGAGCCGAGCGGATTGTCGGACGCGCCGCCTTCGACGACATCCGGCCATTCGGGATTACGCTCTTTCATCGCCGGGGTCGGGCGCCATGGCGGGTTTACCACCTTATCCACCACCGATGTTGCCCCCTTGCGGGTCAGATCGTCAGACAGGGGCACCGAGGTCGGGTAAAGCCGGTAAATAGTTTGATCTTCGGACCAGAAATGCAGGGCGCGCGACGAGATATCGACCAAAATCGCCCCGTTTTGCGTATTGGCAAAGTAATCCTGCCAATCCAGCATCCGAAAGCTGGAGATGTTGTTGCGGATCGTGCCCTGCGCGGCGGGCGCTTCCATTTCGGTGGTGCCTTCTTGCCCAAAGGCGGGCGCGGCCATGGCAGAGCCCAGCGAAACCGCGGCGCCGCTCATAAACAGGCGGCGGCTCAGGCGGGCTTTGGCATCGGTGAACATAAGAAACTCTCCTCGCAATCTTTGTCCGGCTGATACATCTTGCGCGCGCTGGCGGCAAATCAAACCGGCGTCAGTCGGCAAGCTGTTGCAAAGCGGGTTTGAAGTTGCTGGGATCCTTGAGTAAAGGAAGGCTAAGGTTTGCGTGGCTGTCTTGCGGGCGGCAGGTCAGAAGCGATGTGAGATGGGTGATTACATGAACAGACGCGCGGTTCTTTTGCTTGGCGGCGCGGCGGCTTTGGCGGCCTGCGGGGGCAATGCTCCGCCGTTGCCGCTGGGAACCGATGGCAAGCCTTTGCCGCGTGTCTACAAAATCTCCGAAGCGGACGCCGCCGCGATCGATTTTCGCATGCTGGACGCGGTCAACGCCCTGCGCCGGGCACGCGGTGGTCCGGCTGTGACCTTTGACGCCCAGCTGAACGCCGCCGCTGCCACCCATGCCCGCGATATGTCGGTGCAAAACCGCCCCTGGCACTTTGGCTCTGACGGCTCCTCGCCTTTGGTGCGGGTGCAGCGGGTTGGCTATCCGGACAAACTGCTGGGCGAGTTGATTTCCGAAACCTTCCAGACCGAGTTGGAGACGCTGTCCGCCTGGATGGCCGCCCCTGAAACCCGCGAAGTTTTGCTGGACCCGCGCGCCACCCAGATGGGATTCGCCTGGTATCAGGAACCCAATGGCAAGATATGGTGGTGCCTTTTGTCGGGCACCTCCGGCGGCATCATCCCAATCTCGCCCCTCGGCCTCACGCAATAGGCCGGCGCAGGGCTATTTCAGAATCCAGATCGGCGTGCCCGGTTTGACCAAGGAATAGACCACTTCCATTTGCCGATCGGTGACCGAAATACATCCCGCCGTCCAATCCGCCCGCGTGATCGGACCGCGCGGCCCGCCATGGATAAAGATATCCCCGCCCGGTGGTTTGCCCAGCGCCGCAGCCGCAGCCCGGTCCTGATCGTTGGGATAGGAAATCCCGAGCGACAGATAAAAGCTGGAGCGTGGATTTCGGTGGGTAATGTAATACAAGCCCTCCGGCGTCTTGCCGTCGCCCTCGATCTGCTTGTGACCCGCCGGGGTAAAGCCGAGCGCGATGTCATAGGTTTCCAGCACCTCAGTGCCGTGCAGAAGGTACATCTTGCGTTCCGCCTTATGGACCTGAATCTGGGTCACCGCCGCGCCAGTATAGGTCTGGAAATTGGTGCTGCAGGAGGACAGGCCAAGGCCGACCGCCAAAATCAGGACAAGACGTAAAAGACGGGTCATGGGCTGCTCGTTTTTTTTAATGTTTGCGCAGGCAATACAGCAAAAGCAGCGGTGCTTCTAGGCCCCCAGCGATCAGCTTTTTGGCATCGAGAATTTCGCGGCCAGTTCGACATGCGAGGACCAGCGGAACTGATCGATAACCTGCACCCAGTCCAGCCGATAGCCGGCATCGACCAGAATTTTGGCGTCACGGGCAAAGGTGATCGGATTGCAGGAGACGGCGGCGATGACCGGCACCCGTGCGATGGCCAGACATTTCATCTGCGCTTCGGCCCCGGCGCGGGGCGGGTCGATGACCACGGCGTCAAAGCCCTTGAACTCATCGGGCTCCAGCGGGCGGCGGAAAAGATCACGCGCGGCGACCGTGACCTTTTTCAGCCCCTCGATGCCGCGCGCACCTTTTTCCAGCGCGGCCATCATCGGGGCCTCGCTTTCAACGGCATGAACTTCGGCGGCTTCGGCCAAAGGCAAGGCAAAGGTGCCGCAGCCCGCGAAAAGATCGACAATGCGGCGGGCGGGGCCAACGGCCAGCTTGACCGCGCGCAAAAGCGACGCCTCACCGTCCGCCGTGGCTTGCAAAAACGCTCCCGGCGGCGGGGTCACGTTCGCCCGGCCAAAGCCTTGTTGCGGAGGCGCGCGCAGCGCCACCGTCTCGCCCGACCACGTCAGGCGCGCAAAGCTGTGGGCCTCGATCACCCGCGCCAGATCCATCCTCATCGCGGCATCCAGCCGCTTGCCACCGGTCACCGACACATCCAGCCCCGAGGCGCTGCGCGTGATGGTCATCTGGATCTCGGTCGTGCGGGTCGAGCCCAGCTTTACCAGCCCCTCAAGCCCCGGAAAGCCAGCGATCAGATCGGGGTGCAGCAGCTGGCAATTGGGCACCGGGATCAGCGTATCGGTGCCGCGGCTGTGAAAGCCCATCAATACGCCGGTCTTGGTCTTGCGCCCGGTAATCGTGGCCCGCCGCCGAGACTGCGCGGCCGAGGTAACCGTTTCCAGAAAAGGCGCGCTCAGCCCCTGCCCAGACAGCGCCACGCGCAGGATGTCCTGTTTCCAATCGGCAACAAAGGCATCGCCAGCGTGCTGCATCAGACAACCGCCGCAAGCCTTGGCATGGCTGCAGGGCGGTTTGACGCGATCGGACGAGGGCGACAGGATGCGGATGTTGCCCAGCGTATCGCCGTCCAGATCACCTTCGGCCACCTCGCCGGGCAAAAGGCCGGGGGCATAGATCGGCCCGGCCTCGCTTATGGCAATTCCGTCGCCATGCTGGCCCAGTCGGTCGATTGTTACCCTCACTCTGCCGCTTCCTTTTCATCCGTGCCGATAAAGCCGCCCGATTGGCGCGACCAGTAGCGTGCGTAAAGGCCGTTCATGGCCAGCAACTCTGCATGGCTGCCTTGCTCGACAATGCGGCCCTCGTCCAGCACGATGATGCGGTCCATCGCCGCGATTGTGGACAGACGGTGCGCAATGGCGAGCACGGTCTTGCCCTCCATCACCCGCAGCAGCGCCGTCTGGATCGAGGCCTCGACCTCGGAATCCAGCGCGCTTGTCGCCTCGTCCAGCAACAAGATCGGGGCATCCTTCAGAAAGGCGCGCGCAAGGGCGATCCTTTGGCGCTGCCCGCCCGACAGCTTGACCCCCCGCTCTCCCAGATAGGCGCCGTAGCCCCGATTGCCCGAATGATCGCGCAGATGCCCGATGAAATCATGCGCCTCGGCGGCGCGGGCGGCGGCGATCATCTGCTCTTCGCTGGCCAGCGGATTGCCATAAAGGATATTCTCGCGCGCCGTGCGGTTGAACATCGCGGTTTCCTGCGTGACCATCCCGATCTGGCCGCGCAAAGATTCCTGCGTGACCGAGGTCACATCAATCCCGTCGATCAAAACCCGGCCCTTTTCTGCGTCATAGAGCCGCAATAGGAGCGCAACCAGCGTCGATTTCCCCGCGCCGGAGGCCCCGACAACACCGATCTTTTCCCCCGGCCGGACATGCAGCGACAGCCGGTCCACCCCGCCGCGCCCGTCATCGGTCTTGCGGCCATAGGCAAAGGTCACCGCCTCCATCACAATATCGCCGCGCACCAGGGGCATCTCGCGCGCGCCTTCGGCGTCTTTCAGCGTATAGGCGGGCGAGAGGGTGCGGATGCCGTCCTCTACCTCGCCCAGATTGCCAAAGATCGACATCAGGCTGAACGACACCCAGCCGGTCATCTGGCTAAGCCGGAACGAAATCGTGCCCGCCGCCGCGATATCGCCGATGCTGGCTTGGCCGATGCTCCACAGCCACAACGCCGCGCCGATCATGACCACCGGCAGCACTCCCGCGATGGCCGCCAGCAAAAACCGGAACCAGGACGAGATGATGCCATAAGCAATGGCTTTTTCGCGGAAACCGGCCATGGATTCCAACGCAACGCGGTCCTCGTGGCTGGCATGCGCGAACAGCTTGACTGTTTTCATATTGGTCACGGTGTCAACGATCTGCCCCGTTACCATGGCCCGCGCCGCCGCCCGCGCCGCCGAAGCGCCCCGGATCCGCTTGAGCGAGTTGCGGATGAACAACAGATAACCCGCGATCCAGATCATCAGCAAAAGCGCGATCCGCCCGTCAATGGTTGCCATCAGCAGCACCGAGCCAACCACCGATGACAGCGAAAAGGCCGCGGTTTCGATCAGGCTGGTCACCACATCGGTCGCCGCCCGCGCCGTCTGCATCTGCTTTTGCGCGATGCGGCCCGCGAAATCATTGTCGAAAAACGTCACCGCCTGCCCGATCGTATAGCGGTGCAGCCGCGACAGGATCAGCGGAAAGAGATTAGGCTCCAGCCGGATCGAGGCGGCAGCGGTGTTCAGGCCAAAGACCACCGGGCGGGCGATCAGATAGTAAAAGGCAAAGACCGAAAAGATCAGCCCGATGTCCTGCCACATCCGCGCCGGCTCGCTTTGGCCAAGCCCGTCGATAAGTATGCCCAGCATGGTGGCCGAGATCGCCTCGAAACTGCCAACCAGCACCGACCAGAAAATCGCCCAGAGGATTCCGCGCCAGGCCCCCACCAAGGCCCAGCTGAAAAACGGCCAGACCCTGCCCGGCGGCGGGGCATCCGCGGGGGCGAAGGGGGGGATTTCGGGGCCGAGGATGGGAGAGAAGGGCATTCAGGCATCCAGTCCAATGAAGCCGCCTGATTGACGCGCCCAGAAGCGCGCGTAAAGGCCATTTCGCGCCAAAAGCGCCGAATGACTGCCGGCTTCGGCCACAAGGCCGTGATCCAACACCACGATCCTGTCCATTTGGGCGATGGTGGACAGGCGGTGCGCGATGCGCCAATCCATGCCGGTCAAAAAGATCAAGGTGGCGATGGCAAAGGCAGAGGCCTGCCAAAACGCCTCGAACACCAGAAATCCGGCGTCTCCCGTCGCAGGCCCGACGCCGAGCACGCGGTTGGCCAGCCGCCCGGCAAAGTCGCTTTGGAAAAACGCCACCGGCTGGCCCAAAAGATGATGATGAGCGCGCCAGCGGGCTTGGGTCAAAAGATTGGTCGAAATGCCGGAAAACAGCACGGCCGCATTGGCGCCAACGACAATTGGCCGCAAGGTCAGCAGCACCAGCGCGGCCAAAGCGATCTCTTGTCCATGATCCGACCAAAGGGTCGCGGGCCCCGCGCCCATCAGGTCCACCAAGCGGCCCAGCTCCAGCACCGCCACCAAAACCACAACCACCGAGGCAATCGCCATCACCCCGGCAAAAGGCCACATGTTAGAGACTAAAAACGCCACCCCTCCGCCCGGGCGGCGTGCTGGGCGGAGGGGTGGCAAAGGGATCAGTCATGCCCTCGACGAAGGAGAACAAACGGCGCGGAATAAGTTGCACGGGCTACTCCTGATCGAGGCCGATAAAGCCCCCCGATTGCCGCGCCCAGAATCGGGCATAAAGTCCGCTCCGCGCCAAAAGCGCGGCATGGCTGCCCTCTTCGGCGATGCGGCCATCCTCCAGCACGATGATCCGGTCCATCTGCGCGATGGTGGACAGGCGGTGCGCGATCGCCACCACTGTCTTGCCCTGCATCACGCCAAACAGCGCCTCCTGAATCGTCGCCTCCGCCTCCGAATCCAGCGCCGAGGTCGCCTCGTCCAGGATAAGAATCGGCGCGTCCTTTAGAATCACCCGCGCCAAAGCCACCCTTTGCCGCTGCCCGCCCGACAGCTTGACCCCGCGCTCGCCCACATGCGCGTCATAGCTCTTGCGGCCCTCGGGATCTTCGAGGCCCAGAATAAACGCATGCGCATCGGCGCGGCCAGCGGCGGCAATCATCTCGGCCTCCGAGGCATCGGGGCGGCCGTAAAGGATATTGTCGCGCACCGAACGGTGCATCAGGCTGCTGTCCTGCTGGACCATCCCGATACGCGCCCGAACGCTGTCCTGTGTGACCTTGGCGATATCCTGACCGTCGATCAGAATCCGCCCGGATTCGGTGTCGTAGAACCGCAGCATCAGCTTGACGAGGGTCGATTTCCCCGCCCCGGAGCGCCCCACAACCCCAATCTTTTCGCCCGGCTTGATCGTCAGGCTGACGTTCTGTAACCCGCCAAACCCGCGCCCATAATGGTGCGAGATCCCGTCCAGCGTGATCTGCCCTTTGCTAAACTCCAACGGCTTGGCCCCCGGCGCATCGACCAGCGTGATCGGCTGGGTGATCGTCTCCATCCCCTCTTGCAGGGTGCCCAGATTCTGCACCAGCGAGGTAGTCGCCCACATGATCCAATAGGTCATATTGTTCAGCCGCAGCACCAAAGTCACCGCCGCCGCCACCGTTCCAACCGAGGCTTGCCCCGTGTACCAAAGGAACATCGCCCAAGCCGTAACGGCGCAGATGAGCAACCCGTTCAGCAAGGTCAGCGTCACATCCATCTTGGTGATGATGCGCATTTCAGCAAAGAATTTGGTCCGCGCGTTGTTGATCGCGTCGCGGCCATAGTCCAGTTCCTGATCGTGATGGGCGAACAGTTTGACCGAATGGATATTGGCATAAGCGTCCACAACCCGCCCGGTAATGGCCGAGCGCGCCTCGGAACTCGCCTCAGAGGCGGGGCCAGCGCGGCGGATCGTCCAGCGCATCAGGGCGACATAGGCGGCAAACCAGATGACCAGCGGCAGGAGCAGACGCTTGTCGGCGTCAAACAGCATGATCGCTGCGCCGACCAAAGTGGTGGCGGCAAAGGCCACGGCGTCAAAGGTCTGAAACACCGCCTCACCCGCGGCAGGCGGGGCCTGCATGATCCGGTTGGCAATGCGGCCCGCGAAATCGGATTCGAACCAGCCCACCGGCTGGCGCAGCACATGTGAATGGGCCCGCCAGCGCATCATCGTGCCGAAATTTGGCAAAATGGTGTTGTGCAGCAGCGCCACATCGGCCCCGGTTACGATGGGTCGCAGGACCAGAATGACGAAAGCCATCCCGATCAGCTCCCATTTATAGGCCGCCCAAACCTCCGCCGGCTCGCCCGAGGCGAGGACATCAACCAGGCGGCCAACGTACCAGATCAGCCCGACATCAAAGGAGGCGGCGAGGATCGACAGAAAGCCAGTCCAGAAAAACACCGTCCGAAACGGGCGAATGTAATCGACCAGAAACGGCCAAAGCTTGCGCGGCGGGGTGTCGGTCTGGACATAGGGTTGAAACGGATCAACGAGATTTTCGAAAAAGCGCAACATGGGAGGAGCCTAATTTTAGAGCAAATGACAGCGATGGGGTGAAGCGGTTGCCGGGGGGGCGACCGTCCATACGGGATCGGTCGGCCTCAGGCCTGACTGATTGTGATCCCGTGATCCATAGCTGCGCTCCTCTTTAGTGCTCCGCCGTCTTAGCCCAAGAATTTCCGGCTGTCACCCGAAAACTCGTACCCATTACAGCGCAAGCAACTCTGCCTTTTCAGCCCGAAGGCCCGTCCGCAACCAATGCGCCTGCACCTCTTTGAGCCGCTGCCCCAGCGCCGCGCCGTCAAGCTCCGGCAGATCTGCCGCGCGCACCGGAAACCGCGCCGCCGCGCCGCGCGTAACTTCCGCCTGCCAGTCAGGCGGCAAGGGCATCTCAAGCAGCGCCGCCCGCGCCAAGACCGCGCTAGTCCCCAGATCAGCTTTCAGCACGAAGCCCAAAGCCGCCGGGCTATCCACCGCACCGATAGAACCCCGAAGCGCCGCCAAAGCACGCGCCTCACTCCGGCTAAAGCGCAGCAGATCGTCCGCCTCTGCCCCGCCCAATACCGCCAAACGCCGCCGCCAGTCTGGGGCGAGGGCGCCTTCCAGATGAACCAAAGGCGCCAAAGCCCGCGCGTCCGCCCCCGGCAAAACCGAGTTCAAGACCCCGATTTGGGCCATCGCAGAGACAGAAGGCGAGGGATCAGGCGCGCTGAGCAGCTTGCGGAACTCCTGCCCGATCCGTTCGCGCGACAAGCCGGCCAATCCGTCCAGATTCTCGGCGCAAGCGGCCAGAGCCTCGGCGTCCATGCCGCCTTGGGGATCGGCGAAATGGGCTTGGAACCGAAAGAACCGCAGGATCCGCAGATAGTCCTCGCGGATGCGCAGCCCGGCATCACCCACAAACCGCACCCGGCGCGCCAAAAGGTCGGGCAGACCACCCAAGGGGTCGATCACGCTGCCGTCCGCGCGGGCATAAAGCGCGTTGATGGTCAGATCGCGCCGCGCCGCATCCTCGGCAATATCGGTCGTAAAGGCGACGAGGGCATGACGGCCGTCGGTCTGCACATCGCGGCGAAAGGTGGTGACCTCATGGGCGATCTGCCCGGCGATGACCGTCAAAGTGCCGTGCTCGAGCCCGGTTGGGATCACCTTGAAACCGGCCTTTTTGGCGATGTCAGAGACCTTTTGCGGCGGTGCATCGGTGCAAAGGTCAACATCGGCAACCGGAATGCCCATCAAGGCATTGCGCACGCAGCCGCCGACAAACAGCGCCTGAAACCCCTGAGCCTCAAGCGCGGCGCAAAGCGCCTGCGTGCCGGGTTGCGATAGCCAAGGCCCAGCGATCCGCATTATTGCACCCGCTCGGCCAACCCACGCAGCACGCGGGCCGTGGCGCCCCATATGTAATAGGGACCATAAGGAACGGTGTAGTACCGCCGCCACTGCCCGCGCCAGAGGCGGCGCTCGATGGCGAAATTGGCGGGATCAAGGACGTGAGACAGCGGGACGGTAAAGGCCTCTTCAACCTCGCCCGCCTCGGGGATAAGGCCCAAATCGTCACTAACATGGCCCAAAACCGGAGTCATCGAAAAACCAGTGACGGTTTCATGGGGCGAGAGCCTGCCCAGAACCTCGACCTTTTCGGGGCTCAGCCCGATCTCCTCATGGGCCTCGCGCAGCGCGGCGGCCTCGGGCGAGGCATCGTGCGCCTCTACCTTGCCGCCGGGAAAGGCGATCTGGCCGGGATGATGTTTCAGATGCGAGGCGCGTTTGGTCAGGATCAGCTGGTCCTGCCAGACCGCCACCAGCACCGCCGCCGGCCGCAAAACACGGCCCGGCCGCAGAACAAGCTCTGGGTTCAGATCGAAATCCGTCGAGGCGCGCCCCGGACGCTGCAAAGCGGCGCGCAGGCTGTCCGCGTCAGGGGGCATGGGTGGCATCAAACCCCAGAGTTCTGGGGTCCAATTCGTAATGGGCCGAGCAAAACTGGCAATCGGCGGTGACCAATCCCTCGACGGTGGTCATCTTGGAGATGTCCTTTTGCGAGTAGATCGACATCGTGCTGCGCACCTTTTCGGCCGAGCAGGAACAGCCGAATTGCACGGCTTGCGTGTCATAGATCCGGGGCTCTTCTTCGTGGAACAGCCGAACCAAAAGCTCGGTCGGGGTCACGGTCGGGCCGATCATCTCAATCTCTTCGACGGTATCCAAGAGGGCATTGGCGCGAATCCAGTCCTCGCTTTCGACACCCGCCAGAATATCGACATGGGTCAAAAGCCCGCCCTCGCCGCTGCCCTCAGACGCCGCTTCGCGCGTACCGCCATGGCTGGGCATGCTTTGCAGCATCACCCCGCCCGCCCGCCAATGCGCCACACGTCCTGGGGTCTGGCTTTTTCCAAAGGTCAGGGCAAAGCGGGTCGGCAGCTGTTCGGACTGCGCGAAATAAGTTTCAGCGCAATTTGACAGAGAATTACCGGCGATCGGGGTAAAGCCCTGGTAGGGCACCATCCCCTCGCCCTGATCGATCATCACGGCAAAATAGCCCTGACCGATCTGGCTGAAAGGCGCGGCGGTTTCGTCCAGCCTTTCGGCGTCATAGCTGGCATAGGCGCGCACGCGGGCCGGGGCGCCGTCTTCTTGCGGTCCGTAATAATCGGTGGCGATCAGACGGGCCGGGCCATTTCCGCGAATCTGCAGCGACAGTTTCCAGCGCAATTTGACCGATTGCCCGATCAGCGCGGTCAGCAAGGCGGCCTCGGCCACCAAAGCCTCGATCAAAGGCGGATAGGCGTGTTGGTTCAAAATGCGGTCAAGCGCGCCATCCAGACGGGCGACCCGGCCCCGGATATCAGAGCGGTCGAGCTGAAAGGGCAGGACGGTATCGTCCCAAGCGATGTTTTGCGGCGTCATTGGGGTTTCCTGAAACTGCCAAACTTGGCATACCGCGCCTATATAGGCAGAGCAACCGTGGCTAACAGGGGCAAAGATGATCAGACGCTTTGGTGAGCCGGTAAAAGCGGGTCAGATCTACCGGCGCAGGCCGGGCGTCTATGCGATCTTGCTGGACGGGGATGCGATTTTGACCACGCATCAGTTGGAGCCGGTGCCAGAGTATCAGTTGCCCGGGGGCGGGATCGACAAGGGCGAACATCCGGTCGCGGCCCTGCACCGGGAGGTGATGGAGGAGACCGGCTGGCATATCGCGCCGCCCAAACGGCTGGGCACCTATCGGCGGTTCACCCATATGCCGGAATACGGGTTTTGGGCGGAAAAGCTGTGCACGATCTATCTGGCCCGCCCGGTTCTGCGCATTTGCCTGCCAACCGAGCCCGGGCATACCGCAGTCTGGATGCCGGCGCGGCAGGCGCTTGATCTTTTGGGCGGCGAGGGTGACCGCGCAATGCTGGCGCAGGTCTTAAGCAAGCGCTAACTCGCCGCCGAGATAATCAAAAATCAGACCCGAGACATCGTCCGGAAACTCATCACGCCCCGAATACTGCCCAAGATCCCAGATCAATGCCTCAAGCAGCGCCGTGCTGGGTAATTCGGCGTTCTTGGTCAGCATCTGCAAGAACCCTTCGGTACCAAGCTCGGCCTCAGAGCTATCCGGGCATTCGGTCACGCCGTCGGAAACGATCACCAGCCGGTCCCCCGGCGCCAGCGTGAATTCAGTCAGCGCGTAATCGGCGCCAGCGATCAGGCCGATGGGCATGCCGCCGTTGCCCAGAACCTGCGTTTCGCCCGAAGGCTGCAGGATCACCGGATAGGGATGCCCGGCCTGGACCATCTTGGTCTGCCCGGTCAAAAGATTAATCTCGGCATAGGCCATGGTGAAATACTGATCGACCTGCATGTCTTCGAGCATGACACGGTTCAAACGCTCGGCCACGATCTCGGGCGACCAGGCGCCGCGGGTGCCGTCCGGCATCTGGCGCAGCGCGATGTTCTGATCGACCGATGAGCCGGACAAAAGCCCCGCAAGCCGCGCCGTCATCATCGCCGAAGCCACACCATGCCCCGAAACATCGACCGAATAGACCGCTAGCCGATGCGAATCGATCAAGAAACTGCCCACCAGATCGCCGCCAACACGGCCCGAGGGGCGCAGCATCAGCGAGGCCTGCCCCGTGCCATAATCCCGGAATCGATCACGCACCAAGGTCTGCTGCAGCTTGCGCGCCTCGATCAGATCGCGGTCCAGCGAATCATAGATTTTCTGCAATTCGCCCAAGGTCGCGCCGATCATCTGATTCTTTTCGACCAGCTCGCTTTGCATCGAAAGAATGCGCTCGCCCGCACGCAGTCTTGCCCGCAGCTCGTCGAAATTCACCGGTTTGGACAGGAAGTCATCGGCCCCATTTTCCAGACCATCTGCCACCTCGGTCTTTCCGGATTTAGAGGTGAGCAGGATGAAATAACTGTATCCCTCGCGCTGTAAGGCCCTGAAAGCCTTGCAAAACTCTAGTCCTGTCATGCCCGGCATCATCCAATCCGAAAGGATCATGCCAAAGTCATTTTCCACCACCAGCGCCATCGCCTCTTCGCCCGAAGCGGCCTCTGTCACCCTATAGCCCCACCGGCCGAGTTGCAGTGCCAAAACGCGGCGCTGCGCCTTGCTGTCATCGACCACAAGGACATGCGCCGCAGCATCGGCCGCAGGTGCCGTCGGATCAGGTGTTGCGGTCATTACTGCTACCATTGCCAAGGATTTCTCCTCCTCTTTCGATTGGTTTGACCGAACCGGATTAACGTTGGATGAAGCCTAAAAATTGCACGAAGGTCGCCGCGCAAGGTTACCGGGCCTTAAGACCTGCGCGCTAAATTGATCAAACAAGCGGCGCGATTGGGCAGGAAAACCGAATGATAGATTGGTCACGGGTCAATGATTTGCGCGAGGAAATCGGTGACGACAGCTTTGATGAAGTCGCGGTTCTGTTTCTGGAAGAGGCGGACGAGGCGGTTGCGCAGCTCGATGGCAGCCAAGGCGCCAAGGCGCTGGAATCCGCGCTGCATTTCCTCAAAGGCTTGGCATTGAACCTGGGGTTTCAGCAGCTGGCAACGCTCTGCCAGGACGGCGAAAAGCGCGCCAGTTCAGGATCAACCGAAGTGGATCTGGATCAGATCAAAGCGATTTACGAGATGTCCAAAGCCGCCTTTCATAACGGTCAGGACGCCGCTCTTTCGGCGTGTTCCGGCCTCAAGACAGCGCGCGGCCCTCGACGTAATGACCGTAAAGCGTGGTAAGGATCGACAGGCCAACCATGGTCGCCAGCCATTGCGACAAAAATCCGATGCCGATGCCCAGCACCGGAATTACTGACAAAAGACCGCCGACAACCCCAAGCACCAGATTCGCGGCCACCGAAATCAAGGCCAGCAAAAAGATCGTCGCATTTTCGTCTCTCGTCGCATTCCACCCAGCCATCAGGACCGTCTCGGAGCCAAGCGCAGCACCCGGAAGTGAAATCATCAAGCGATAGGCTAGCAGCCCCATAGGCAAGAACACGATCAGCGCAAAAGTTATCGCCCGCGCACTTTCGCCAAGCTCTCGAAGGAAGGTTAACGTCACAAAAAGATGCAGCGCCCCAAACGGGAGGGCTGCCAAAAAAATGATCAGGATGGCCACGACCATGCGCCGGAAATAGGCCCAAATCTTGTCGCTTGGGAGAGCCGACACATAGCCCTGAGGCATCTCGCCCAGTAACACAAAGCGATGCCAGTTAACTGCCATCCACATACCAGTCGCAACCCCGACAATTGACACAATTAGGAGGGCCCCGCCGTTACTTGCCAGAGCGCCGGGTTGTCGCATCATCTCAGCCGGCTGCACATAGACGGACCCGCCCAGCAAAACCAGGGCCGCCGCAATCTGGATAAGCATCGGGATCAGGGATATCTTCATCGCGGATTCAAGATTCCCCGTCACCTGACGCAGCGAATGCGTGAATATCTGCCAGGCTTTCATCGATCTCTCCCCAACACTCCACCGCCAGTTGAGGGCCGCCGCGCCGCCCTGTCAACCGCCCTTCCCTTGCCCTTGCCCGGATTTCCCGGTATCGCGGGCCAAACCACAAGGGGCCCCCGCCATGACCAATCCCAAGAAAGTCGTCCTTGCCTATTCGGGCGGTCTTGATACCTCGATCATCCTGAAATGGCTGCAGAATGAATATGGCTGCGAGGTGATCACCTTTACCGCCGACCTGGGTCAGGGCGAAGAGTTAGAGCCGGCGCGCGCCAAGGCGGTCTTGCTGGGGATCAGCCCCGAAAACATCCACATCGAGGACCTGCGCGAAGAATTCGTGCGCGACTTCGTATTCCCGATGTTCCGCGCCAACGCACTTTACGAAGGGCTTTACCTCCTCGGTACCTCGATTGCCCGCCCCCTGATCGCCAAGCGTCTGGTCGAAATTGCCGAAGAAACCGGCGCCGATGCTGTGGCCCACGGGGCGACCGGCAAGGGCAATGATCAGGTGCGGTTCGAGCTGTCCGCGCTGGCGCTGAACCCCCATCTGCGGGTGATCGCGCCTTGGCGGGAATGGGACCTGCGCTCGCGGACCGATCTTTTGGCCTATGCCGAAGCGAACCAGATCCCGATCGCCAAGGACAAACGCGGCGAAGCGCCATTCAGCGTGGACGCGAACCTGCTGCACACCTCTTCCGAGGGCAAGGTTCTGGAAAATCCGGCCGAAGAAGCACCCGAATACGTCTATCAGCGCGTCACCCCGGTCGAACAAGCGCCCGACAAGGCCGAAATGGTCGAAGTGACCTTTGAGCGCGGCGATGCGGTGGCGTTGGGCGGCGTGCCGATGTCGCCCGCCACCCTGCTGACCGCCCTGAACGAGATGGGCGCGCGTCACGGCGTCGGCGTGCTGGATCTGGTCGAAAACCGCTTTGTCGGCATGAAATCGCGCGGTGTTTACGAGACCCCCGGCGGCACCATCCTGCTGGAGGCGCACCGCGGCATCGAGCAGATCACGCTCGATTCGGGCGCGGGCCATCTGAAAGACAGCATCATGCCGCGCTATGCCGAGCTGATTTACAACGGCTTTTGGTTCTCGCCCGAGCGGGAAATGCTGCAGGCCCTGATCGACAAATCGCAAGATCATGTGACCGGCACGG
>CAIYZT010000140.1 GCA_903930735.1 uncultured Paracoccaceae bacterium | reverse complement strand
GGTGCCCCCTGTTCGATCAGATCGGTCACGGCTTGGGCCATGCCATACATCTTCAGACTGCGCAGCATGATGACGATGGCGCCGGCAGCAGGATCATGACGCATGGCGGCCTCCGGCGATCTGGGCGCGCAGGCCGTCATAACGCTCGACATTGGCCTGTGGCTCGCGGTGCAAGGCCAGTGCCTGCGGAGTATCCAGTGGCGGTCCGCCCACGACCTTGCCGTCGACCAGTCGGTGCAACAGGTTCAGCACATGGGTCTTGGTGGGCACGCCCTCGGCCAAGGCAAGCTCCACGGCGGCGAGCACGGCCTGTTCATCGTGGTGCAGCACCAAGGCAAGGATATCGACCATCTCACGATCACCGCCGGGTTTGCGCAGCATGTGATCCTGCAACTGTCTGAACGCAGGCGGTAATTCCAGGAAGGGCGCGCCATTGCGCAGAGCACCCGGCTTCCTCTGCACGACGGCCAGATAGTGTCGCCAGTCGTAGATCGTCTTCGGCGGCAGCTGATGGCTACGTTGGATCACACGGGCATGTTCGCACAGGATGCTGCCCTCAAGGGCAAAGTCGTGACGGCGGATGCCCTGCACTGCAATCGCTGCACGGTTGCACCAATCACCGGAGGCAGCGGCGGCGATTATTGCCTCGCACTGAAGGCCAACCAAGACTCGCTCCTGTCCTATGGCTTGGCCTGTTTCGACAAGGTTCTGCCAGACCATCCGGTCGCGCATCAAGAGGCGGCAGGGCATGGCCGCAAGGAGGGCCGCACCGGCGCGGCCGTTTCCGCCAAGGGTCTGGCGAAAGATCATGAATTCCCGACCTGCAGGCCTTCAGCCGTATCGAGGCATGGTCGAGAAGCGGATGGGAAGGTGCAGATCCAGACCCTCTAACGCCCTTTCATGGATGGCTGCTCCCGAGGTCTTCATGGCCACCGTCCGAGCCCATCCGGGGCATCGAGAATGCCCGGCACTGGCAACTTGACGTTTCGTTCCGGGAAGAGGCCGCCCACAACAGCATGGACAATGGCCCCGTCAACATCGCCACGCCTCACGACGCTGCGCCTTCAATTTCGTCCGCCACGACACCTCCAAGGGCTCGGTCTAGATCAAACTGAAGCGCGCCGGGTGAAGCTTTGCATTTATTCTAAGTTTTCTCAATTAGTTAGGAAACACTTAGGCCAAGCGCGATTGCCCTTACGCGGCAAGATAGACACGCGCCTCATAGGATTTCAGCGTCATACGCGCCGCGTCGTAGTTGGCAAAACGGTTCACCGCAGAGAGTTCCGGGAATATGGTATCCAGTTCTTGCCGCTGATCCGCATCCATTCCTGAAAATGTGCGATCTCCGGGCTGAAAGCTTTCGCTCCATGCACCGTCAGCCAGCACGATTTCGTGCTGATCGAACATGATATGCACATAGGTCACCGACGCCGATACAATGGCGTCCACCCCTGGCAGCGCGGTAAGATGCAGTGCCCTGACCAAAACCTCGTTTGTGCCAAACCAAAGCTCGGCCCGCGCACCACACATCAGCATCCGGTGCTGGGGCGACACCATCATGTCGCGATTTGGGCTATCGTTGCCCAAGGCGCCGCGACGAATTGAAATGGGTTGCAGCGCATCATCTTGGGACAATTGCGCGCCAGACAGTTCCCTGGTTCCGATCCAGACGATTGGTTGAAACCCATTGTCGCGCGTCACCACAAGATCGCCTTTTT
>CAIYZT010000139.1 GCA_903930735.1 uncultured Paracoccaceae bacterium | reverse complement strand
GCTTCATTGGCAAACCAAAATTGCAGGGTTCTGAAGGAAATCATACGAAACCTTGCAGCAAACAGCGAGCAAAACCGAAGTGATCTCACGTAAAATCAATGAGATGCAGGGTGTTCAGGGCGAACTAAGGAGGCTGGTAAAGGTGGGACGGCGGTCTTTGGTCAAAGGCTGATGTGGGATCATCTGACCCAATTGACCCGCGATCTGGGCGGAGATGACGATCTGGAAGCGGTCTTTGGCCAACAGAAATATATTTATCTGCAACGGCTTGACCGTGTGGGTAAAGCCGTGTCGCGCCACAAGGCCGAGGTCAGTGGCACCTGGGCTTTGGAGAGGCCAAGCATCCACGGACACCGCATTATGATTTAGCTGCTATATTGGCCCATCTGCGCTAAGTTAAGGCCGATCACGCCCAATGGCAAAGCTGGTTCGCGCTCAAAGGGATCACGGCGCATAATCTGACTTACGAAGATCTCTGTGCCGACCCCCAAGGCACCACGACCCGCGCCATTGGCTTTCGGGCCTGACCGCCAAGGCGCCTTTGCAGGTCGCCAACCGCAAGATGCCGGATGCCATCAGCGCCGAATGGGCGCTGCGTTTTCGTGCGGATTTGGCCAAGACGGGGTGTTGAGCCTGCCCTTGCGGGATGCTATGAACGCATCAGCGCGGGCGTTGTGTAATGGTAAGACCTTAGCTTTCCAAGCTAAAGACGCGGGTTCGATTCCCGCCGCCCGCTCCATAAATCTTGACTTTTGGATCTTTCAGAATCTCAGATCCTAGGCCTAGGAACCCGATTCTGGCGCAGGTTTGCGCTGACCTGCCAGTCGATCGCGCAATTCTACGTTCAAGGATTGCAGTTTTTGGTTTCTTTCGCGCATCTCGGCTATGCGCGCCACACTGTCTTTTTGCTTAGCTTGAAGCGCTGTGACCCTGTTGAACAGTTCAACGATACAGTCTGCGATAACGCCGATCTGGTCGCGGCTGATTTCCGCTTTAACGCCCAAGTCCAGCGGAGGTTTGATGTCGCGCTCTTTGTTATAGCGGTGTTCGGGTTCTACCCTTGCGTTGACCCGTTCAATATCATTCGACATTCGTAGCCAAAGTGCTTCTTGCACGTCAAGCGAAGGGCGAATTTCGTCAGGTGGGATGTCGGGCAGTTTGTTGCACAAGGCGTCAGACAAGAGCGTCCTGATTAGGCCTTCGCCTTGGGACAAGGCCGCAAGAAGCATGAGTTCTGAGGACGTCATCGAGCGATTGATCGTTGCCCTTGCCGGCAGAGTTAGCAAGGATTTGGGTACTCCCATCCAATCGCTGAGTTCATCAACGAGGCTTGCCCGAACCTGCGAGTAATTTCGGACTGTGGTTGTGACCTCGGGAAATTGCTCCAAAAAATCCAGAATGGCGTTAACTTGGATCGGGAATGTGTCACTTTCCATCCGATCCTGTATGCTCAAAGAAACACCAATTGAGCGTTTCAATATTTGTTGGAATGCGCTGGCAGCCAAACTGACGGGGTCGCGAATGAACAAGAGCACCTTGATTGACGTGTAGATTTCGGCTGCTACCAGTTTGGCGAACGAATCTTGAAACGTGGGGGTCGCAAACTTAAAGAAAATATCCTCACTGGAGAATAGATGAATGTCGGCAGGGCTATCGGCAAAGGTGGCCGGGTTCGCGAAAACGTCCATCGCAAGCAGAGTGTTGCCGCTGGTAATTTCGCCGCGCATCGCCCGATCTCCGGAATTCCCTAAGGGGTAGAAAACGCCTTGTAAGGCGAGGTCAACACTACTTAGGGCCAGCACAGACTGCAAATAGCTTGAGCCAGTTTTGGGATGCCCGATGTGTAGACAAAGCGTTCTGGCCATCTGAAAACGTATTCCATCTAGTGGAAACACCGGATGTTGTGGTGTGATTTTTCCATATGAAGGGGCGCAAAGCAACACTCGTCACCCGGACACTTTAGGACTTTGGGCGGCCATTCGCAATAACTCATTCAAGGCCTTCAGTCTTCGGCGGGTACCATTTTATGCGTGCTGCCGCTTTAGGAACCGGTGCTTCGCCGCCCAAAACACCTTGAGGCGAAACGGCTTCAGCCGGTGATGGCGGCCGGGTCCATCCAAAGTGGCACAAAGGTATGGCGTCCGGATCGCAAACGGTGCGGTTGTACATTAACCCCAGATCGGTCGCGGCTTTGGGCTCCGTCCCGCTTTGGGCCAGCGCCGCAGCGCAAAAGCTGCCAACGCCAGCGCGGCTGTCTTGCGAAAGCGCCATGATCGCCGATGTGGCCCTTGGCCGGATCGCAAATCGGGCCGGTAAGAAAGCCTTGAAACTTTTCATGTTGAAGGATCATGAAAAGATCGTCTCGGAAACCACAACGCAGGCCGCCGCCGCATCGAAAAACTGCTCGTTGATCTTGTAGCCGAGGGATTCGTAGAATCTGCGCGACCGCGCAATATCCGCGACCGGTGGGTTTACGAAAATCATCTGCGGCATGAGGCTCTCCCCTGCTCAAACACCAATCCAGCCTGGCAAGCCCAAGTTTGGGCCGCAATCATCCTTTTGCCAATCGGCTAAGTGACGGACCTAAAGGTTGTCCTGCTGAGGCATACCCAGAACATGGAACCCGCAATCGACATGCACGACCTCGCCCGTGGTGCAATTGCCGTAGTCGCTGCACAGCCAAACCGCCGTGCCGCCGATGGCTTCTTGCGTGGCATTTGACCGCATCGGGGCATTGGCTTCGGTATGCCGGAATGTCGCCCGCGCCCCGCCAATTGCAGCGCCGGCAAGGGTTTTCATCGGGCCCGGCGAGATGGCATTCACCCGGATCAGTTGCGGCCCGAGGTCATTGGCCAGATAGCGCGTCGCCGATTCCAGCGCCGCCTTGGCCACGCCCATCACGTTGTAATTCGGCGTCACCCGGTTCGATCCGCCGTAGGTAAGGGTGATCAGGCTACCGCCATTCGGCATCAATTCCGAGGCGCGGCGCGACACGTCAATGAAGGAAAAGCACGAGATCGCCAGCGAATTGCTGAAATTGCCCCGGCTGGTGTTGATAAACCGCCCGGTCAGCTCGTTCTTTTCGGAAAAAGCGATGGCATGGATCAGGAAATCAATCGTGCCCCAGCGGTCTTTCAGCGCGGCAAAGCAGGCATCCAGGCTCTCGTCATTGCCGACATCGACATCGACCATAAAGTCAGATCCGACGCTGGCGGCCAAAGGCTGCACCCTTTTGCCAAAGGCATCGCCCTGATAGGAAAAGGCCAGCTCCGCCCCCTCAGCCGCCAAAGCCGCCGCAATGCCCCAGGCAATAGAGCGTTCATTGGCAACCCCCATCACGAGGCCCCGTTTGCCCTTCATCAGATCGGCCATCGGAATTTATCCTTGATATTTGCTCATGACCAAGGTGGCATTCGTGCCGCCAAAGCCAAAGGAATTGGACAGAACGGAATCGAGCGCGACGTTCTCGCGCAGGGTGGTCACAATCTCGGACGCATCAAGCGCGGGGTCCAGCGTTGTGATATTGGCCGAGGCGGTGATGAAATTGCCCTGCATCATCAGAAGGCTATAGATCGCCTCGTGCACGCCCGTCGCGCCCAGCGAATGGCCAGTCAGCGATTTGGTTGACGAGACCGGCGGCGTGGTGCCGCGCCCGAAAACGCGGCGCACTGCCTCCATCTCGGTCACATCGCCCACAACGGTCGAGGTGCCATGGCTGTTGATATAGTCGATCGTCCGTCCCTTCGGCAGGGTCGAGATCGCCAGCCGCATCGACCGCTCGCCGCCCTCGCCCGAAGGCGCGACCATGTCATGCCCGTCCGAGGTTGCGCCGTAGCCTGTCACTTCGCCATAGATATTGGCGCCGCGCGCAAGCGCATGCGACAGCTCTTCCAGCACCACAACCCCGCCGCCGCCCGCGATCACAAAGCCGTCGCGCGTCGCGTCATAGGCCCGTGCGGCGGTTGTGGGCGTGTCGTTATACTTGGATGACATCGCGCCCATGGCGTCGAAAAGGCAGGACAGCGTCCAGTCCAACTCCTCGCCGCCGCCGGCAAAGACGATGTCCTGCTTGCCCATCTGGATCTGCTCAACCCCG
>CAIYZT010000138.1 GCA_903930735.1 uncultured Paracoccaceae bacterium | reverse complement strand
GCACGACGGACACCGGTTGCCGGACGCATTGGACGATCTTGCCGATCGCGCGCTGACGCCGAAAGTCCTGTTGGCAGATTCCCACTATGGCTCGGCGGACAACATGGCCTTGGCCGAGATGCGCAGCATTGATCTGACAGCACCGGCACGGACGGCCAAAGGTGGCTCTTCAGGGCGCCTGACCCTGGAGGACTTCAGCCTCGACGAGGCCGGTCTGGTGTTGGAATGCCCATGCGGTGTCGCATCTGTCTCGACCTCTGCGGCAAACGCGAAACTGCAGGCGCGTTTTGATCTCGCCACATGCAGGGAATGCCCCGAAAGGAACCGCTGCCCAGTGCAGGCCGACAAGCACGACGGGCAATCAAGCACGACGGGCAATTCGCCCGTTTTCAGTACACGCCAACACGGGCAGAAAACCAGAAACGACGACTTCACGAACGCAGCGATACATTCCGGGAAATCTATCGCTGGCGCGCGGGCATCGAAGCCACGATGTCACGCATGAAGCATCAGATGAACCTTGCGCATTTGCGGGTTCGGGGCATGCCAGCCATGCGATACACGGTCAATCTGCGCGCCCTCGGCCTGAACATCCGCAGATGTGCGGCAGTTCAGGCATAAACCGGGCCTCGATCACCTTTCTCCAGAAGATGCACAGAACAAAATGGCATCATAGCCCTCCGCAAACCTGAAATTCCACGCAACCAAAGCTCAGGCCATCACTTTTTGCCGCCCCGTCCAAATTCAAGCATAGCTCTCAAGAAAATTGCTTGTCACCGAATCTTTTTCAAAGCGGCAGCAAGGCGGCGGGCGTTGCAGCTTTGCCCTTCCCCTGAACAGCCAATTCGCCTAGATCCCCGCCAAGCGAACCCGTCGAAGGAATGCACCATGACTGAACCTGCCATCACCCTGGACCTGGTTGCCAAACATGGGATGAAGCCGGATGAATACGAGCGCCTGCTCGGGATCATCGGGCGGGAGCCGTCGTTTACGGAGCTGGGGATTTTCAGCGCGATGTGGAACGAGCATTGTTCCTATAAGTCGTCCAAGAAATGGCTGCGGACCCTGCCAACCACAGGCCCCCAAGTGATTTGCGGTCCGGGCGAGAATGCCGGGGTTGTGGATATTGGCGACGGCCAGGCGGTGATCTTCAAGATGGAGAGCCACAACCATCCCTCTTATATCGAGCCCTATCAGGGCGCGGCAACGGGGGTGGGCGGCATTCTGCGCGATGTCTTTACCATGGGCGCGCGGCCGATTGCGGCGATGAATGCGCTCAGCTTTGGCCATCCCTCGCATCCCAAAACCGCCTATCTGGTAAAGGGCGTGGTCGAGGGCGTGGGCGGTTACGGCAATGCCTTTGGCGTGCCAACGGTGGGCGGCGAGGTGCGGTTTCACCGCAGCTATAACGGCAATTGTCTGGTCAATGCCTTTGCGGCAGGTCTGGCCGATGCGGACAAGATTTTCTACTCGGTGGCTTCGGGCGTGGGGATGCCGGTGGTCTATCTGGGCGCCAAGACCGGGCGCGACGGGGTCGGCGGCGCCACGATGGCCAGCGCCGAATTCGACGATACGATCGAGGAAAAACGCCCGACGGTGCAGGTCGGCGATCCCTTTACCGAAAAGCGGCTGCTGGAGGCGTGTCTGGAGCTGATGGCTTCGGGCGCGGTCATCTCGATCCAGGATATGGGCGCGGCGGGGTTGACCTGTTCGGCGGTCGAGATGGGCGACAAGGGCGGCCTTGGCATCAAGCTGCAGTTGGACAACGTCCCCCAGCGCGAAACCAACATGACCGCCTATGAGATGATGCTGTCGGAATCGCAGGAACGCATGCTGATGGTGCTAAAGCCCGAGCTTGAAGATGTGGCGCGGGCGATTTTCGTGAAATGGGACCTGGATTTCGCCATTGTCGGCGAGACGATCCCCGAAGACCGGTTCCTGATCCTGCACGGCGCCGCAGTTATGGCCGATCTGCCCCTGTCCAAGCTGTCGTCCAGCGCGCCGGAATATGACCGCCCCTGGACCGAAACCCCGCCCGCCGCCCCCTTGGGCCCGGTGCCTGCGATCTCGCCGATTGAGGCGCTGCGCGCGCTGATCGGCTCGCCTTCTTACGCTCACAAGGCTTGGGTCTGGCAACAATATGACGCGCAGGTCGGCGCCGATACCATGGTCACGCCGGGCCTGCCTGCGGGCGTCGTGCGCGTGCATGGCACGGCCAAGGCGCTGGCCTTTACCTCGGATGTGACGCCCCGCTATGTGAAAGCGAACCCCTTTGAGGGCGGCAAACAAGCCGTCGCCGAGGCCTACCGAAATTTGATCAGCGTTGGGGCCAAGCCCTTGGCCACCACGGATAATCTGAACTTCGGCAACCCCGAAAAACCGGAGATCATGGGGCAATTGGTGGGCGCGGTTCGCGGCATCGGCGCGGCGGTTTCGGCTTTGGACATGCCGATCGTCTCGGGCAATGTCAGCCTTTACAACGAGACCGATGGCTCGGCGATCCTGCCAACCCCGACGATTGGCGCGGTGGGCATCCTCGCGGATCTGGCCGATGTGATCGCGGGCCGCCCGCAGGACGGCGATCTGGCACTGCTGATCGGCACCACCTTGGGGCATCTGGGCCAATCGGCCCTGCTCGCCGAGGCTTTCGGGATGGAAAGCGGCGACGCGCCTCCGGTCGATCTGGCGCGGGAAAAGGCCCATGGAGACTTCATCCTGGCCAATCGCAAAGCCATCCGCGCCTGCAGCGATCTGTCCGATGGCGGGCTGGCGCTGGCTGCTTTTGAGATGGCCGATCAGGCCGGGCTGGGTTTGACCCTTGCGAGCGCGGATATCGGCCAATTGTTCGGCGAGGATCAGGCGCGGTATCTGGTGGCCTGCGATGACGCCGCCGCGCAGCGGCTGGAGGCCGCAGCGGCCAAGGTCGGGGTGCGCACCGCGCGGGTGGGCGAATTTGGCGGCGCGCTTGTGTCCCTCGGCGGCGATACCGCTTTAATGGCCGATCTTTCGGCGCTCTACCGCAGCGCCTTTGCCAAAGCCGTCGGATGAGCCTGCGCCCCGCCACAACAGCTGATTTTGGCTTCATCCGGTCGCTGACCACCGATCCGGCCAACGCCCCCTTCATCGGCGATGATGATGAGGCGCAACTGGCGGCAATCCTCGCCGATCCAAGCGAAAGGCTGATGATCTGGCAAACTGGCCCTCAGCCGGAGGGCTTTGCCAATTTCCGCGAGATTGGCCATCCTTCCGGGCGGATCGAACTGTTCCGGCTGGCTCTGGCGCGCACCGATTCCGGCGCTGGGCGGTCCTTTATCGAGGCGCTCAAGTGCTTTGCCTTTGAAGATCTGGGCGCCAGCCGTCTTTGGCTGGATGCCTCGGCCGAAAATACCCGCGCGCACCGAGTCTATCTGACGGCGGGCTTTACCGAAGAGGGGCGCCAGCGGGCGCATTGGTATAGCCCCATTTTGGGCTATTTGGTGGATCAGGTGCTGTACGGAATGTTGCGGGCCGAGTGGATTGCCCAAAGGAACGCCCTTGCGGCCCCCCTGCCCTGACCCTACATTTGTCCCCAAGACCGACAGGAGGCCGCCATGCCCATCGACGCCCGCGAAATCGAATCCCTGATCCGCGCCGCCTTTCCGCAGGCGAAAATCTCGGTTCAGGGAGACGATGGCGCGCATTTCTCGGCCGAAGTGATCGATGCCAGCTTCAAGGGCATGAACCGGGTGCAGCAGCAGCGCGCGGTCTATGCCAGCCTGAAGGGTAAAATGGACGGGCCCAACGGCGCGCTGCATGCGCTTGCGCTGACCACCAAGGCCCCGGATTAAAAGGATAAAATGATGAACGCCGTTGACCAGATCAAACAGACCGTGACCAAGAACGACGTGGTTTTGTTCATGAAGGGCACCAAGATGATGCCGCAATGCGGGTTCTCGTCCAAGGTGGCGGGGATCCTGAATTACCTCGGGGTCGAATACACCGATGTGAACGTGCTGGCCGATCCGGAGATTCGCCAAGGCATCAAGGATTTCAGCGATTGGCCGACCGTGCCGCAGCTTTACGTCAAGGGCGAGTTCGTCGGCGGCTGCGATATCGCCATTGAAATGGCCCTTTCGGGCGAGCTCGATACCCTCTTGGAGACGAGCGGGATCACCTTTGACAAGGACGCCGCGAACAAGATCCGCGAAGCCAACGGCTGAACCTTCGGGCCATCGCCATAAAAAGGGGGCCGCTCGGGCCCCTTTTTCTTTCAGCCCATTTGCGCGGTGCATTCGGCCAAAAGCAGTTCCTCCGCCGCGTCGACCTGTTGCTTGCTCAGCCGCAGATCATCGCCCTTGGTGTGGATGATATAACCGGCCGCCCGGTCGATATCGAGATAGCGCACCCCTTACCCACTCGGCCCCTGCACCATCGCATGCACGGTACCGCCGATCTGCATGGCGGCAAAGCTGGCGAAATCCGCGGCGGTGAAAAAGGCCACCGACAACTCCTCAATCGCGCCGGTGCAGGCATAGGTCAGGGTGACCACCTGCGCGCCTTTGTCCTTCCACATGGCCTACGCTTGGGCGGCGGCGGGCAAAAGGGCAACGAGCAAAACGGCGAGTTTAAGCATGTTCAGGACCTGTCAAACGGGGTCTTTCGTCCGCCTGCCTTGCCACGGACTAACGCAGATCGAGACTGGGAAAAAACCCGCGTGCTTCCCCTTGTTGCCATCTGGCAAGGCTCAGGCCCGCGCACCCTCTTCGACGCGCGCGGCCAAAGCCTCGGCGCGGGCGGCCAATTCTGCAAGCGTATCAACCACTTCTTGCGGGATCGTCGGCACTTCGCGCTCGGCAACCGGGCGCGCCTCGATCTCGGCAAGGCGGGCTTTCAGCGCGCGGTTCTCATCCTCGACCGAGGCGGTCCGGTCGGCCAGCATAAGCCCCGACATCAGCAGCATCCGCGCCTCGGGCAAGCGCCCCATCGAGGCCATCAGCGGGCTCGCCTCGCTGTCCAGCATCTTGGCGGCCGAATGCAGGAAATGCTCTTCGCCGTCCTGACAGGAGACGGAAAACGGCCGCCCTCCAATGCTGATCGTGACATCAGGCATGACGGGCCTCCTCAATCAGCGGGTTCAGGGCCGCGACGATATCGGTGATTTCTTCGGCTTCGGCGCGCCGTTCCGCGCGCAGAGCGTTCATTTCCTTGGTCATGCTGTCCACCAGCGCCACCAGATCGCGCGACTGCTTGGCATGCACGGCCTTCAGCGCGGCAATCGCCGCCTCATGCTTGGCGCTGCTTGATTGCTCGCGCTCGCGCAGGCTGCGCAGACGTTCTTGCAGCTGTGCATTTGCCATGCGCTCTTCTTGCAACTCGGCAAATAACGGGTTCGCCTCGCCGTCGGGGTCGGCCTCGCCCCCAACAGGCGCATCGTGATCCTGCGCCCTTAGCGGCTCTGTCGCGACCGCCCGCGCAATGCGCTCAAGGGCCGCGGTGATCCGCTGTTCCAGATCCGTGATATTCTGCATCCTGCCCGCCCCATCCCATCCCGCTGTGCCGCAAAGCCATGGTGCGAATCGCAAGGCCCGCCGTCAAGTCCGATGTTAACCCAAAGCGGCTCCTCGCGCTGATCCTTTTGCGATCAACGGCTTGGCCTGCGCGCTTGATCTTGCCGATCAGGCTGATATTCACGGTCCCAACACCCTTTAGAGACAGGATCACGGATTTGGACATCGCCACGCTTCGCGCCCGCCACCCCGATCATTGGATGCGCGCCGCCGCGATCCGCGCGCTTACCTTGGACGCCGTCGCGGCCGCCAATTCCGGCCATTCGGGCATGCCGATGGGCATGGCGGATGTGGCAACGGTCCTGTTTGAAAAGCATTTGAAGTTTGACCCCGCCGCGCCGCGTTGGCCCGACCGGGACCGCTTTATCCTGTCGGCCGGCCATGGCTCGATGCTGATCTATTCCCTGCTGCACCTGACGGGCTACCGCGACATGCCGATCGAGCAGATCCGCAATTTTCGCCAATGGGGTTCCATTACCGCCGGTCACCCCGAATATGGCCATGTCGAGGGGGTTGAAACCACCACCGGCCCGCTCGGCCAGGGCATTGCCAATGCCGTCGGTTTTGCCATGGCCGAAGAGCATCTGCGCGCCCGCTGGGGGGCCAGGATCCAGAACCATTACACCTATGTAATCGCGGGCGACGGCTGCCTGATGGAGGGCGTCAGCCAGGAGGCCATCGGCATCGCGGGCAAGCAGCAACTCTCGCGGTTGATCGTTCTGTGGGATGACAACGGGATCACGATTGACGGCAAGGTTTCGCTTTCGGATGTTACCGATCAAAAGGCGCGGTTTGCCGCCAGCGGCTGGGATGTGTTCAGTTGCGACGGCCATGATCCGGTGGATATCGACCGGGCGCTAACGGCTGCCAAGGCCTCTACCCGGCCCGCGATGATCGCGTGCAAGACCCATATCGCGCTCGGCCATGCCGCGCAGGACACCAACAAGGGCCACGGCGCGCTGACCGATGCTGCCCAGATGCAGGCCGCAAAGAATCTGTATGGCTGGACCGACCCCGCCTTTGAAATCCCCAAGGATATCAAAGCCGAGTGGGAGGCTTTCGGCACCCGCGGCGCCAAATCCCACGCCGATTGGCAGGCACGGCTTGCCGCCCTGCCCCCCGCCCGTCAGGCTGAATTCGCACGCATTTTCAGCAACGGCGTTCCTGCCCGTCTCGCCCCCGCCCTGCGCGCGCTGAAAAAATCTGCGGCTGAGGCGGGCGCAAAACTTGCCAGCCGGACCGCCAGCGAAAAGGTACTGAACGTCATCAACCCGATCCTCACCGACAGCTTTGGCGGCTCGGCCGATCTGACCGGCTCGAACAACACCAAGACCGCCGACTTGGGCTCCTTCACGCCCGAGGACCGCAAGGGCCGCTACATGTATTGGGGGATCCGCGAGCATGGCATGGCGGCGGCGATGAACGGCATGGCGCTGCATGGCGGCGTGCGGCCCTATTCGGGCACCTTCATGTGCTTTACCGACTATGCCCGCCCCGCGATGCGCCTCTC
>CAIYZT010000137.1 GCA_903930735.1 uncultured Paracoccaceae bacterium | reverse complement strand
TCGGCCCAGGGCGCCGCGCCCTCGAGCCACAGGTTGCCGCGCCAGCGGTCCACCGACAAATCGCGCCCCATCCGGGCGACCAGATCGGCAAGCGTCGCCAGATTGAGGATCGCGACTGAAGGAAAGTCGCTGTCCGTCATGCCGCGCCCGGCGCTGATGATGGCCACCGGCTGCGCCCGGTTTGCGGGGTTCAGCGGGGCCGACCATGCCAGAAACCGGGGCAAATCTGCCGGATCATCGGGGTGAAAAGCGATTTCACCGCGTGCCGGATGGCGCAGGGTGATGCGCCGCGCCTCTTCGTCCAACTCCGAGGTGATCGCCATAAGCTGCGGCGCCTTGGCTCCGCGCGCGAAATTCGAGCAGCGATTCCAGCCAGGAACCAGTTTGGCCGTCTCATGGGCGACGGCCCAATGTCGGTCAAAGGGCAGGCACTCCCCCGCTAAAAGACGAACGGACGCGAGGGCTTCGCGTCCGTGTCCCTTGATCGGATGGCGATAGATTTGCGCCAGCCGCCCGGTCATTTTCGCTTGGCCTGATTGGGCGGCGCGCCTTTGGTGGATCCAGGGGCTTTGTTTGAATTGGCCGAGGCGGCAGCCGGCGGCGCGCGCTTGAATCCCTTGCGGATATTGTCAAAAATCTCCGGATTATGGCCGTGGCTGCGCATGATCAGATACTGCTGCATGAAGGTAATCGTGTTGTTGGTGATCCAGTAGACCACCAGACCCGAGGCAAAACTGCCCAGCATGAACATGAAAACCCAAGGCATCCAGGCAAAGATCTGCTGCTGGACCGGGTCGGTAGGCGCCGGGTTCAGCTTTTGCTGCAGCCACATCGTGATGCCCAAAAGGATAGGCAGGATGCCGATAAAGATCAGGTGCAGGATCGAGCCGGTCTCAGGAACGCCCCAGGGCAGCAGTCCGAAAAGGTTGAAAAGCGAGGAGGAATCCGGCGCGCTGAGGTCATGCAGCCAGCCAAAGAACGGCGCATGGCGCAGCTCGATGGTGACGAAGATCACTTTGTAGAGGGCAAAGAAGATCGGAATCTGGATCAGAATCGGCAAACAGCCCGCCGCCGGATTGACCTTTTTAGCCTTGTAGAGCTGCATCGTCTCCTTTTGCAGTTTTTGCTTGTCATCGCCGCAACGCTCTTTCAGCGCTTCCATATCGGGCTGCAGCTCTTTCATCCGCGCCATCGAGACGTAGGATTTGTAGGCCAGTGGCAGCACCAGAATCTTCAGGAAGAAGGTCAGGCCGATGATCGCCAGACCCATATTGCCGATCAGCGCGTTCAGCCAATGCAGCACGGCAAAGATCGGCTTGGTCAGGAAATAGAACCAGCCCCAATCGATCGAATCGATGAACCCGGCGAGACCAGCGGATTGATAGCCGCGAATCGTCGCCCATTCTTTTGCACCCGCAAAGACCCGGTTCGACACTTCAGCCGCCCCGCCCGGCGCGATCTGCATCACCGGCTGACGGATTTCGGCCTGATAGATATCGGCGCCGGGCACATATTTGGTCACTGCGGTCCACGGTTTGCCCTGTTCGGGGACCAGCGTGGTCATCCAGAAATGGTCGGTGAAGCCGATCCAGCCATCCGTGGTCGCCTCGACCACTTCGGCCGGGGCGCCCTCAGTGGGCAGGACCGACAGGCTCGCGACATCGGCATAGTCAACTTCTTCGTAGGTGCCATCGGTGCGCCGGATCGCGCCTTCGTGGACCACGTAAATATTCTGCATCTTTGGCAGGCCGTGGCGCGCGATGATGCCGTAGGGGTAAAGGCTGGCAGCCGACGTGCCGGTGTTTTGCACCTTGTCCGCCACGGTGAACATGAAATTGGCGTCGACTGAAATCGTTCGGGCAAAGGTCAGACCCTTGGCGCTGGTCCAGGTCAGAGTCACGGGGGTTTGCGGCGTCAGAACCGCGTTTTCGGGGGCCTGCCATAGCGTTTTTGCGCCGGGCACGTCATCCGCCGTCAGGCCGGCGCCAGGGGCCCAGCCGAACATGACGTAATAGGGATTTCCCTGTCCGATCGGCGACAGCAGCTTAACGCGGGGCGAGCCGTCGGATAGGGTTTCGCGGTAGGTGGTCAGCGCCAGATCATCGATGCGCGCCCCCAAAAGCGAGATCGAGCCCACCAGCTTTGGCGTTTCGATGGCCAGACGGGGGGCCAGGGCAAGTGCCTCGCTGGCCGAGGTGTCCGGCGCAACAACCGCTTCGGGCAGGCTTGGCGTGACGGCCTCGGTCCCGGCCTCGACGGCCGCGATCGGTTGTTCGGCCGGAAACCATTCCGGGAAAAGCCAAGCGCCGCCCACATACCACACCACGATGACAAAGAAG
>CAIYZT010000136.1 GCA_903930735.1 uncultured Paracoccaceae bacterium | reverse complement strand
TCGCAGAACAACAACCCGTTGACGGGGAGCGGGTGGCGACGCCCGTCATCGCCCCCCCCTCCGCACCTATTGAATCTTCGGAAATTATCGAGTTTCACGGGCGAGACGCAGCAAAAAAATCTGGATCTATCTATATTCATGCAAGCGCTGCGGTGACGGTGATAAAAAAACGAAAAGACAGCCCCGGGGAAGGGGATAGGATCGAGTTGCAACGCGGAGCCGAGCGCCGTATTCCGATTTCCACCGCAGAGGTGATAGGGGTGGCGGAGGGTGCGGGTTTCAAGGTCTACTTCCAAGGTCAGTTGGTGCCCCACTCGATGTTTCGCGCCGGGAGATGGGTGCGATTCATTGCTGCGCGCTAGATCGGTTTTTGCATCGGTAACGGTCTTTTGAGCCGAAAATTGGTGACTAGCCGCCATGGCTGAAGGTGGGCTGCGGGCACCGCATGCCCCGCGTACCCTGCATACCCTGCATACTCAAGGGGCTGTTTTTTTAACACGGAGGGGCGTTTGATTCTTCGCGCGACACTGCCAACGTGGCTGCAACAGGCGCTGCTGTTTGATCGCGCCGCCTTTCAGCCCTTGCTGCTTGGCCAGGCGCAGGTGGGCTGGTTGCGGCCGGCTTTTGCCGCCCGGCTGGCCGCATGGCCGCAGGTCTTTTCACCCGCCGGCGAAGGCCTCGCCTTCTCGCCCTTGCTGGCCGATGCGGCTTTGCGCAGCCAGGCGCTGGCAGCCGTGCTACAGGCCTTGCGCGATGAGGCGATGTTTCCGGGTTGGCGCGACGAGCTTTATGCGCTGCATGATGCGGCTGGGGTGGAGTTGTTGCGCTTCGAGCGTGCTGCGGCGAAACACTTCGGCTTTATCGGCCCCGCCGCCCACCTCAACGGCCTGGTGAGCCTTGCCGAAGGGCTGCATATGTGGATCGCCACGCGCAGCGCCAGCAAGGCGGCGGAGCCGGGCAAGCTGGACAACATGGTGGCGGGCGGTATTGCGGCCGGCATGGACGGGGCCTCCTGCCTGATCAAGGAATGCTTTGAGGAGGCGGGCATGCCCGCTGCGCTTGCCCGGCGCGCGCTGCCATCGGGCAGGCTCGAGTTTGCGCGCGCCGTGCCCCAGGGCGTGGATGCCCAGCGCATCGCGGTCTTTGATATCGAATTGCCGGCAGGGTTTGTTCCCACCAACCAGGACGGCGAGGTGGCCGCCTTTGAGCTGTTGCCCGTCAGCGCGGTGCTGGAGCGGCTGCAGGTGGCGCATGCCTTTACCGTGGATGCGGCCCTGGTCGCCCTCGATTGCCTGCGGCGGCGGGGGCTCGCGCCCTGAAATAAAAAGCCGCCCGGATAAGGGGTGGCTTTTTTTCGGGGGGCTGTTGCGTCAGCGTTTGTGGCCCTGCATGCCTCAGCCCCGGCGCTTCATGCTCTAGGCCTCAGACCCAATGGATTAGACCCAAACCTGCAACACGTATTCCCAGGGCATTTGTGCATTGAGCATGTCCACGCGCTGCAGCGTGATGCGCCAGCCGTCGCGGGTCTTTTTCAACTGGTGGCGGTAGGTGCCGGCAAAGTGGCGCAAGTCGTCGCGGCGCATTTCCAGCATGTGAAAGCGCGAACGCACATGCACTTCATCACCGGTGGCCTTTTCGATCACCACATTGGAGACGATATGGCTGGTGCCCCACTCCGCCTCTTGCGAGGCCGCATTCGGATGCAACACACGCTTCATGCGCACAGTCATCAGGTCGCGGTCTTCGGTGAAGATCGAAGGCACGCCGTCCCAGTGCGTATGGCCAGGATCAACCGCCGCCCAGTAGACCCCGTCCGCGGCAAACTGGTCGATGAAGCCCTGCCAGTTCTTGGTGTCGAGCAGTTGCGCCTGGCTGTACAGGAACTGCTCGACCTCGTGCTGAAGATCCCGGCCTGCCGGTTTGGCCTTTGGCTTTGCGACCGCTTTTTTAGTGG
>CAIYZT010000135.1 GCA_903930735.1 uncultured Paracoccaceae bacterium | reverse complement strand
GCGCCGCAAGGCTTTTGTGCGTAAATGGCGCCTGAAGTGCCGCGCCGTCGCCGATAGCCTGGAAGAAGACGGGGATCGCCTCTTCACCTTCACACGCCTTGATCCGTCGCAATGGAAAGCGGCTCGGACGACAAATGCCATAGAGCGTCTGAACGAGGAATTCCGCCGTCGGATCAAAACCAAAGCCGTGCTGCCCTGCGCCGAAACAGTGCTGACGCTCCTGTGGGCTCTGCTCGGCGCCGGCCAGATCCCATGCGCAAGCTCGACGCTTGGCAAACCCTCGACAAAGCGATCGAGCCAATGACACTTGACCTCGCCGCCTGATCAGGCCCAAATGAAAGCGCTCGCAGGACGCCGCAGGAGAATTTCCACCACTCTCGAGACACAACCCCGCCGCCCATCTGACTCATCTGCCGGGGATCGCGCAGTTGCCAGCGCGGGCGGTAAGCTATTTCCATCTGCTGTTCGATACGCACCAATTGGTCTTGTCCAACGGCAACTGGAGCGAAAGCTTCCAGCCTGCCGAGCGTAGTCTGAGCGATATGGACGACGCCCAAAAGGCTGAGCTTTTCGCACTGTTCCCGGACTTGACCGAACCAGAGATTGATTATCCGGCGGCACGGGTAACGCTGAAATCCTTTGATGCCAAGGTCCTGCTGACCGACTAGAGCGGATTGCCTTCCATCTGATTCAGATTGAAGGCAATCCAAGACCAGCACGGGCCGGGAATATTGCTGTTGCGCTCAATCTGGTGAACAAGATGGAGCGCAACAGGTATTAAAAGGCTAATAAATTGCAGCCCTTTCAATGCCTTGCGGCATAGAGTTTACACTCTGCATTAAGCGCGCATGCGCCCCTGATCATCCCAAAGCGGCGCCAGATGCACCCGCGCCGGGCGCCTTTGGCCGAGGATCTCGACCTCCAGTTCCAGCCCGTCCACAACCCGGTCTGCGGGGATAAAGCCTTGGGCCACGGATTTACCCGTCCAATGGCTGAAGCCGCCCGAGGTGCACCAGCCCACGACCGCGCCATCGAGCCAGACCGGCTCCCAGGCCACGACGTCGGCATCATCGACATCAACCACGATCGGCACCAGCTTGCGCTTGGGCCCCGCGGCTTTTTCGGCCGTTGCGGCCGCCTTGCCGATCCAATCGGCCTCTTTGTTCCAGCGGATGAACTTGTCCAGCCCGGTCTCGGCAGGGGTGTAATCGGGGCTGAACTCGCGGCCCCAGGAGCCGAACCATTTGTCCAGTCGCAGGCTCATCATGGCGCGCATGCCAAAGGGGCGCAGGCCAAGACCCTCGCCATGGGCATTCAGCGTATCCCACAGGTGCCGCACCGACATATGATCGCAGAAAATCTCATAGCCGAGATCGGCGGTATAGCTGACGCGTTGCACGATGCAGTTTGCCATGCCGACCGTCATGCGCCGCACGTCCATGAATTTGAACGCCGCCGAGGTCACATCGGAGCGGGTGACGCGCGCCAGCAGTTCTTGCGCGTTCGGACCGGCGATCTGAAAGCCTGTACGGGCGTCCGAGATGTTTTCGACCGTGACGCCTTCGATGGCGTTCTGCTCGAACCAGCGGTAATGCCAGCCCTGCGCACCGTAGCTGGCGGTCAGCTGGAATTCGGTTTCGGACAGGCAAGACACGGTGAAGTCGCCAATGATCTTGCCGGAATGGGCCAGCATCGGGGTCAGGGAAAGGCGGCCCACTTTCGGGATCGCGCCGGCCATGATCCGGTCGAGCCAGGCCCGCGCGCCCGCACCCTTGACCGAGTATTTGCCGAAGTTTTGCAACTCGTTGATGCCGACACCAGTCCGCACAGCCATGACCTCTTGGCGCGTCGCCTCCCAGGCGTTGGAGCGTTTGAAGGTCGGCTCTTCGTACAAGGGCTCGCCGGGCAGGGCGTAGTAATTGGGCACTTCCAGCCCGTATTGCTGGCCCCAGACCGCGCGCAGGGCGGTGTGGGTGTCGTACATCGGCGTGGTGCGGAAGGGGCGGGCGGCCGGGCGTTCCTCGTTCGGGTAGCCGACCGAAAACCGCATCTGATAGTTCTCGATCACCTTGGGCACGGTGTAGCCGGGCGTCGTCCAAGTGCCAAAGCGCGAGACGTCAAAGCCGCGCGGATCGCGTTCGACCTCGCCGTGGATCATCCACTGCGCAAGGCTGAGGCCCATGCCGCCGCCTTGGCTGAAGCCCGCCATCACGGCGCAGGCGCTCCAGTAATTGCGCAGACCCTGAACCGGGCCGATCAGCGGATTGCCGTCGGGGGCAAAGGTGAAGGGGCCGTGGATAACGCGCTTGACGCCCGAGCGTTCCAGAACCGGGAAGCGGCGATAGGCGAAATTGACCGAATCTTCGATCTTGTCGAATTGCTCGTTCAAAAGCTCGTGGCCGAAATTCCATGGCGTGCCGTCCAGCGCCCAGGGCTCGCAGGGTTTTTCATAGAACCCGATGCACAGGCCCCGGCCCTCTTGGCGCAAATAGCTTTCGCCGCCGGGATCCATCACATGCGGAAACTCGCGGCCCGATTTCAGGATATCCATGATTTCCGGGATATCGTCGGTCACCAGATACTGGTGCGCCATCGGCAAAAGCGGCAGGTAAATCCCCGCCATCGCGCCAATTTCCCGCGCCCAAAGGCCGCCCGCGTTGACCAGATGCTCGCAGGTCACGGCGCCCTTTTCGGTGACCACATCCCAACCGCCATCGGCGCGCTGATTGGTTTCCAGCACGCGGTTGTGCAGCACGATCTCGGCCCCGCCCATCCGCGCGGCCTTGGCATAGGCATGGGTGGTGCCCGACGGATCGAGGTGGCCGTCCAAAGGATCGTAAAGTGCGCCGAGGATGCCCTTGGTATTGACCAGACCGTCGGTCATCTTGTGGACCTCGTCCGGGGTCAGGATCGCGGTATCAAGGCCCATATAGCGGTGCTTGGCGCGCTCGGCCTTCAGCTGGTCAAAGCGTTCCTGATTATCGGCAAGCGTGATGCCGCCGACATGGTGCAGCCCGCAGGACATGCCCGTGATGGCCTCCAGCTCCTTGTAGAGCCGGATCGTGTAACCCTGCAGCGCGGCCATATTAGTGTCGCCGTTCAGGGTGTGAAACCCGCCGGCAGCGTGCCAGGTAGAGCCCGAGGTCAGCTCGGACCGCTCGATCAGCATGACATCGGACCAGCCAAGTTTGGTCAGATGGTACAGGACCGAGCAGCCAACAACGCCGCCGCCGATCACCACCACGCGGGTATGAGTTTTCATGTCTTACGCTCCATTCGCCAATTTTCAGGCACAATGGCGGGGCAAGGCGCGGGGGTCATACGGTTTTGCGACAAAGATATGTCGCGTATGGATTTGATGTCTCCGTGCTACTTTTCCGGAAGCAAACCTTTAGGTGCAAAACGCAGCACCAGCAGCAAGATCATCCCCAGCGTCACCAACCGAAGATGCTGCGAGCTGTCGATCAGATGCGAACGCAGATCTCCATCCGGCATGCTCATGGTGACCAGCGCCATGATGCGTGGGCCGACATCCTCAACGATGAAATAGAGCCAGCCGATCAGCAGGCCGCCCAGAACCGAGCCCCAGTTGTTACCCGACCCGCCGACAATCACCATCACCCAGATCAGAAAGGTAAAGCGCAGCGGAATGTATTCGCCTGGATTGATCTGCGCGATCATCGAAGTGTACATCGCGCCGCCAAGGCCGACCACGGCCGAGCCGATGATGAAGATTTGCAAATGGCGTTTGGTGACATGCTTGCCCATGGCCGAGGCCGCAACCTCGTTGTCGCGGATGGCGCGCATCATGCGGCCCCAAGGGCTGTTCAGCGCCCGCTCGGACAGAAAGATCAGCCCGACAAGCACCAGCGTGAACATGCCAGCGTAGAGCAGTTTGACCAATATCGTCGAGGCGGATACCGGATCGCCGCCAATCGAATCGGCGAAGGCCAGAAAGGCGGGGTTGACCTGCAAATCCACCTCATAGGGCACGGGCCAGGGGCGTTGGTAGAGGCCGAGGTTTTTGACGCCGCGCGCCAGCCAATCCTCGTTCTTCATCACGGCCACGACGATTTCGGCAATGCCGAGGGTCGCAATGGCCAGATAATCCTCACGCAGGCCGAGCGCGATCTTGCCGATCACCCAAGCAGCCGCCGCCGCCAGCATTGCGCCCAAGGGCCAGGCGATCAGGGGATTCCACCCCAGCCCGCCAATATTGCCCGCCTGTTCGGGGTTGTTCGTCTCAACCGCCGTCACGCCCGGATCCAGCAGTACACGGTAGATCACAAAGGCCACGATCATCGCCAGAATGATCGCTACCGAACGCACCCGCCCCGGCGCCATGCGCCGATAGGTCAGGCTGATGGCCGCAATCACGACGACGGCAAAGGCGAGGGCGGAGAAAATTCGCGTCCCGCCAGCGGCAAAACCTTCGGGCACCGGATTGCCGGAAATCAGCACCACCGCCAGCCCGCCGAGCGCAACGGATCCAACGACCCCGGTCGAGAACAGCCCCGCATAGCCCCATTGGATATTCACCCCCAGCGCCATGATAGCTGAAAGAATTCCAAGGTTTAGAATGTTCAGCGTCAGGTTCCAGCTGTAGAACATCCCCGTAAAGAGATAGAGCACAGCGACGCCAGCAAAGAGCCAAAGATTGCGGTTCATGTGAGGTTCCTATCGCTTGAACAGGCCGGTGGGTTTGAAGAGCAGCACGATGATCAGGATGCTGAAACTGACCGCAACCTTGTAGTCGGTGGACAGGATCTGGATCAAGCCATCGGGAAGCCAGTCGGTCGGCACGACATAGCCCGCGACTTTTTTCCAGGCATAGGTCACGAAAACCTCGGAGAAGGCGACGATAAAGCCGCCGGCGATCGCGCCGATCGGGCTTCCAAGGCCACCCACCACCGCCGCCGCAAAGATCGGCAGCATCAGGCCAAAATAGATGCCGGGGCGAAAGCTTTTGTCGAGGCCGTAAAGCGTGCCCGCGATCACCGCGAGGCTGGCCGCAATGATCCAGGTCACCTGAACCACGCGGTCGGGGTTGATGCCCGACAGCAGCGCAAGGTCTTCGTTATCCGAAAAGGCGCGCATCGATTTGCCGGTGCGCGTGCGCTGCAGGAACCAAAACAGGGCCACGACGCATAGAACGGCCACGCTCAGGGTCACCGCCGAGGTCACCTTGATCGCCAAAGGCTCGGCCAGTCCCGTCACCTGCTTAAAGGTCTTGGGGTCTAGGACAAATTTGGCGCCATCGGCAAAGTTGCGCTCCTCCGTGCCAATGATCAGGCGCACCATGCCGTTGGTCACGAACATGACCCCGGCAGAGACAATCACCACGATAATCGAGGCCACCTTTTGCTTTCGGTAAAATCGGTAGACGACGCGGTCGGTGGTCAGAACCAAGGCGATGGTCACCAAGATGCCAAAGGGCAGGGCCAAAAGCGCGGTTGGCAGCGGGCCAAAGCCGAGCCCAAGCGCCTGAAAGCCCCAGGTGAACAGGATCACGAAAGCGGTGCCAAAGGCCATGGTATCGCCATGGGCAAAGTTGGAAAACCGCAGAACGGCAAAGATCAGCGTGATCCCCAGCGCCCCCAGCGCCAGTTGGCTGCCATAGGTTGCGCCGGGAATGACGATGTAATTCAGGATCGCGACCAGAGCATTGAGCAGGTCCATATCTCAGCCCCCCAGGAAAGAACGGCGGACCTCGGGGTCGGCCAAAAGGGCCTTTCCGGTGTCGGTGAAACGGTTGGAACCCTGCACAAGAACATACCCTTTATCAGCGATTTCAAGTGCTTGTCGCGCGTTTTGTTCCACCATCAGGATCGAGATTCCGCTGCGGGCGATCTCGATGATACGGTCAAACAATTCGTCCATGACGATCGGGCTGACGCCCGCTGTCGGCTCGTCGAGCATCAAGACCTTGGGCTGGGTCATCAGCGCGCGGCCCACGGCGACCTGCTGACGCTGACCGCCTGACAATTCGCCCGCCGCCTGAAACCGCTTTTGCTTGAGGATCGGGAACAGATCATAGATCTGCGCCATGGTATCGGCGATCTCGTCGGTGCGGATGAAGGCGCCCATTTCCAGGTTTTCTTGGACCGTCATCGTGGTGAAGATATTGCTGGTCTGGGGGACAAAACCCATGCCTTTGCGCACCCGACCCTGCGGGCTGAGCGCGGTGATATCCTCGCCCGCCAGCCGAACATGGCCCGAACGCAGGTTCAACATGCCAAAGACCGCTTTCATCGCGGTGGATTTGCCGGCGCCATTCGGGCCGACGATCACCGCGATTTCGCCCTTTTCAACGGCAATTGTACATCCGTGCAGAATATCAACCGCGCCATAACCGCCTGTCATCGCCTCGCCAATCAAAAACGGCTCAGCCATGCGCGGCCTCCAATTTCAGTTTGTTCTTCAATCCTGTGCCCAGATAGGCTTCGATAACGCGCTCATCGTTCTTGACCTGCTGCAGCGTGCCTTGCGACAGCACCTTGCCCTCGGCCATGCAAATCACCGGGCCACAGATCTTGCCGATGAAATCCATGTCATGTTCGATCACGCAAAAGGTATAACCGCGCTCTTTGTTGAGCCGCAGGATCGCATCGCCGATCGTGTTCAGCAGCGTGCGGTTCACGCCTGCGCCGACCTCATCCAGAAACACGATTCTGGCATCGACCATCATGGTGCGGCCCAACTCCAGCAGCTTTTTCTGCCCGCCGGAAATCATCGACGCTTTCTGGTCGGCCAAATGGGTAATCGTCAGAAATTCAAGCACCTCGTCGGCCTTTTGCCGCAAGGCGCGCTCCTCGGCGGCGACCGCGCCGCGCCGGAACATGGCGTTCATCAGGCTCTCGCCCGATTGGCGCGCGGGGACCATCATCAGGTTTTCGCGCACCGACATCGAGCCGAATTCATGTGCGATCTGAAAGGTGCGCAGCAGGCCCTTGCCAAACAGAACATGCGGCGGCAGGCCGGTGATATCCTCGCCCGCCATCGACACCTTGCCGCTGGTCGGCCCAAGCCGTCCGGCGATCACATTGAATAAAGTGGTTTTTCCGGCACCATTGGGACCGATCAACCCGGTGATCAAGCCGCTCTTGATCTCAAGACTGGCCCCATCAACAGCCCGAAAGCCGCCAAAATGGCGATGCAGGTTTTCAACCTTGATCATGTTTACCCCTGTCAGGTGGCAGATTCGCCGTCCGGTTTGCCCGAAGTCGGCCCCTTTTGTAGCCACGGCCCGGAGCGAGCAGCCCCGGGCCGTGCCAAATTCACCTTAGCGATCAGATTAACGGAAGATGACGGTTTCGTAAGCGCCCGCTTTGATCTCGAACTGCCTGTAACGGCCAGCCGATTCGCCCGGACCGATCAAGGTCACGCCCGAAGCGCCTTCGTAGTTGATGGCCGTGCCTGCAGCGATCAGCTCCAGTGCCTTGCCCAACTCACCTGGCTGGATAACAACGCCCGAACCGTCAGCCGGACCGTTGGCGATTTCAAGGAGCTTGTCCTTGTAAACCTTGCCGTCGGTCGAACCCGAAGCCGCCATCGCCAGCATGATCAGCGCCGCTGCGTCATAGCTTTCGTTGGTGTAAGGCGAAGAGCCGTCAAACGCCGTTGCCGCCGCTGCGCCCATTTCCAGCAGAATAGCCGCACCGGCGCTGTCCGAAGCCGCAACCTGGCCGTAGGAGCCGTCCAGAGCCGGACCGATGGCGAGCGGAAGGCTGTCGCCTACCATGCCGCCTGGCAGACCGAACTGCGAGAAGGCGCCCGAATCGAGCGAGGCTTGGATGATGCCCTTGCCGCCCTGGTCGAGGTAGCCCGCAACAACCAGCAGATCGCCGCCAGCCGAAGCCAGTGCCGCGACTTCAGCCGAATAGTCGGCCTTGCCGTCGTCATGCGCTGCGTTGATGGTCACAACGCCGCCCTTGGCGGTGAAAGCGGAAGCGATCGCTTCAGCCAGACCCTTGCCGTAGTCGCTGTTCGAATAGGTCAGAGCGATCGACTTGACGCCCTTTTCCATCAAGATGTCAGCCATGACTTCGCCCTCACGTGCGTCCGAAGGCGCGGTGCGGAAGAACAGGCCGTCATCTTCGTCAGCGGTCAGCGCCGGCGAGGTTGCCGAAGGCGAAACCATCACGATGCCGTTCGGGCGGGCCACGTTCTGCAGAACAGCGCGGGTAACACCCGAGCAGTCGCCGCCGATCATGCCTTTGATGCCTTCAGCGGTCACCAGACGCTCAGCAGCGGCTTGGGCTGCAGCGGCGTCAACACAGGTCGAGTCGGCGCGAACCGAAACGAAGTTGTAAGCCGATTTGCCCGAAGCATTCACTTCAGCCATCGCCATTTCGGCAGCATTGGCCATGTGACCGGTCAGCGATTCGATGGGTCCGGTAAAGCCGATCAGGATGCCCAGCTTTACGTCTTCAGCCTTGGCGAAACCCGCCAGAGCAACAACTGCGGCCGAGGCCAGCAGAATTTTTTTCATTTTAAGTCTCCCTATTTGGACCGTTGTCCTGATCGCGACCCTAATGTGGGTTTTTCAAAAAGAAAAGCACCTTGCAGCGGTCATTTTGGCCGTTCGGCCGTTGATTTGGCGCGAAACGGAGGCAGCGCGCGCGCCTTGACAGGCAAATCACGGCGCTCCCTAATAAATGGGAGCTTAGGGTCAAGATATGCAGCAAAAATCCATAATTCTGGGCGCAGGGCTGGCCTTTTTGCTGCAACCCTTTGCAGCGCAAGCCGAAGGTCTGTTCGCCGCCATCGCCTTTTCGCCCTCCAGCGGGCAGGTGGGCAGCGCCTGGAATTTTGATACCGATAT
>CAIYZT010000134.1 GCA_903930735.1 uncultured Paracoccaceae bacterium | reverse complement strand
CGGTGGATCATCACGCTATCGCCGACCTCAATCGCCAGATCGAGCCCGCCCGCCGGGCAATCAGGCCCCGCCACGCGGGCCAAAAGATCGCTCATCATCGCGGCGCGTTCCAGCGAGCGGCCGATGGTCAGAAACTGCCAGCCGGTGGCGCGGTACATGTTTTCATTCACCAGCCCCGAAAACTCCGAGATCTTGCGCAGCATCACGCTCATCACCTGGGCGGCGTCATTGCCGGGTTTGGTGGTGGTGGCGATGCGGGCCATGGATTTTTCCATATCCTTCAGCGCCGCCCAACCATCGGTGCTGGACCGGTCGCGGATCTGGCTGGCGCTATAGACCGCCGAGGCGAGCGACGCGCTCAGCCCAGCGGGAAAGGCCTGTTCGGCCTTTACATCGTAGCTGAGCAGATGTTTGCGGATCGTGGTCAAAAGGGGCGCGCTGGCCGCCACGTCCGACCGGCTGTGATAGGCGCTGATCAGGCGAAAGAGGCCCTCGGTGCGTTCGAGATAGCGGCCCAGCCAGAAAAGATTTTCGGCGGCGCGGGCCGGCAGCGGGCCGGCCTCGGCGGGGATAAAACCAGCGCTGGGCGGCTCCAGCAGGGTGTTGGTTTCGACGGGGGCGCCGCTGACCACCCAGACATCGGCCGTGCCCCCGCCGCCGCGCATCTCGCCGGCAATCGCGTGGCGGCCCTTGGCTTCAATGGGCATCCGCGTCGCCATTGCCGGGCCGATCATCATGCGGGCGACATGGGCGCGCACATGGGCCAGTTCGGCCTCTTGCCCGCACCACCAGGTCGCCACGTTGGGGATGATCAGGTCGTGGCCCGTCAGAACCGGCGCGATTTTGGGCAGGAAGGCCATCAGCGCCTGCGCTTCCAGCACCCCCGCGCCCAGCGCATTCACCAAAGTCACCGAGCCTTGGCGCACCGCCGAGACCAGCCCCGGCGTGCCCAGGTGGCTGTCTTCGCGCAGCTCCATCGGGTCGGCCCAGATCCCGTCCATCCGCCGCCATAGCACGTCAACCGGCGCCAGCCCCTCGACCGTGCGCACCCAAAGCTGGCCGTCCTCGACGCTCAGATCCTCGCCCTCCAGCAGGGTGATGCCCAGAAAGCGCGCGATATAGGCCTGTTCGTAATAGGTATCGGTCATCGGGCCCGGCGTCAGGATGCCGAGGCGCGCAGAGGGGTTGCGGCGCAGGGATTCGAGCGCACCGCGAAAGGCGCGGAAGAAACCAGCGAGGCGGTGGACCGGCATGCTGCCATAAAGCTTGGGAAAGACGCGGGTGGCGGCCACGCGGTTTTCCAGCGCAAACCCCGCGCCCGAAGGGGCATCGGTGCGGTCCGACAACACCCACCAGCGCCCATCCGGCCCGCGCCTGATTTCAAAGGCCATGAAGTGCAGGAAATGGCCAGATGCAGGCACTACCCCGACCAGAGGGCGCAGCCATTCGGGGCTTTCGGCGATCAGGCTGGCGGGCAGATGGCCCCCGGCGATCAGGGTGTTGGGGCCGTAAAGATCGGCCATGAGCCGCTCCAGCAGATCGGCGCGCTGGATCAGCCCAGTCTCGATAGCGGTCCAGTCCGATTGCGGCAGGATGATCGGCACCGGGCTAAAGGGCCAATCGCGGCCCACGCCAGCGGTATCGCCAGATTTGCGAAAGAAAACGCCGCTGTCGGCCAGATGCTGATCGCCGCGCGCAAAGGCCTCGGCCAGCTGCGCCACGCTTTGCCCGAACAGATGCGCGATCAGCCCTGCCCAGGCGGGGCGCATGACGCCCGCGCTGTCTATCAGTTCATCGGGCACAGCGCCCAGCGGGCGATACCGCGCAAAAAGCTGGGTATCGACGGGCGCGCGTTTGGGTCTTTCAGCCGTCAAAGGCGGGCGGTCCGGCGCAGATCAAGGGTCATCGGAAACTCTGGGTGCGGGGTTTCGGCTTGGGGTGTGTAGGCGACGTCACTATGACCGTGCGGCTGGAAACGGGCAAGACGCCGCGCCTCGGCTTCGTTGCTGTTAACCGGAAAAGTATCGTAGTTGCGCCCGCCGGGATGGGTGACGTGCTAGGCTCAGGACTCATTGATCATAACCAGAAGATGACAACGGCGGCGATTGCTATTGCGGACATGAAGGTGTGTGCGCAGCGGTCGTAACGAGTGTGGATGCGTCGCCAGTCCTTCAGCTTTCCGAACATGTTCTCGATT
>CAIYZT010000133.1 GCA_903930735.1 uncultured Paracoccaceae bacterium | reverse complement strand
GCGAAGAGTCAATAAAGGAAGGGGGAGAAGCACCCACCCCGCGGCACCCCTTCCCCAAAGCGCACCTCCACCCCGAAAGGGCACCTCCCCTCCCCCTCGTGGGGAGGGGCTGGGGGGGGCATTAACGTCGGCTATGCGGACAAAGCGGTCACTCGCTGAAAGGCCCTCTTAAGGATATGCATGTAGTCTTTAGCTATTGTCTACTGGCGCAAGGAGAAGTTCCAAATCAATCATCCTTTGGATGGTTTCTTGAGATGGCTTCTTCTTTCTTGAACGATGCGAAGCCCAAATATGAGCAGCTTCAAGGAACTTTTCCCCTTCGCCCAACAGGTAGCCATCTTTGTGCAGCGAAGCGACGAGATCGGCGTATTTTCGGCGATCAATCCGCGAATACTTTGCGGCAGTTCTGCCATCGATCCGCGAATCTGACGCCATTTCCTCGAGACGATCCCGCACTCTATGCCAACTCGAGACTAGGTGATCAAATGTAAGTTCAACTTGCCCAGCCTGCTTGCCCGGCTCGCCGCGCACCTCTTCTTCAATCGCTTGGTCTTCAATTGCTTGTTTGTCAGAAACATCTGCCCTTATTTGAGCTGTGCTAGCGGTTAGGCCACTTAGCTTTTCTTCGATGTCCGAGAGTGATTGCTGAACTCGTTGCTGATGGTCCGCCAGCAACTTATCGGTTGTGTCAAGCGCGGATTTGATATCCCTAACTTTTCCACTGAACAACCACCAACCGAGCAAAACCGCAGCTATAGCACCCAAAAACGTGATAGCGCCTGAACCAAGTGTGGCTTGAGGTTGGGTTAAGTCAACAAGCCACTGAGGCATCGTATTAATCTCCAGATAGAATCTCCAACTTGTACAAATCAGCGAAAGCCGCATCTGGTCAAGGGCAGCTTCTGCCCCGTTCAGCCAAAGGCTGCAAGCATCTACTCAAAGACAGTTGACCGGCTGCTTCGGGCTCGAAGCTGCCGTTCACCGAATTTCCTTCGAACGTCCCCCTTTTGCTACCCCCCCTCACCCCCCCGTCTTATCCTCCCACAGCGGCTTCAGCTTCCTCAGCGTCGGGAAATACTTCGCCGCCTGCGCCATCTCGTCCTCGGCGGCTTTTGCGCTGCGGTCTTGCGCGTCCATGACCGCCGCCAATTCCCCGCGCAGGCGCGACATCGTCTCTTTCGGTGACAGCTGATACTCCGCCTCGCCCTTCACCACCTCCGCCAACCGCGCCAGCATGAAGGCCCGCAGCACCGCGTTCATCCGCGTCAGGTGCCCCTGCCCCATCGACCGGAAAAAGGCGATCACATCCGCATCAATCCGCAGGGTGACCTTGGCCTTCGCGGGCTCTTGCCGGCCTTGGGCGATCTGGTGCCAGGCCTCCGGTATCCGCACCGACCCATCCAGTTTCCAGCGCAGGTCAGTTTCCAGATCGCGCAGAACTTGGCCCAACTGGTGAAAGGCAAAGTCGGTCTGTTTCTTTGTCGCCATCGTCTGGGCCTCATTTTTGGGGGGGCGCGGTCAGGGCATCATCCTGCACCGCAAAGGGTTGACGCGGCCTTTGCCGGGCGTGCGCCTGTCGGGACGGATGACCTACGCGGGCGGGACGCGCACCATACGCCGACCAGACTGGCAATTCCCCTTGCAAATCAGTCTGCGGCGGGCTTTTCTCTGTGCATCGGCGCACAAGTGGGTTGCCAAATGGACAACTGGGATGAAATTCGAACGGCGTTGCAAGTGGCGCGCATCGGCACGGTGTCCGGCGCGGCTGAGGTTTTGGGCGTGCATCACGCCACCGTCATCCGCCATATCGACGCGCTGGAACGGCGCATGGGCACCAAGCTGTTTCAGCGCCATGCACGCGGTTATACCCCGACCGAGGCCGGGCGCGATCTGATGGCCGTGGCGCATACCACCGAAGAGCAGTTCGGCCAATTGTCCAGCCGAATCAAGGGTCAGGGCGAGACGGTTGCGGGCGAGCTGGTCGTTACCTCGATCACCGGGATAGGCGAGATGCTATCGCCGGTCTTTGCCAGCTATCAAGAGGCCTATCCGCAGGTCATCATCCGCTATCTGACCGATATGCGCGTCTTCCGGCTGGATTACGGCGAGGCGCATGTGGCGATCCGCGCCGGCGCCGCCCCCCAAGAGCCCGATAATGTCGTGCAGCCCTTGGTCAAATTGCGCTCCGGTCTTTACGCCTCGCGCAGCTATATCGCGTTGCATGGCCTGCCCAAAGGGCCCGAGGAGTTCAAGGATCACCGCTTTATTGGCTCTGACGGTACCGAAGCGCGGGCGCCGTTTTCGAAATGGCTGAAAAATACCGTCCCGCCTCAGGCCATCACCTTTCGCGCCAACGAGCCCGCCGCCAGCAATGCCGCGCTGACCGCCGGTCTGGGCATCGGGTTCATGGTGCAGCGGCTGGCCGCGCAAAACCCTGATCTGGTCGAGGTGATGCCTTCCCTGCCGGAATGGGACAGCGCCCTGTGGATCGTCACCCATGTCGATCTGCACCGGACCTTGAAAGTGCAAAGTTTTGTCTCGGTCCTGAAGGCAGCATCGGCGGGATGGCCCGGGTGCTGAAACCAGCTCAGCGCGCCCATCTGGCGATGGTGACTTTTTCGGCGCTGGTGGCGGGGTCCTTTTCGCTCGGCCATCTGGCCGCGCCTTTTATCGCGCCCGAGGCAATGACCGTCGGGCGTTTTTGCCTTTCGACCTTGATGGTCGGCGGGGCGGCGGCGCTGAGCCGGGGCATCCCGCGCGAGGCACTTAACGCGGCCTGGCGCTATGGGGTGCTGGGCGGGCTAATGGGCATCTATTTCGTGCTGATGTTCGAAGGGCTGAAAACCGCGGGGGCGGTGTCGATGGCGGCGGTCTTTACCCTGACGCCGCTGATGTCTGCGGGCTTTGGCTGGGCGCTGATGCGCCAGCGCCTGACGCTGCGGATGGCCGGCGCGCTGGCCTTGGGGGGCGCGGGCGCGCTCTGGGTGATCTTTCGGGCCGATCTAGGCGCGCTATTGGCGTGGAAAGTCGGCTACGGCGAGCAGTTATTTTTCGCCGGATGCATCGCCCATGCCCTTTATACCCCGCTGGTGCGCCACCTGAACCGGGGCGAGACGGCGGTGGTTTTTGCCAGCGGCACCATGCTGGGCGGGGCCGTCATGGTCGCGCTTTGGGGCTGGCAGGACGTGGTTGCCACGGATTGGACCCAGCTTCCGGGGATCGTCTGGATCTGTCTGATCTATGCGGCTGTGGCGGCGACCGGGGCGACCTTTATCCTGCTGCAATTCGCCAGCCTGCGCCTGCCCTCGGCCAAGGTCATGGCCTATACCTATCTGGTGCCGAGCTGGGTGATCCTGTGGGAATTGGCCCTCGGAAAAGGCGGCCCGCCATTGCTGGTTCTGGG
>CAIYZT010000132.1 GCA_903930735.1 uncultured Paracoccaceae bacterium | reverse complement strand
TTTTGTTCATTGCGCTGGGGGCAGGGGCCTCGGGCGCGTTGAACATGTGGTGGGACGCCGATATCGATGTTCTGATGCGCCGGACCGCCAGCCGCCCGATCCCTTCGGGACGGATCGCGTCGGGCGAGGCTTTGGGCCTTGGCATGGCGCTGTCGGGGATTTCGGTGGTGATGCTGGGGCTTGCGACCAACCTTTTGGCGGCCGGGCTGCTGGCCTTTACCATCTTCTTTTACGCCGTTGTCTATTCGATGTGGCTCAAGCGCACGACGCCGCAGAACATCGTGATCGGCGGCGCGGCCGGGGCCTTTCCGCCGATGATCGGCTGGGCGGCGGCCACCGGGCAGATTGGCCTCGAATCCGTGCTGATGTTCATGCTGATCTTTGTCTGGACGCCGCCGCATTTCTGGGCGCTGGCGCTGTTCATGAAGTCCGATTACGCCGACGCCGGGGTGCCGATGCTGACCGTCACCCATGGACGAAAAGTGACGCGCGCCCATATCTGGTGGTACACGGTGGCGCTGGTGCCGGTGGCGCTGGGGGCTGCGTTCACCTCGATCGGCGGGCCGGCCTATCTGGCGGTGGCCGTGCTGCTGAATGTCGAGTTTCTGCGCGGCGCTTTTGTGATCTGGCGGCGTGAAGAATCCGCTGCCGAAGCGGATAGCTATAGGGTTGAAAAGGCTTTCTTCCGCTTTTCGCTGATCTATCTTTTCCTGCATTTCAGCGCGTTCCTGCTGGAAGCAGCTTTGAAATCCTACGGTCTAGGGGGCTGGTGATATGACATTCCGCGCGCCACATGAGATGCATGTAAAGCGCTTTTCGCGTAATCTGGGCCTTGGCATCGTGCTTTTGGGCTTTGTTGCGCTGGTTTTTGCGCTGACGGTGGTCAAGGTCACCCAAGGCGCGGTGCTGCACCAAAACGACGGCAAGCCCGCCCCGCAAGTGGAGGCCGGATCGTGACCCCTCAGACCAGAACAGCTGCGCTTTTGGGCGGGGTGGCGGCGCTGATGCTGTCGCTCTCTTTTGCCGCAGTGCCTTTTTACGCCTGGTTCTGCCAGGTAACGGGCTTTGGCGGCACGACCGGGGTGGCCGAAACGGCCTCTACCGAGGTTCTTGACCGGCAGATAAAGATCCTGTTTGACGCCTCCAAAGACCCGGCACTGGCTTGGGAATTCAAACCCCAGCAGACCCATATGACCCTGCGTATCGGCGAAAACGCTCTGGCTTTTTACGAGGCTTACAACCCCACCGACCGCGTGATTGCGGGGCAAGCCAGCTATAACGTCGCGCCGGATCAGGCGGGCGGCTATTTCATCAAGGTCGAATGCTTTTGCTTTACCGAACAGGTCCTGCAGCCCGGGGAGCGGGTGGTCATGCCGGTCTCCTTCTATATCGACCCCGACATCATGACCAATCCCGAGGCCAGTCAGATCGCCGAGATCACCCTGTCCTATACATTTTTCGAAATCCCCCTGCCGGACGCACAAGCAGCGCTTGAAGCGGATGGGCAGCCTGCCGTAAACTAATCCGATGCTCCTTGCGGCCTAAACAGCTTGAAGGCGATGAAAAACCAAAACCACCCCGGACGCATGCGCGCAGCGTTTTGCCCGGTGCAGCCGAAAAAAGTTCAGCACGCGCTGGACCAAATAAACGAGGGACCGATCATGGCACAGGCCAAGAACCACGATTACCACATTCTTCCGCCATCGATCTGGCCCTTCTTCGGGGCGGTCTGCGCCTTTATCATGCTCTATGGCTCGGTGCTTTGGATGCATGGCTCGGGCCCATGGATGGGGCTGATCGGTTTTGTCGGGGTCCTTTACACCATGTTCGCCTGGTGGAGCGAGGTCGTTCACGAGGGCCAGACCGGCGATCACACGCCAGTCGTGCGCATTGGCCTGCGCTACGGCTTCATCTTGTTCATCATGTCCGAGGTCATGTTCTTTGCCGCCTGGTTCTGGACCTTCTTCAAGCATGCGCTCTACCCGATGGGGCCCTTGTCGCCAGCGATCGACGGCATCTGGCCGCCCGCCGGGATTGAAACCTTTGACCCCTGGCACCTGCCGCTGATCAATACCCTGATCTTGCTGTTGTCGGGCTGCGCCGCGACCTGGGCGCACCATGCCCTCGTGCATGAAAATAATCGCAAGGATCTGGTCAATGGCCTGATCATCGCCGTCATTCTGGGCTCGCTCTTCACCGCGTTTCAGGCCTATGAATACAGCCACGCCGCCTTTGGTTTTGCGGGCAATATCTATGGCGCGTCCTTCTTCATGGCGACCGGCTTTCACGGCTTCCACGTCCTGATCGGCTCGATCTTCCTGACCGTCTGCCTGATCCGCGCGCTCAGGGGCCATTTCACGCCAGAACAGCATATCGGGTTCGAGGCGGCGGCTTGGTACTGGCACTTTGTGGATGTGGTCTGGCTGTTCCTCTTTGCCGCCGTCTATGTCTGGGGTCAGTGATCCTGCGCTAAGTTGACTTCAACGCGGGCGTGCAGGCCCGCGTTGTTCATTTATCGGAGCCTCCTCATGCTGCGCCGGATGATATTTCCGATCCTTTTGGGGGTCCTCGGCTGTGCCGTGCTGATTGGTCTTGGCAATTGGCAGGTGCAGCGCATGGCCTGGAAAGCAGGCATTTTGGCGCAGATCGACGCCATGATCGTGGCAGAGCCTGTGGCCCTGATGCCAGCGCCCGATCCCGCAAACGATAAATACCGCCCAGTATTCGTGACCGGCACCTTTACCGGCGAATTTATCGAAGTTCTGGCGGGCCAGGTCGGCGCATCGCCCGGCGTTCAGATTATCGAGGCCTATCTGACGGGTGACGGACGCCGGATCCTGATCGATCGCGGATTTTTGCTGGAAACAGACCGCGCCAAACTGCGCCCGGTCAAACCCGTCCGCGTGGTCGGCAACCTGCATTGGCCGGTGGACTCCAACCAATATACCCCGCCGCCGGATCCCAAGTCCGGCCTATGGTTCGCCCGCGATGTCCCCGCCATGGCCGCCGCGCTGAACGCGGAGGCGACATTTATTGTCGCGCGTGAGCCGACCGGTGACGCGATCACACCGATGCCGGTGGATAGCCGGTCTATACCCAATGACCATTGGGGCTATGCGATCACCTGGTACTTGCTGGCCATTGTCTGGGCGGTGATGAGCCTTTATCTGCTGTGGCGGATCAAACGTAGAACGGTTTAGAGGGCTGAATGCGGTATATCTCGACTAGGGGCGCGGCCCCGGAACTAAGTTTCGGCGAAGCGATGATGACCGGGCTGGCCCGCGATGGCGGGCTTTATGTGCCGCAGGTCGTGCCGGTGATGACGCATGATCAAATCGCGGCCTTGGCCGGCAAAAGCTATGAGGACATCGCCTTTGCGGTCATGCAGCCCTATCTTGGCGGGTTTTTTGGCGATGACGAATTCAAGGGATTGATCGCCAAATCCTACTCTGGTTTCAACCATGCCGCGCGCGCGCCCCTCGTCCAACTGGCGCCAAACCATTTCCTGCTGGAGCTGTTTCACGGGCCGACCCTCGCCTTCAAAGACTTCGCCATGCAGCTTATCGGGCAGATGATGCAGGCCGCGCTCGACAAAACCGGCGAGCGGATCACCATCGTGGGTGCGACCTCGGGCGATACCGGTTCGGCCGCGATGGAGGCCTTTCGCGGCCTCGCCAATGTCGAAGTTTTCATCCTTTATCCCCATGGTCGCGTCTCGCCCGTGCAGCGCCGCCAGATGACCACGCCGACCGAGCCAAACGTGCATGCCCTTGCCATCGATGGCGATTTTGACGATGCGCAGGCCCATGTGAAGGCGATGTTCAACGATTTCGACTTCCGCGACGGGGTGCGGCTCGCCGGGGTCAATTCGATCAACTGGGCGCGGGTTCTGGCGCAGGTCGTCTATTACTTTTCCAGCGCGTTGAGCCTTGGCGCACCGCACCGAGCGGTGGATTTCACCGTTCCAACCGGCAATTTCGGCGATATCTTTGCCGGCTCCATCGCCCGCAAGATGGGCCTGCCGATCAACCGTCTGGTGATCGCCACCAACCAAAACGACATTCTCGACCGGGCGCTGCGCACCGGCACTCATTACACAAACGGCGTTAAGCCCTCGATCAGCCCTTCGATGGATATTCAGGTCTCGTCCAATTTCGAGCGGGCGCTGTTCGACGCCTATGGACGCGACGGGGCGGCGATTTCCGACTTGATGGCGCAGATGGCAACAGGCGGCTTTACCCTGTCGCAGGGCGCGTTCCATACCCTGCGCGAAAGTTTTGCCTCCGGGCGCTGCGACGAGCCCGAAACGCTGTCCACCATCGCCCAGACCTATGCCCGAACCGGCGAGATTCTGTGCCCCCATTCGGCCGTCGGGGTGCATGTGGCGCAGGCGCATTTGGGCGCGGCGCCGATGATCACGCTCGCCACCGCCCATCCGGCCAAATTCCCCGACGCCGTGGAGACCGCCATGGGCAGCCGTCCCGCCCTGCCGCCGCATCTGGCCGATCTGATGGAACGCCCAGAGCGCGTGACAAGGCTGCCGAATGATCTTAAAGCCATCCAGAGCCTGATCCGCGAAAGGATTGCCCAAAGATGAGCGCGACCACCCGCCTGACGACCCTGCCCAACGGCTTTCGCATCGTGACCGAGCATATGCCGGGGCTGCAATCGGCAAGCGCGGGGGTCTGGGTCATGGCGGGCGGGCGTCATGAGGCGCCCGAACAGAACGGCATCGCGCATTTTCTTGAACATATGGCTTTCAAGGGCACCAAACGGCGCACGGCGTTGCAAATTGCCGAGGAAATTGAGGATGTTGGCGGCTATATCAACGCCTATACCAGCCGCGAGATGACCGCCTATTACGCCCGCGTGCTGCAAGATGATGTGGCGCTGGCGCTGGATGTGATTGGCGATATTGTGCTGAACCCGGTGTTTGGCAAGGCCGATATCGAAACCGAACGCCATGTGATCTTGCAGGAGATCGGGCAGGCTTTGGACACGCCCGACGATATCATCTTTGATTGGCTGCAAGAGGTCTGTTATCCCGATCAAAGCTTCGGCCGCACGATCCTCGGTCCCGCTGAAAAGGTATCGGCCTTCAAAGCCAAGGATCTGAAGGCCTTTGTCGCTGAAAATTACGGACCCGAACAGATGATCCTCGCCGCCGCTGGCGGGGTCGATCACGACGCCATCGTGCGTCAGGCCGAGGGGATCTTTGGCGGGCTGAAGGCGCAAAAGCAGCGGATGTTCGAGCCGGCAAAATTCATCGGCACCGAACGGCGCGAGATCAAGGATCTGGAGCAGGTCCATTTTGCCATGGCTTTTGATGCCCCCGGTTACCGCCATGCGGATGTCTATACCGCGCAGCTTTATTCGATGGCGATGGGCGGCGGCATGTCCTCGCGCCTGTTTCAGAAGATCCGCGAAGAGCGTGGTCTGTGCTATTCGATCTTTGCCCAATCCGGCGCCTATGAGGACGCCGGCCAGATCACGATCTATGCCGGCACTTCGGCCGCTGAGGTTTCCGATCTGATGGGGCTGTGCGTCGATGAGTTGAAACGCGCCGCCGATGACATGTCCGAGCCTGAGGTGGCGCGGGCGAGGGCGCAGATCAAGGCGGGGATGCTGATGGGGCTCGAAAGCCCCTCCAGCCGCGCCGAGCGTATCGCGCGGTTGCTCGCGATCTATGGGCGCGTGCCGGGGATTGACGAGGCCGTGGCCCGAATCGACGCCGTAACGCTCGCTGATGTGCGCCGCTATGCGGGCGAGCTTTGCAGTGCGAGCGCGGCCATGGCGCTTTATGGCCCGGTGTCGGCCGCCCCGGCGCTGGAGGCGCTGCGGGAAAGACTGGCCAGTTGATGCTGGGTGCTCTGCTGGGCCGCAAGCGCCCTCCGAAGATTGAGACAGAGCGGATGAGCCTGCGCCTGCCGGATCATTCCGATTGGCACCAATGGGCGGAGTTGCGCGAAGCCTCCGCCGCCCATCTGACGCCATGGGAGCCGGTCTGGGCCGTCGATCACCTGACGCGCCGCGCTTTTACCAACCGCGTTTATTGGGCTCAGCGGGCGCAAACCCAAGGCAGCGCCTTGCCGATGCTGCTGTTTCGCCGCCGCGATCAGGTGCTTTTGGGGGCCATCACGCTGGATAACATCCGGCGCGGCCCTGCCCAGGCCGGAACCATGGGCTATTGGATTGGGGCGCCGCATGCGCGGCAGGGCTATATGCGCGAGGCGGTGCTGGCCATGGTGCATCACGCCTTTACCGCGCTTGACCTGAGCCGGATTGAGAGCGCTTGTCTGCCCGAAAACCTGGCCAGTCGCGGAGTTTTGGAAAAATCGGGGTTCAAATACGAGGGCGTGGCGCAAAGCTATCTGCAGATCGCCGGGCGCTGGCGAAATCATGTCCTTTATGCCAACCTGCGCGGCGACCGGCGCGGACGCACCGATGTTGGTTGACATGCGGGGGCAGTGCCGGGGAGGCCCAGATGGCCCCTAAAATCGTGATGCTGTGCGGTGTGAAATTGGGGGGTGTCAAGCTGCCCATGGTGCCGTTTCGGGAGGCTCTGGCAGGGCTGGGCCTGGGCCGCGTGCGCTGCTATATCCAGTCGGGAAATGCCGTATTTGACGATCCTGGGCTGCCGGACCTGAAGGGCGCGATCGGCGCCATGCTGATGGGCAAGTTCAGCCAGACCTCAGCGATTTTTCTTTATACCCCGCAAGAGTTTAGCGCCATTGAGGCCGCATGTCCCTATGCCCGCGAAGGTGACGAGGCAGGGCAAAAGTACATGTCTTTTTCTTGGCGGAACCTTCGGTGTTGGACAGCGAAGGACTGGCGGCGCTGGCCACCACGGAAAGGTTCCATCTGACGGCGCAGGCGTTCTATCTGCATGCGCCTGACGGGATCGGTCGGTCGGTTATGGTGGAAAAGCTGGGGCGTTTCATGAAGGCCACCACGACGGCGCGCAACTGGAACACGGTGCGCGCTTTGTCCGAAATGGCGAAGCTCTGACGTCTCGTGCCTTTTGCCCTGTTCTGATTGCCGTGCCGTGCTAGCTTTGCCCTATGCGGATCTTGGTCCTCCTCCTTTGCCTGATGATGCAAGGCCCCGCTTTCGCGGCGGACCGTCCAGATTCGGCCTGCTTGGCGTTGGCTTCGAGCCCGTCCCACCTGGTGCCGGCCTCCTTTGGCGATGAGATAGAAGAGAACTCGGTTCTGATCCGCTATTTGGATCATGCAAGTTTCGCCATCGTCACGCAGGACGGCAAAATCGCGGTGACGGACTATACTGGCTTTATCGGAAATCCGGATATCGTGCCCGATATCGTGACCATGAATAACGCCCATTCGACCCATTTCACCGATAATCCCGATCCGCGCATTACCCATATCCTGCGCGGTTGGGGGCCGGTTGGCGCCGCGCCCCGGATCGAGGTGGACCTAAGCTCCATCGCGGTGCGCAATGTGACCACGGACCTGCGCGGCCCCTTTGGCGAGGGCGCGCGCAAGGACGGCAACTCGGTGTTTCTGTTCGAAGCGGCGGGTCTATGCATCGTGCATCTGAGCCACTTGCACCAGATCCCGAGTGACGAGCAATTCGGAGCGATCGGGCGCGTGGATGTGGTGATGGTGCCGGTGGATGGGGCCTTTACCATGGACACAAAGACCATGACCGAGGTGGTCAGGCGGATGCGGGCGCGGGTGGTCTTGCCGATGCATTGGTTTTCGGCCGAAGGGTTGGCTGCCTTTGTAGCGGCGATGGGGCCGGGATATGAGGTCGAGATCAGCACGCGGCCCGATCTGATCTTGTCGCGCAAGACGCTGCTGGAAAAACCTCAAGTGATCGTGCTGAACCCGGCCTATGTTCCTTGACGATCAGCCGGCTCTGGCAACGATTTTCCTTCGAAAAATCAGTCCCTGAAGCCTGATTTTTCGAAGAAAAATTGAGGCGGGTAAGCACTGGTCGTGAGGCGTTTAGCGCGTTATCCTGCCCCGATGTTGAACGATGCCTCCCCCGAGTTTCTGCGCAATCTGGCGGGGCTTTTGCCCAAAGGCCGGCTGGCGCCACCCGAGCCGCGCTATCTGGAAGAACGCCGGGGCCGCTGGCAGGGTCAGGGCGCGGCCGTGGTCTTGCCCCGCAACGTACAAGAGGTTTCCTGCATCTTGGCTGCCTGCCATCAGGCCCGCGTTGGCGTTGTGCCCTATGCCGGGGGCACGGGGTTGGTGGGCGGGCAGGTGATGCCCGAGGGGCCGATCCCGCTGGTCTTGTCGGTTGAGGCCATGGCGCAGATCCGCGCGGTCTATCCCAGTGAAAACGTTATGGTGGCCGAGGCCGGGGTGATTCTGACCGACGTGCAGGCGGCGGCGCAGGGGGTAGAGCGTCTGTTTCCGCTCTCACTCGCCTCCGAAGGATCGGCCCGGATCGGAGGGCTTTTGGGTACAAATGCGGGCGGGGTTAATGTGCTGCGCTATGGCAATGCGCGTGACTTGGTCTTGGGGATTGAGGCGGTTCTGGCCGATGGCACGATCATCAACGGTTTGAAACGGCTGAGAAAAGACAACACGGGCTATGATCTGCGCCACTTGCTGATCGGTTCCGAAGGCACGCTTGGCGTGATCACCGCTGCCGCTTTGCGGCTTTACCCGCGCCCGGCGCAGGAGGGTACGGCGCTTTTGGCACTCCCTTCGTTGGGTGCGGCGCTGGAGCTGCTGGGCCTCGCGCAGGACCTTGCGCCGGGGCTGATTTCGGCTTTTGAACTGATGCACCGTCAGGGCATCGATTTTCTGCAGGAAGCGGGCTTTGCCCCGCGTTGCCCACTATCGCCGATTCCTGAATGGCTTGTCTTGATCGAGCTCGGCCTGCCGCCAGATGTCTCCGCGCAGGCCGCGCTAGAGGCGATTTTTGCCAAGGGCGCGGCGCTGGGTCTGGTCAGTGACGGCGTTGTCGCGACCTCGCAATCGCAAAGGGCGGCGCTTTGGGTGATCCGCGAGACCATCCCCGAGGCGAACCGCAAGATCGGCGCGCTCGCCAGCCATGATATCTCGCTGCCCCTGTCCGAAATCGCGGGCTTTTTGCCGCGGGCGGCGGCGGCCATCGCCCGAATTGGCCCGTTTCGGATCAATGCCTTTGGCCATCTGGGCGACGGCAATCTGCACTATAATGTCTTTCCGCCGCAGGGCGCTTCCTGGGCAGAGGTCGCCGAATTTGCCCCCGCCGTGACCAAGGCCGTCCACGATCTGGTGGACGAGTTGGGCGGATCTGTTTCGGCCGAGCACGGCCTTGGGCGGCACAAGATGCCGGATCTGGAGCGTTATGGCGATCCGGGAAAGCTGGCGGCGATGCGGGCGATCAAGGCAGCCTTGGATCCGAATGGCATCTTGAACCCCGGCGCGGTTTTGCGCACCACTACCTAAAGGGGCGGCCCCAAAAAGGGTGCGCCCTGCCGGGTAAGGGCAGGGCGCTGGGGTGTAGTCTGGTACGTGTGTGCAAGCAGCGTTCCAAGCATCCGAAATCTTCCGGACACGACTCACCTTATCCGGCAATGGGTAAAGAAGCAGTTAAGAAGAATTGGCAGGAAAGGCCGGCCCTAAAGCGGTTCCAGCTTTTGTTGAATCGACAGGGATTCCCACGGGGCTTGGTTTGTGATTCATCCTGTTCAGGAGGATCACGCGATGCCCAAACCCTTGTCTGCCGATATTCGAGACCGCTTCCGGAGGCTTTTTGAGGG
>CAIYZT010000131.1 GCA_903930735.1 uncultured Paracoccaceae bacterium | reverse complement strand
TCCCAAAGGTCCGGCATTTCGGCCATCATGGCGAACATCTCTTGCCGTTCGCCAAGGACCGGCTGGCCGTCCTCGCCCGTTTCGGCATCGGCGGCAAAGCGGACGACGACGCCGCAGCGGTCGCCCACGGCCTCTTTGGTTTCCTCGATCAACTCGCGCACCAGACGGGTGCGGTTTTCCAGGCTGCCGCCGTATTCGTCGGACCTTGTGTTGGTTTCGGGGTCCAGAAAATGCGCCAGAAGATAACCGTGCGTGGCATAGACATAGACCAGATCGAACTCGGCGGCCTTGGCGCGCAAGGCGGCGTTGCGGTGCCAACGGCGCAGGTTGCGGATGTCTTCCTTGTCCATCGCGCGGCTTTGGAACGGATGGCCCACCGAATTGGGCATGGCGGCCACGTCAAAGGACACCAGTCGCGTCGCAAGATTGGCCGAGCGCGAACCGCCGAACCACAGTTCGGCCCCCGCAAGCGCGCCATGCGCGTGAACCTTGTCGGTCATCAGCCGGTGCGAGCGGACATCCGTGTCATCCCAAAGAGTCGCCGATATGTGCAACTGATCATCCGATGTCGGGTGAATCGAACAGTATTCGGTATTAACCACGCCCCAGCCGCCCTCGGCCTTGACGCCGCGCATTTCGGCCAGCGTGCGCGGACGCACCCAGCCCATGCCGGTGCAATGGGGCACCTGATAGAATCGGTTCTTTGTGGTCACCGGGCCAATCTTTACCGGCTGAAACAAGATGTCATAGCGGGGATCGCGGGTCATTCTATCTGTCCTTGCTTGTCGTCCGTGACTCTTTGGAAATGTTTGGGAAACAGGGCGGCGATGACATTCATCGCGCGATTTCGGCAGATGGGGCGGCGAAAGTCCGCAGGGTAAAGCAGCATGTTCAGCCACAGCCCGTCAAAAAGCGCCTCGATGCTCAGCGCCGCTTCGGTTGGTTCAAGGCCAGTATATCCGGCATCAAGGATCATTTCGGTGAGGATGGCGACAGTTGCCTCAAGCCGCTCGTCATCCATGTCGCCAACGGCACGGCGGTAAACCGCGCGGGCGCTGGCATCGCCGTAGAAGGCGAACCAGACGGCCAGCTTTGCCGGTTTGCAGATCGCGGCAGAAAAACGGGAATCGATGATGGCCTGCAAAAGATCCTGACTGCTGCGGTCCGGTCCCTGTAGGCGTGACAGCCACAGGGCGCGCTGTTCGGCGGCCAGGTGTTTCAAAACAGTCTCGAACAGCCGTTCCTTGCTTTCGAAGTGAAAGTTGGCAAGTCCGACGGACACGCCGGCGATCTCGGTCACCACTCCCAACGTGGTGCCGCTGAGCCCAAAGCGAGAGATGGCATGGATCGTGGCGTCGATCAGTTGAAGGCGGCGTTCGGCCTTGGCCTCGGCGCGGCTGATCTTGGCCGGTTTGGGCGCGCTGGTGGTTTCATTCATCTGGGCACCTAGGTTCTGAACCGACATTCCGCATCGAAAATCAGCATAGCGTCGTCTTTCCAAGTCAGCCAGACGGGTTCGGGCGTGCCGATGTCCTTGTAATCCACGCCCGCATAGCTCGCGGCGCACCACCAGACATCGCCCACACTGGCCAGACTGCCCAGCCGTTGCGAGTACCGCTCGTCCCATTGCAGCGACCAGGATTCGCCATCCTCCCATTCGACCAGATCCACGCGGTAGACCATCGAGGTCAGCCCCCAAGAGAAGGGCACCATGCCGAGCGCGGTGAAGCCGTTCAGGATGGCAACACGGACCTGGAACTCCGCAACCTGACGGTCGAAGTCCCGCGCCATGCGTTGCCCCCTTCTCGAGCATGCTCACATGCTCTGCCAGGCAACGGGTAATGGTTTGCTTGCAAACCATTTAAGGG
>CAIYZT010000130.1 GCA_903930735.1 uncultured Paracoccaceae bacterium | reverse complement strand
CTCAGCGGGTTTTCTTCTGGCGAGGCGGCAGCGGCGGCACGGGCGGAGCGGGCGGTTGTGCGCGGTGCGGGGGCGGGGGCCAGCTTTGGCCTGGGCAATCTGCGCAACCTGCGGGTCGATGATGTCGCCATTCCGAAGGTTGAGATCGTGGCGGTGCCGATTGATATCGGCAAGGACGATCTGGTCGAGGTGTTCCGCAATCATGGCTTTAGCCGCCTGCCGGTTTACAAGGGCACTTTGGACCATCCGCAGGGCCTGCTCTTGCTGAAAGATCTGGCTTTGACGCATGGCTTCGGGGCCACGGGGCGGTTTTCCCTGCGCAAGATGCTGCGCCCGATCCTTTATGCGCCGCCCTCGATGCCAGCCGCGACCTTGCTGCAAAAGATGCAGCGTGAGCGGGCGCATATGGCTTTGGTCATCGACGAATATGGCGGGGTGGACGGGCTCGTGACCATCGAAGATCTGATCGAGGTTGTCATCGGCGAGATCGAGGACGAGCATGACGAGGAAGAGGGCGCGCTTTGGAAAGAAGAGCGCGCCGGGGTCTATGTCGTGCAGGCCAATGCGCCGCTTGAAGAGTTCGAGGCGGCGGTTGGCCGGTCATTGCGCGCCGGCGAGGAAGACAAGGAAATCGACACTCTGGGCGGGCTGATCTTTTTGCGGGTCGGCCGGGTACCGGTGCGCGGCGAGGTCGTGACCGACGACAGCGGTGTGGAGTTCGAGGTGCTGGACGCCGATCCGCGCAAGATCAAGCGGGTGCGCGTGCGCCTGCCCGGATCCGCGCCAGAGCCGGAGCCGCAGGGTCCGGACGCCGCTTTGTGATACCTTTTGCGGCGCGTCTGGGGCTGGCGGCGGCCGGTGGGCTGTGCCTGGGGCTTGGGCAGGTGCCTTGGTCGCTTTGGCCTTTGGCGCTACTGGGACTGGCGGGGATCCTTTATCTGCTAGAGCGGGCGGAGACGCCAAAGCGGGCCGCTTTGCTGGCCTTCGTCGCCGGAACCGTGCAGTTTGGCGTGGCGATTTCCTGGATCACCGAGCCTTTTCTGATCGAACCGGAGCGAACTGGCTGGATGGCGCCCTTTGCTTTGGCGCTGATGGCGGCCGGGGGCGGGCTGTTTTGGGCCTTGCCGGTTTGGGGGATGCGGCGCTGGCGCGGCGGGATGGCCGCGCTGGTGCTGGCGCTGGTTCTGTCGGATCTGGCGCGCGGCTATGTCCTGACCGGATTCCCTTGGGCTCTGATCGGCCATATCTGGATGGAGACCCCCGTCGCGCAACTCGCGGCGCTGGTGGGGCAAACGGGGCTGAGCCTGCTGACGCTGGTGATCGCGGGATCTTTGGCGGCGGCGGCGCAAAAACGGGCGCTTTTGGTGCCTGCTGCCCTGATGTTGGCCCTGCCTTGGGGGTTTGGGGTCTGGCGGCTCGCCGGGCCAGAGCCGCAGGCGCCGGGGCTTACCTTTCGGCTGGTGCAGCCCAATGCCGCGCAAGAGGGCAAGTGGGAGCCCGGCTTCGCCCGCCGGCATTTCGACAATCTGCTCGCCGCCACCTCGGCCGAGCCAAAGGTCGATCTGGTGATCTGGCCCGAAACCGCGCTGCCCTATCTGATTGAAACCACGCCTGAAATCCCGGCATTGATCGCCGCCGCCTCTGAGGGCGCGCCGGTGATGCTGGGCCTGCAAAGGGTCGAAGAAGCGCGCGGCTGGAATTCCTTGCGGGTTCAAGACGGCGCAGGGGCGCTGATCGCCAGCTATGACAAGCACCATCTGGTGCCCTTTGGCGAATACATCCCCTTTGGCGATCTTGCCTATGATTGGTTCGGCCTGACCGCCTTTGCCGCGCAAACCGGCCGCGCCTATTCGGCGGGGAAGGGACCGGCGGTTCTGGACCTTGGGGCGATTGGCAAGGTCCTGCCGCTGATCTGCTACGAGGCGGTGTTTCCGCAGGATCTGCGCACCAAGGACCGCGCGAGCTGGATCGTGCAGATCACCAATGATGCCTGGTTTGGCACTTGGTCGGGCCCGTTCCAACATGCCGCCTTGGCGCATTTGCGGGCGATCGAGCAGGGCCTGCCGCTGGCGCGCGTCGCCAATACCGGGCTGACACAGATGATCGACGCGCGGGGCCGGGTGGTTGCGGCGCTGCCCTTTGGCGGGGCGGGGCATCTGGATGCTTCGCTGCCCGGACCTCTGCCCGCACCGCCCTATGCGCGTTGGGGCGAGGCACCGCTTTTGGCCCTGCTCGCCGCCCTTGCCGCCTTTGTTTGGCGGGGTGGCCGCCGCCTGCGCACTTGACGATAAAGGCTGCGCAGCATAAGGCTGCGGCTTCGTACCTCCCAACGGCTTCCTGGCGGGGGGACTGACACCCACTGGAGCACGTCCCCATGAGCAGAAACAACTATGTCTTCACTTCTGAATCCGTTTCAGAGGGGCATCCTGACAAACTGTGCGACCGTGTCTCGGACGCCGTTCTGGACGCTTTTCTGACCGAAGAACCCAGCGCGCGGGTAGCCTGCGAGACCTTTGCCACCACCGGCCGGGTCATTGTGGGCGGCGAGGTCGGGCTTTCGGACAAACATGCGCTGAAAGCCATGTTGGAGCGGGTCGAAGACATCGTGCGCGGCTGCGTGCGCGACATCGGCTATGAGCAGGACGAGTTTCACTGGAACACGCTGAAAGTGCAAAATTATCTGCACAAGCAATCGGCCCATATCGCCCAAGGCGTAGACCGGGACGGCGCAGGCGATCAGGGCATCATGTTCGGCTATGCCTGCCGCGAGACGCCGGAACTGATGCCGGCCCCAATCCAATATTCGCATGCGATCCTGCGCCGTCTGGCTGAGGTGCGCAAAGACGGCACTGAGCCGACGCTGCGCCCGGATGCTAAATCGCAGCTGTCGCTGCGCTATGAAGACGGCGTTCCGGTCGAGGTCACCTCGATCGTGCTGAGCCACCAGCATGCCGACGAGGCGCAGGATTCGGCCGCCATCCGCGCCATTGTTGAACCCTACATCCGCGAGGTTCTGCCCTCGGGCTGGATCACCGAGAAAACCGAATGGTGGGTCAACCCGACCGGCACTTTCGTCATCGGCGGGCCGGACGGCGACGCGGGCCTGACGGGCCGCAAGATCATCGTCGACACCTACGGCGGCGCGGCCCCGCATGGCGGCGGCGCGTTTTCGGGCAAGGATCCGACCAAGGTTGACCGCTCGGCTGCCTATGCCGCGCGGTATCTGGCAAAGAATGTGGTGGCGGCAGGGCTGTCGGATCGTTGCACCTTGCAACTGAGCTATGCCATTGGCGTGGCCAAGCCCCTGTCGATCTATGTCGACACGCATGGCACCGGCAAGGTCGAAGCCGAGGCGATTGAGCGGGCGGTTCAGGAATGCATGGACCTTACCCCACGCGGCATCCGCACCCATCTGGGCCTGACCCGGCCGATCTATGCCCGCACCTCGGCCTATGGTCATTTCGGCCGTGCGCCCGAAGCGGATGGTGGGTTTTCGTGGGAGAAAACTGATCTGATCGAGGCTTTGCGCAAGGCGGTTTGACCTGAAGCCGGGGGCGGGTTCGGGGGGCATCGAGCCCCCGCTCGCCCGCGCTAACGCGGAATGATTTGACCGGCGGCATGAAAATTGCCGCCGTTTTCCGTTTTGAGCGCAGGATAGACCGGCCGTCTCGGATCATGATTGTTGGCGGGCCGGGCGCGGGGAAATTGACCTTGGCGCGCAAGATTGGTGGCCAAAGTTGCGCCCGGAGGGTCGGCGAGGAAGGTGCGCTTGTAGGCGTTCCGATGTTCACGCGGCTTGATCTGGGTTTTGAAGCCGGGGGTGGCAGCCTTGCTGCGCGGGTGCTGGGCGCCTTTGGCAAGCGTCGGCCATGGTCAGGTCGGTACGTCCCACCCGCACAAGCAGAGGAGGCGTTCTATGCAAACCTGAACTCACTCGATATGGTCGCCTAGTCGTTGAACAAATCACCCTCCGGTAAAACCGGGGCGGTTCATTGGCGCGGGGTAGGCCCGCGCGCTGTTTGGCGTCAATCCGGCTTGACGGCTTCCTGGCGGCGGTCTAGGCGCGGGGCGATGAGTGATCAAGACACCAACCCCCCGACCGAGCGGCGCAATTTTTACGGCCGCATCCGGGGTAAAACCCTGCGGGCGAGCCAGAAGGATTATCTGGAAAACGATTTGGGCCCGCTGACCCTGGGGGGCGTCACGCGAGAGGATAATCCCGCGCGCGCCGTTCTGGATCTGGGTTTTGCGCAGGGCAAGCCGCTGTGGCTGGAGATCGGCTTTGGCGGCGGAGAGCATCTGGTGCAGATGGCGGCGCGCTATCCGGAGGTGTTCCTGATCGGGGCCGAGCCTTTCGTGAACGGGATCGCGATGCTGCTGGGCAAGGTGCGCGACGCGGGCCTGTCGAATCTGCTGCTGCATCCGGGCGATGTGCGCGATCTGATGGATGTGCTGCCGGGACGCTGCCTGTCCAAGGCCTTTCTGAACTATCCCGATCCCTGGCCAAAAGCGCGGCACCATCGGCGGCGCTTTGTCACGCTGGGCTATCTGGGGCAACTGGCCAATTTGATGCAGCTGGGAGCGGAATTTCGGGTGGCGACCGATATAGAGGATTATGTGCGCCAGACGCTGGAGGAAGTGCCGAAGGCGGGGTTTGAGCTGGAGCGTCAGGCGGGGCTTGGCGGCGCTTGGGACGACTGGATCTCGACGCGCTACGAGCAAAAAGCGCTGCGCGAAGGGCGCGATCCTCATTACTTGACCTTTCGCCGCGCGGGGTGAAGCCCAAGCGCGGAAAAGACGCTCCGCGGGGGATATTTGGGCCACGATGAAGGTGAGGCGCCTTGGCATTCATCTTGACCCAAATATCCCCCCCGGAGGGCTTTGGCCCGTTCGTGCGTTCCGAGTTAGGGGGTGTAGACCCTTGGGCGTGCTTGCGCTATCAGGCGGGAAATCGTTTGAGGAGATCTGCATGTCCGGCCATCAAACCGCGCAACCGATGACCGCTTCCAAGTCCGGGCCTTTGACGGGCACGGCCTCGGTTCCTGGGGATAAGTCGATTTCGCATCGTGCGCTGATCTTTGGGGCGATGGCCATCGGGCAGACGCGCGTTACGGGTCTGCTTGAGGGGCAGGATGTGCTGGATACGGCCAAGGCGATGCGGGCTTTTGGGGCCGGGGTCACGCGGCTGGGCACAGGGGAATGGACCGTGGACGGGGTCGGCGTCGGCGGCTTTACCGAGCCTGCCGATGTCATTGACTGCGGAAATTCGGGCACCGGGGCGCGGCTGATCATGGGCTGCATGGCGACAACCGCGATGACCGCGACCTTTACCGGGGACGCGAGCCTGCGCAAACGGCCGATGGGGCGGGTGACCGATCCTTTGAGCCTGTTTGGCACACAGGCCTATGGGCGCAAGGGCGGGCGGCTGCCGATGACGCTGGTGGGCGCGGCCAATCCTGCGCCCGTGCGCTATGCGCTGCCGGTGGCGAGCGCGCAGGTCAAATCGGCGGTGCTGCTGGCGGGGCTTAACGCGCCGGGGCAAACAGTGGTGATCGAGCGCGAGCCGACGCGGGACCATTCGGAGCGGATGCTGGTGGGGTTCGGCGCGCGGCTGAATGTGGAGCAGACCAATGAAGGCCATGTGATCACGCTGGACGGGCGGCCCAAACTGCGCGCGCAGACCGTGGCGGTGCCGCGCGATCCGTCCTCAGCGGCCTTTCCGGTTTGTGCGGCGCTGATCGTCGAGGGCTCTGATATTCTGGTGCCCGGCGTCAGTCAGAACCTGACGCGCAACGGGATCTATATCACGCTGGTCGAGATGGGGGCCGAGATCGAATTCCTCAATCCTCGCGAAGAGGGCGGCGAGCCGGTGGCGGATCTGCGTGTGCGCTTCAGCGGCAATATGAAGGGCATCGAGGTGCCGCCGCACCGCGCGCCCTCGATGATCGACGAATATCCTATACTGTCAGTCGTCGCCTCTTTTGCCAGCGGCAAGACGGTGATGCGCGGGGTCAAGGAATTGCGCGTCAAGGAGAGCGACCGGATTGACGCCATGGCGCGCGGGCTGGAGGCTTGCGGAGTGCGCATTGAGGAGGACGAGGATACGCTGATCGTCCACGGGATGGGGCCGGGCGGCATGCCGGGCGGGGCGACTTGTGCCACGCATCTGGACCACCGGATCGCGATGTCGTTTTTGGTGGCGGGCATGGCGAGCAAGAAGCCGATCTCGGTCGATGATGCCAGTCCGATCGTCACGTCCTTCCCGATTTTCGAGGGCTTGATGGCGGCTCTTGGGGCAACCTTAGCCCGGACTTAAGGGCATCTTTGCTTTTAGGGGAGTCAAGCATAGCATCCGGGGCGTGCAGACATGACGAACGCGGAATTGTGGGATGCTGCGGCGGCGCGGGATTATGACACGCCGGGAACCGGTATGTTCGCACCCGAGGTTCTGGGCCCTGCGCTCAAGTGGCTTGCAGCCCCTGCGGAGGGCGGGGCGGCGCTGGAATTTGCGATTGGCGCTGGGCGGGTGGCTTTGCCCTTGCGGGCCAAAGGGGTAGCGGTCAGCGGGATCAAGATTGCACCGGCGATGCTGGCGCGGCTGCGTGAGAAGACGGGCGCGGCTGAGTTGCCGGTGGTGCTGGGGGGAGATGACCATGACGCGGGTGCTGGGCGTCTTTTCGAGATTTTTCTATGTTCAAAGGCATTTCCAACGTCGGAACCCAAGCCGAGCAGACCCAGATCTTTCGCAATGCGGCCCAGCATCTGGCTCCGGGTGGGCGATTTGTGATCGAGCTTTGGGTGCGAGGGCTGCCGCATCCGGCGGTTCCGCAAGCGGCGGCGGTGGGTCTGGCGCCGGGCTACATGGTGGTCGATCGGTTCGATGCCGTGGCGCAGCAGGTGGTCTCGCATCATTTTCGCTTTGACGAGGGCCAAGCGCCTCAGCTTTTCGCCTCGCCGCACCGCACCGCTTTGTCTGGCCGTCGGAGCTGGATCTGATGGCGGGGTTTGCGCTGGAACGCCGGGAGGCGGATTGGCTTGGCGCGCCCTTTACCAGCGCCAGCGCGCAGCGTGTGTCTGTATACCGAAAGCTATAGAATATTGGGGGCCAATCTGGTCAAACGGGGCAGGGGCGCTAAGGGGGCGATGATGAAGATTGTGAACTGGGGTTTGCCGCTGGCGACGGTTTTGTTCTACGGCCTGCTCGTGGGCTGGTTCGCGCCGGTGGTGGATGCAGGGGGCCTGCCGCCCTTTGATCTGCGGCCCTTTGGCTATGATCTGGCCGAGGCACAGGCATTTTTGGCGGCGCTGACGCCTGCGGGCATGGCGGCATATCTTGGACCGGTGCGGATCGTGGATAGCGTATTTACGATCCTGATGATGCTTACCTTTGTTTTGGCGATACGGCGCTTGGGCTGGGCCGCGATGATCCCGGCGGTGCTGTACGGCGGGCTGGATCTGGCGGAAAACCGGGCCGTGGCGGGGATTTTGACCAGCGGCATCGCCGAGCCGGGGGCGGTTCACGCCGCGAGCCTGTTGACCCAGGCCAAGTTTGCGGCCTTTGCCCTCGCGGCGCTCTTGGCCCTTTGGGCGCTGATCCAAAACCGGCGGCGCAAATCGATGACAGGGGCGTCATGATCTTTACGGTTGCCATTGACGGGCCTGCGGCGGCGGGCAAGGGCACGATTTCGCGCGCGGTCGCGGCGCGGTTCGGCTTTGCGCATCTGGACACGGGGCTTTTGTACCGGGCGGTCGGTGCGCTGGGCGGCGATCCGGTTTTGGCCGCGCGCGGGCTGACGCTTGCCGATCTGGAGCGCGGCGATCTGCGGTCGATGGCGGCGGGGCAGGCGGCCTCCAAGGTCGCAGTGCTGCCGCAGGTGCGGCAGGCGCTGGTGGCCTTTCAGCGCCGCTTTGCGCAGCGGGACGGCGGGGCGGTTTTGGACGGGCGCGACATCGGCACGGTGATTTGCCCGCAGGCGCAGGTAAAGCTGTTCATCACCGCGAGTGCTGAGGTGCGCGCGCACCGCCGCTGGCTAGAGCTTGGCGGCGATAAGGCGCAGGTTCTGGCCGAGGTGCGCGAGCGCGACGCGCGGGATATGGGGCGGGCGGCGTCGCCGCTGCGGGCGGCAGCGGATGCAGTGGTGATTGACACCTCCGATCTGGAGGCGGAGGATGCCGTGGCGCATGCCTGCGCGGTAGTCGAAGCGGGGTATTGGTCGGAGAGATGATGTCTGGCATGGCGCGGTTCGCGGTGCTGTCGGTGGCGACGACCGGGTGTTTCGAGACCTGGGACGGGCGGGCGCATTTACTGTGATCGGGGGTAGATTTTGGAGTTATTGCTGGAGCACTTCATACAACTCTGCGTCTAGCTGTTCACGGTAGCCTTCTTTTGGATCGGCCAGATTCTGCTCTTGGCGGGCCTTTCCCGGCAGGGATTTTCCAGCCTGGTGGGCGCGGCCAAGTTCTGGCTGGTCTATTGGTTTGCCGGAACCGCCGGACTTTTTGCTTGGGTCATTGCATCAGGCGGATCGGAATGGGCGGGGCCTTTTCGGTCGGAAGCGCCAGGGCTCCTTTTGGGCATCTCCTACCTCGTGTCGACATGGTCGCCCGGTAACTCGCTCATATCGTTTTACTCCTTCGGCTCTTTGGTAGCGATCCTTGCCGCTTTCCTCCTATTTTTGGTGTCGGTAGTCCTGAAAATCTATGGGCAAGGGGTCCGCCGATTGGCGTTGGTATTGCTGATCGCCTTCGTCAACGGGCCAATCGCGGTGGAACTGACGATACTGGTTCTTGAGAAATGGCGGCGCGATCAGGCCGAAGCGCAGGATCTGACTTGCGTTACGACGCGCCCGCTGCGCCTTATAATCGCCAATTGGGTGGCCCTTGTCCCGAACCAGGGCTACCCGAGCGTACATGGCACGGCACTAAAGGGCGAACAAACCTTCATCTGGTCCTTGCATGCCGGAAATTGGGTTGAACAGAGGTCGGCAGTTTGTTGGGGGTGGATCTTTCAACGCACGGGCGCGGCGCCAGAACCTATGCCCGCCTGCTGAGTGCGCAGCTCTGGCCCGCTGCTGGCAATCCACCTTGCAATTCAGCCCCCCTGCAGCTATGCCACTCCATCGCAACGGACCGGGGTGACTCGGGGCCGGGGCTTTTCATTTCGAGCAAGACCGGCGGAGCCAACCGCGTGGCCAGTGACATGACGAAGAAAAGGACGATACATGAGTTCGAAAGCTATGGAAGAATTCGAAGCGCTTCTGAAGGAGAGCTTTGAAATTGACACCCCCGAAGAGGGAACGGTTGTCAAAGGTCTGGTTATCGCGATTGAAGCGGGCCAGGCGATCATCGACGTTGGCTACAAGATGGAAGGCCGCGTTGATCTGAAGGAATTTGCCAATCCTGGTGAGCCGATGCCCGACATCAAGGTCGGTGACACGGTCGAGGTCTATCTGGACCGCGTGGAAAATGCCCGTGGCGAAGCTCAGATTTCGCGCGAGAAGGCACGCCGTGAAGAGGCTTGGGACCGTCTTGAAAAGGCCTATGCCTCTGAGACCCGTGTTGACGGCGCCATTTTTGGCCGCGTCAAGGGCGGCTTTACCGTGGATCTGGGCGGCGCTGTTGCCTTCCTTCCCGGCAGCCAGGTCGATGTGCGCCCCGTGCGCGATGCAGGCCCGCTGATGGGCATGAAGCAGCCGTTCCAGATTCTGAAGATGGACCGCCGCCGGGGCAATATCGTTGTCTCGCGCCGTGCAATCCTCGAAGAATCGCGGGCCGAGCAGCGTGCCGAGGTTATTGGCAACCTGACCGAGGGTCAGACGGTTGACGGCGTGGTCAAGAACATCACCGAATACGGTGCTTTCGTAGATCTCGGCGGCGTTGACGGCCTCTTGCACGTCACTGACATGGCTTGGCGCCGCATCAACCACCCGTCGGAGATTCTGGCGATTGGCGAGACCGTCAAGGTTCAGGTCATCAAGATCAACAAGGAAACCCACCGTATCTCGCTGGGCATGAAGCAACTGCAATCCGATCCTTGGGATGCCGTTGAAAAGATGTATGCACTCGGCACCCAGCATAAGGGCCGCGTTACCAACATCACCGATTACGGCGCCTTTGTGGAGTTGGAAGCCGGCGTTGAAGGTCTGGTTCACGTCTCGGAAATGTCCTGGACCAAGAAGAACGTGCATCCCGGCAAGATCGTTTCGACCAGCCAGGAAGTCGAAGTCATGGTTCTGGAGATTGACAGCACCAAGCGCCGTGTTTCGCTGGGCCTCAAGCAGACCCAGCGCAACCCGTGGGAAGTGTTTGCAGAAACCCATCCCGTGGGCACCGTCATCGAAGGCGAAGTCAAGAACATCACCGAGTTCGGTCTGTTCGTCGGCCTCGACAACGACATCGACGGCATGGTCCATCTGTCCGACCTGTCTTGGGACCAGCGCGGCGAGGAAGCCATTGCAAACTATCGCAAGGGCGACACCGTCAAGGCTTCGGTCACCGAGGTTGATGTCGAGAAAGAGCGGATCTCGCTTTCGGTCAAGGCACTCGGCGAAGACAACTTCACCGATGCGGTTGACGGCGTGAAGCGCGGCACGATCATCACAGTCGAAGTGACCGCGATCGAAGAGGGCGGCATCGAGGTGGAGTATAACGGCGCCAAGTCGTTCATCCGCCGCAGCGACCTTAGCCGTGAGCGCGGCGATCAGCGTCCAGAGCGGTTTACCGTTGGCGACAAGATCGACGTGCGCGTGACCAATATCGACGCCAAGACCCGCAAGCTGGGTCTGTCGATCAAGGCGCGTGAGATCGCGGAAGAGAAGGATGCTGTCGAACAATATGGCTCGTCCGATTCGGGCGCGTCGCTGGGCGATATCCTTGGCGCAGCTCTCAAGAGCAGCAAGTAAACCGTTCAAAGGGGTCTTTGACCCCATCTTTGGCGAAAATGGGCCGCTCCGAAAGGGGCGGCCTATGCATTTTGGGGCATTAACGCCTTGTATTTCATTTGTGCAGTTCGAAAATTTTGTTTTATAGTACGTTATGTTAGAAGCACGGTGACGTTGAAGGCCCGCTTAACAGGGCATGTGCGATCACCAGGGGGGATGTGCTGAATGATCCGGTCTGAATTGATCCAAAAGATTGCCGATGAAAATCCGCACCTGACGCAGCGCCACGTCGAGCGTATCGTGAACACCGTATTCGAACAGATCATCGAAGCCTTAGCCAAGGGCGATCGTGTCGAATTGCGCGGTTTCGGGGCGTTTTCGGTCAAGGCACGCGATGCCCGCGTCGGACGCAATCCGCGTACCGGCGAGGCGGTCAAGGTCGATGACAAGAAGGTGCCGTTCTTCAAGACCGGCAAATTGTTGCGGGACCGGCTGAACGCCAAGTAAGGCATCTTGCGGCGGGTAGGAAACGCGCCGATGATGAGGCAGGCGCCCCAATATTGGCATATGACATGATCCGCACGCTTCGTTACTTGTTTCTGGCCCTGCTCGCGCTGGCCTTGGTCAGCATTGCGACGGCGAACCGCGCGCCGGTGACGCTGCGCGCTTTGCACGAGGATCTGGCCAACCTCTTTGGCACCAATTACGAAATTCAGATGCCGCTGTTTCTGGTGGTGTTTTTTGGCATAGCGATCGGGCTGGTGCTTGGCTTTGCCTGGGAATGGGCGCGCGAGCACAAGCATCGGGCGGCGGCGGCGAACGGCTCGCGGACGGTGGCCAAGCTGGAGCGGGAATTGGCGGTAATCAAGGACAGCTCCTCGACGCCGAGGGATGAGATTCTGGCGCTGCTGGACGGCAAAAAGGCCTGAGATGAGCCAGATCCGGGTCAAGATTTGCGGCATGCGCTCGCTCGCCGATGTTCAAGCGGTAGCTGCCGCGGGCGCCGCCTATATGGGCCTGAACTTTTTCCCGCCCTCGCCGCGCTATGTGTCGCTGGAATTGGGCCGCGCGCTGGCGCTGGCCGCGCCCTTGGGGCTGGCCAAGGTCGCGCTGGTGGTGGACGCTGCTGATGGCGATCTTGATGCGATCACCGAGGCGATGCCTTTGGATATGCTGCAACTTCATGGTCACGAGACGCCGCAGCGGGTAGCCGAGGTGCGCGCGCGCTACGGATTGCCGGTGATGAAGGTGAT
>CAIYZT010000129.1 GCA_903930735.1 uncultured Paracoccaceae bacterium | reverse complement strand
GGCAAGACCGGACTGTCGCCGTTGCTGCTGGGGTGAATTCCACCGCCCGGATCTCGGCTTGCTGTAAGCGATGGGGTGGACGCCCCCCGACGGCACTGATGTGCCAAGGTAGCGGTGTTGAAACCCGCATCGAAGGAGGCGTCCATGGAAAAGACTACCATCATCGGCCTGGATCTGGCGAAGAACGTGTTTCAGGCGCACGGTGCCAAAGCAGACGGAAGCGTTGCGTTCCGCAAGAAACTCACGCGCAATCAAGTTCTGCCGTTCTTCGCTGAGCAGCCTGTTTGTGTCGTCGCCATGGAGGCCTGCGCCAGTGCGCATCACTGGGCCCGGTCGATCCGTGACCTTGGTCACGAGGTGCGCCTCATCCCGCCGATTTACGTCAAGCCTTTCGTCAAACGTCAGAAGAACGACAGCGCCGATGCGGAGGCCATCGCCGAGGCGGCGTCGCGACCGACGATGCGGTTCGTTGCGGTGAAAGGCGTTGAGCAGCAGGCGGCGGGCATGGCGTTTCGAACGCGGGATCTCTTCATTCGTCAGAAGACCCAGACGATCAACGCGCTGCGCGGCCACTTGGCTGAATATGGTGTCATCGCCCCTGCGGGAGTTGCAAATCTGGGCCGACTCGTTGAGGTGATACAACGTCAGGACAGCGATCTGCCGATCGCGGTCCTCGAACTTGCGCGCATGCTGGTGGATCAGATCGGTGCACTTCAGCACCGGATCGATGAGCTGGACCACGAGATCCGGCATCGGGCGCGGGAGGACAGTGTCGCATCGCGGCTGATGACGGTTCCGGGGATCGGTCCGATCTGTGCATCGGCGATGATGGCGCTGGCGCCCCCGGCGGAGAGTTTTGCGCGCGGCCGCGACTTCTCAGCTTGGCTGGGTTTGGTGCCGAAACAGCATTCATCAGGCGGCAAGGAACGCTTGGGGCGAACCTCGAAAATGGGTCAACGCGATCTGCGCCGATTGCTTATCACCGGTGCGATGGCGGTGGTCAGATGGGCGGCGTTGCGAGGGCCCCGGGTGGGCTCGTGGCTGGAGAAGATGATGATCCGAAAGCCGCGCATGCTGGTTGCTGTTGCACTTGCGAATAAAATGGCGCGGATCGCCTGGGCTTTAATGGCTCAGGGCGGCGTCTATCGGGATCCGACGACAGCCGCGTAAACGGCGGCTGGTCGGGTGGCGCCGGGGATGTGAGCAGATCGGAGGACAGGTAAGGGCATACGGTCATCAGAACGGGGTCGGGATAACCAGCAACCGGACGGCGCACCCATCAAGCGCGCGTAAGCGAAATGGACCCGATCTGCGAAGCTCCATACGGGCCCGCGGCGTGTGAAAGCCGCAAATCGAGGCCGGACACACGACCGCATCTGATCACATGCCGGAACTTGACCAAAGAAAACACTTGCATCCGAAGGGGCGTCCACACACGTCCGGCCTGACTGCGCTGCCGCGCTTGTAGAGGGTAGGATGCTTCAATCAGTCATTTTCAGATAATATATTTGCACTTCCAGGGCGCCTGCCTTGGCTAGCCTCAAGAAATGCGTGCCATTCCGACCTTCACCCGGCGAAGCGGGATCGAACTTTCGATGGAGGCCACGCCGGGCAGTTTGGTGAACTTGCCGACAAGAAAGCGTTCGAACTCAGCGAGGCCGTTGGTCGCAATGCGAAGCAGGTAATC
>CAIYZT010000128.1 GCA_903930735.1 uncultured Paracoccaceae bacterium | reverse complement strand
TGCCTTGTACACCCGGATTGTTCGACCACTAACCCCGCTGGTGTCAAGTGCGATTGCAGTGTCTGCAAACTTAAGCCGCTCGATGTTGGTGAGTGTATCTACCTCGTCAGCCGTAGAACTAACGTTCCAGCCCGTGCTGATTTTACTGATGGTGTAGCTGGCCCGGTTGCCTGGGAACACGGCGGTGTCAGTGCCAGCACCCCCGCTCAGGATGTCGTTGCCAGCAGTTCCGGTCAGCGGAACGCTACCGATTGGGTTGATGGGGTTGATCGCGAGCGCCAGTGTTAAGGTTGGTTCTGTGGTGGTCCGGCCGAAGAGCATCTGTGCACCTCCAAGAACCGCCTGATTTCGGTGGCGTGAAGCAGTAGCGTGGCGCTGGTGGTCGCGGGCGGCTCTATTGGTGCCATTTGAGGCTGATTTTGCTGCTTTTCCGTTCACTTTTCCCTTCTTCGGGCGCAGCTATCCCGTCGCTGTTCGCCGCTCATGGAAGAGCAGGCGGTGCATGTTGTAGGCGAGGTTGGCCAGCGTGATCTTGGCTTCGGCACGCTTGATGCCGATGGTGCGGATGAACAGGCCCATGATCGCCTTCTGATGCGCGAACACGTGCTCGACGCGGGCGCGGACCTTCGACTTGGTGGCGTTGCCGCGCCGGATATTCTCGGGCATCGGCTTGCCCCTGGGCTTCCTGCGGTGGATGCGACTGACCCGGCCCTGCGCCTTGAGCCATTTCTCGTTGCTCTGGCTGCGATAGGCGGTATCGGCCCAGACGTCCGAGGCGGTGTTGTCCTTGGTCACCACGTCGCGCAGCATCCGCCCATCAAAGCGCGCGCCGTCAGTAGTCTTGCCCTTGCGGATGAAGCCGAAGGCGCGGCAGATCGAGACGCTGCTCTTGTAGCCGAAGCTGGGTATCGCAATGTCGGGCTGCTGCCTGCCATCGGCAGTGGGCCGGGCCTTGGCGAACTTCAGCGTCCAGCGCGCGTCGGTATCCTTCTGCGCCGCCTTGGCCGGTTCATCGGGCCATATCTCGCGCGCCACCTTGCCGTCCTTTACCGCCGCCTTTTCGGCATCGGTGTTCCTCTGCTTGGGGGCGGCAACCAGCGTCGCATCGACGATCTGCCCGCCCATCGGTAGATAGCCCCGATCCTTGAGCTGCCGGTCAAAGGCGGCGAACACATCGTCGAGCGCGCCGGCCTGGGTCAGTCGCTCGCGGAACAGGCGGATCGTGTTGGCATCGGGCGTCGGTGCGCCAAGGTCGAACCCCAGGAAGCGCAGCCAGCTCAACCGGTCGCGGATCAGATACTCCATCCGTGCGTCGGCCACGTTGTTCTGCGCCGCCAGCACCAGAACCTTGAGCATCGTCACCGGATCATACGGCGGGCGACCGCCCTGCTTGCCGTCAGAATAGCCCAGCGCCGCATCCAGTGTGGGCCGAAACGCCTCGAAATCCACCACCCGCGCCAGCACTTCAAGCGGATCACCATGCGCCGAAAGCCGCTTCAAATGGTCCGAAAGCCCGAACAATCCCGCCTGCTTCATCGCCTCGTCCTTCCACAAACGAGTGAATCAGATCAGACCCGGATTTGCGAGGGGTTTTTGGAGGTGCCCAGCTGGAGAATCGCTCCAGTT
>CAIYZT010000127.1 GCA_903930735.1 uncultured Paracoccaceae bacterium | reverse complement strand
CCGAGGCGATCGTCAAAATGCGACAACAATTCATCGATCGGAAGATCATCAAGAAGGTGCTCCCGGAACACCCCCGCCCAAGAACAATCAAGCAGCCGACGCCGCTTGTCGCCCATTTCCGACCAGCGATCAAACAAATCACCGGTCCTTCTGTCGCGCAATGTAATCATGCCCGAATATAGATGGTCCAGCACCCAAAATGAATCGAGTTTTTACCGCCCCGTCAACTTTCAGCCATAGCTCGCGATTGCTGCGCAATCCCCTGCCGGGCAACGGACGGATTGCCTCAGTCGTCTTGGCGCTGCCATGAACAATCTGTCCCATAGTGCCTCCTTCCATCCCAAGGAAAAGATTGCACCATCAAACTCTGGGATCAAACACCTATAGCGCCTTCCAAGGACGGGGGAGAGTTTGCGCGTCGCGCCTTTATCGCCGCCCCGCCCTTGCGGAGGCCGAAGCTCCGGACAGCCCGTTGAACACCACCGCTCCGGTCAGGATCGCGCCGCCGAGAAAGGTGCCCGCCGTGGCCACCTCGTTCAGAAAGAAGAACACCCAAACTGGGCTCATCAAGACCTCAATCTGGCTGAGCAGCGTGGATTCCGCCGCCGGAATACCCTTTGACCCGATGGTGAACATCGCCAGCCCCATGCCCACCACCACCGCCCCCAGCGCCATCGCGATGGCGATGTCATGGCCCGGTAGCATCACCGGCTCTGCCCGCACCGTCTGCACGCCCGCCGCCACGATCATCGAGAACAGCGCGCCCAGAAACACCGCCGGCAGCATGTCCTCCAGCTTGTGCCAGCGCAGCGCGACCGTAAAGCAGGCAAAGCCGAGGGCCGAGATCAGCGCAGCGATATTGCCGTCCAAGGCGCCGACCGACAGCCCCTCGCGGACCATGACGAACATGCCAACAACGCCGAGCGCGATCGCCGCCCAGGTCGCCGGGCGCACCTTTTCGCGCAGGATCAGCCAGCCCAGAATGGCGGCGAAAAACGGTGAGGCGGAGAACAGGAACACCGCATTGGCGATCGTTGTGGCCTGCATCGCGTAGATCGAGCCCGAAAAGGCAAAGACCAGCCCGATCCCGCCGACAATCCCCGACAGGCCCGCTTTGTGCAGACTATCCAAGGGCCGCCCGCGCGAGGCCAGCGCCATGACCAAAAACAGCGTCGGCAGCGTGCCCGCCGAGCGCCAGAACAGGATCGCCCAGGTGGCGGTGCTGTCGATCTGCCGGATGATCAGCCCTTGGGTCGACCAGACCAGCCCCGCCAGAACCACCAAAGCCACGCCCGTGCTATACTTCATGTCCCGCCCCGATTTTTTGCCAGTCAACCGGGGCAGGGCGGGGCCGTCTGTCCTGAATGCGACCCCGGCGAAGGTGAAACCAAGGGGCTAGAGCGGATCTCCTTCAAACTGCTTCAGATTGAAGGGGATCCAAGACAGGCAAGACGTTGGTTATGGTGCGTGTCGGTTGTCCATCAGCGAGCGAACTGACCTGTGGCCCAAAAGGGTGATCCGGCAGGGTTGGCAATTGACCGAGGAAATCAGCCCTCGCTGCCGCAGCCGCTGGAACTGGGCCAGATCGCAATCAGTCAGGATCGGCTCCTCGCGGGTCAAACAAAGGACGGCGATGATTTGGCCCTTTGCGACGCGTGCGTGCTTAATTGCGCCGCCCTGCGCAAGGGCATTGAGCACGCGTTGCTTGCGTTTTGAGATTTTCATGGAAAGTCCGAAGATAAACGCCAAAAGGGGCCGCAGGGGGTTCCCCCCGCGCCCGGCTTGCGCATCCCTAATCAGGAGGCTTTAGCGCTGACCCGCAGTCTCTGACCCGCAGTCTCTGACATGAACTCTCCGCATCGGCTCAATGGGGCCATGGTCAAGGTATTGCGGTTTTGGCGTGAATTCGACCCTCGCCTGGGGCGGATCGCTTTTAATCTGATTCAGATTGAATGCGATCCAAGACAGGCAAGCCGTTGGGACTGTTGCGTATCTCAGTCAGTCAGGCAAACCTGATTGACTGACAGAGATGCGCTCTAAAGCGGTTCCAGCTTTTGTTGAATCGACAGGGATTCCCACGGGGCTTGGTTTGTGATTCATCCTGTTCAGGAGGATCACGCGATGCCCAAACCCTTGTCTGCCGATATTCGAGACCGCTTCCGGAGGCTTTTTGAGGG
>CAIYZT010000126.1 GCA_903930735.1 uncultured Paracoccaceae bacterium | reverse complement strand
CTGGGGCGGCTGGTCTTTGGCTCGGTCGGCGCATTGAAGGGGGCTGGCAAAGCCGTGCATCGCGCCTGGTCGCGCCGCGCCCTTGCCCGGCTTTTTGACAGCTTGGGTCCTGTGGAATTTGAGGCCGAATGGTATGGCCAGATCGGCATGACCGAAAACAGCCTGCCCGGATTTCACCAATTGGACCGCAATATCGTGGCGATCTCGGGCTATAATGGGCGCGGTATCGGTCCGGGCACGGTCTTTGGCCGCTGCCTTGCTGAACATGTGATGGGCGCCCGCCCGGCTGAGGCGATGCCGCTGCCGCTGGTGGCTGCCGAAAACCGGCCTCTGCGGGCTTTGCAAGAGGCCTATTACGAACATGGGGCGACGATTGCCCATCTGGCGGGCGCTAGATTTTCGACGCCCTGAAGTTAAAGTAAAGGATCAAGATCATGACCTATGCAACTGAAATCAAAACAATCCTATCTGACATGGGTGTGCCCGCCGCTGCCTTTTCGGGCGGCACAATCGCGGCCCGCTCGCCCATTACCGGCGAAATCCTGACCCAGGTGCCAGCCGCGGGTAGCGCGCTGACCTCGGCAAGCATCGGCGCGGCCCATGCCGCCTTCAAGATCTGGCGCAACCTGCCGGCCCCGCAGCGCGGCGAATTGGTGCGGCTTTGGGCCGAGGAATTGCGAAAGCACAAGGCGGCGCTGGGGCGGATCGTGTCGATTGAAGTGGGCAAGATCACCTCCGAAGGCCTTGGCGAAGTTCAGGAAATGATCGACATCTGCGATTTCGCGGTCGGCCTGTCGCGGCAGGTTTACGGGCTGACCATCGCCTCGGAACGAGCCGAACACCGGATGATGGAAACCTGGCATCCCATTGGCGTGATCGGCGTCATTTCGGCCTTCAATTTCCCGGTCGCAGTCTGGTCCTGGAACACGGCGCTGGCGCTGGTTTGCGGCAATGCAGTGGTCTGGAAGCCTTCGGAGAAGTCCCTTTTGTCGGCTCTGGGCGCGCAGGCCACGCTCGATGCCGCCATCGCGCGTTTTCGGGCGGCCGGAAACTCTGTGCCCGAGGGTCTGGCGCAGCTGATCTGCGGCGCACGCGATGTGGGCGAGGCGCTGGTCGAAGATCCGCGCGTGGCGCTGGTTTCGGCCACGGGATCGACCGCGATGGGCCGCATGGTCGGGCCCAAGGTCGCCGCCCGTTTTGGCCGTTCCTTGCTGGAGCTCGGAGGCAATAATGCTGCCATTGTCACCGCCAGCGCCGATCTGGACCTGACGCTGCGCGGTGTCGCCTTTGCCGCCATGGGCACCGCCGGTCAGCGCTGCACCACCCTGCGGCGGCTATTTGTGCATGCTTCGGTCTATGACGCGCTCGTGCCCCGGCTGCAAAAGGCCTATCTATCGGTCAAGGTCGGAAATCCTTTGGAGGCGGGCACGCTGGTTGGCCCGCTGGTAGACAAGGGCGCTTTTGACAAGATGGAGGCGGCGCTGTCCGCCGCCCGCGCCCATGGTGGGACGGTGACCGGCGGGGATCGGGTGATGGTGGCGGGCGATGCAGCCTATTATGCCCGTCCGGCGCTGGTGGAAATGGCCTGGCAATGCGGCCCCGTGGTGGACGAAACCTTTGCCCCCATCCTTTATGTGATTAAATACAGCGACTTCGACGCGGTTCTTGATCTACATAATGACGTGCCCCAAGGCCTGTCGTCCTCGATTTTCACCACCGATCTGCGCGAGGCGGAGACCTTTCTGTCGGCCCGCGGCTCCGATTGCGGGATTGCTAATGTCAATATCGGCCCCTCGGGCGCCGAGATTGGCGGGGCTTTTGGCGGCGAGAAAGAGACCGGCGGCGGGCGCGAAAGCGGCTCGGACGCCTGGAAGGCCTACATGCGCCGCGCGACCAATACGATCAATTATGGTCGGTCCCTGCCGCTGGCGCAGGGCGTCAAGTTTGATGTGGAATAGACCATGATCAACAGCCGCGCCGCCGATACGCTGGGCATGGACGAGGCGCAGATGCGCGCTTTGGGCCATCAGATGGTGGAAATGGTGATCGATCATCTGGTGGGCCGGTCGGGCGAGCCGGCGATCGAGGTGACGAGCCGCGCCCGCCTTGAGGCGCTGATCGGCGGCCCCGTACCGCAGGATCCCTCGGACGCCGGGGCCGCGCTTGCGCAGTTGCGCGCCCATGTCATTCCAAACCAGCAACACGGCGATCACCCGCGCTACTTCGCCCGCGTCCCCTCGCCGGCCGCTTTTACCGGGATCCTCGGCGATTGGCTGGGCACCGGGTTCAACACCATTGCCACCTCTTGGGTCGGAGGGTCGGGTCCGGCGGTAACCGAGCTCATCGTCATCGATTGGCTGCGGCAGGCTTTGGGCATGCCAGAGGGAACGCAGGGGATCATCGTGTCGGGCGGCTCGCTGGCCAATTTCACCGCTTTTGCGGCGGCTTTTGCGGCCAAAGGGCGCGGGATCGTCTATATGAACGATCAGACCCATTCCTCGTTGAAGCGCAATCTGACGGCGGCGGGGCTGGACTCCAGCGATATCCGGATGCTGCCCACGAATGATCGGCAGGAATATGATCTGGCGGATCTGCAGGCCGCGATTGCCGAAGACCGCGCGCGTGGCCTGAAGCCGGTGATGATCATCGGCAATGCGGGCACCACCAATACCGGCGCGGTGGACCCCTTGCCGGGCCTTGCCGCGCTCGCCCGCGCGGAGGATATGTGGCTGCATATCGACGGCGCTTATGGCGGACCGGCGGCGTTGACTGCGCAGGGGGCAGAGGCGCTCGCCGGGATGGAGCTGGCGGATTCGTTGGTGATCGACCCGCATAAATGGCTGTTTCAGCCCTATGATTGCGGCGTGGTTTTGGTGCGCCATCCGGGCGCGCTGGAGCGGGCTTTTGCGATGAGCCCGGAATATCTGAAGGATGTGATGGGCGGCGAGGATGAGGTGGATCTTTTTAACCGCTCGCTGGAATTATCCCGCAAAACCCGGGCGTTAAAGCTGTGGCTGACCTTCAAGACCCATGGGCTGACCCGCATTGCCGCCGCCGTTCAGGCCGGGATCGAGATTGCCGAGCGGGCCGAGGCGATGGTGCGGGCCGAGCCTGAGGCATGGGAGTTGGTGACGAAGGCCAAGCTGGGGATCGTCACTTTTGCCCGGGTCGGCGCGGGGGCCAAGGACCATGCGCGTCTGGTCGCCAATCTGACCGCCGAGGGCTGGGCGACGCTGTCGTCGACCTCGATCAAGGGACGCTCGGTTTTGCGGCTATGCACGCTGAACCCGTTGACCAGCGACGATGATCTGCGCGGCACCTTGGAGCGGCTTGCGGCCATGAAAATCACCGGGGAATAGGGACGCGAGGCCGCGCTTGCCGCCCCTCGCCCCTTGCTTTATTCAAAAGGGCAATCACCGGAGGCGACATGCGCATTTTGATCACCAATGACGACGGCATCAACGCGCCGGGCCTGCAGGTTTTGCACCGTATCGCTACCGAAATCGCCGGACCGCAGGGCGAGGTCTGGACCGTCGCGCCCGCCTTTGAGCAATCTGGCGTCGGGCATTGCATCAGCTATACCCATCCCACGATGATCGCCGAGCTGTCGCCGCGACGCTTTGCCGCCGAAGGCAGCCCGGCCGATTGCGTTTTGGCCGGGCTTTATCATGTGATGAAGGATGCCAAGCCGGATCTGATCCTGTCGGGCGTCAACCGGGGCAATAATTCGGGCGAGAACGTGCTTTACTCCGGCACGATCGGCGCGGCGATGGAAGGCGCGCTGCACGGGATCAAATCCATCGCTTTGTCGCAGTTTTTTGGCCCGCAGAACGCCAAGCTGGACGATCCGTTTGATGCCGCATCGCAGCTGGGCGTGGCGCTGATCCGCCAACTCCTTGATCGCGCGCTCTGGGACGATGCCGATTACCGGCTGTTCTACAACGTCAACTTTCCGCCCCTGCCGGCAGCCGATGTCAAAGGCACCCGCGTCGCAGCGCAGGGCTTTCGCCGCTACACCGCCTTTTCGCTGGAACCGCAAATCTCGCCCTCGGGCCGGCAATTCCTGTGGATCAAGGGCGGCGAGCAGGGCAAGCCGACCCTGCCCGGCACCGATGTGACCGCCAATGTCGAAGGCTATATCTCGGTCACGCCGCTGCGCTGCGATCTGACGGCGCATGAGGTCTTGGACGATCTGCGGGAGAGGCTGGCATGAGCGACGAGGACCCGCAGGACGCCGAGCCTTCGGAAGCTGAGCGCAAGATGCGGTTTCTTTATGCCTTGCGCTCGCGCGGGGTGACGGATGGCCGCGTGCTGACAGCGATGGAGATGGTGGACCGCGGGCTGTTCGTCAAAGGCATTTTTGCGGAACGCGCCTATGAGGATATGCCTTTGCCGATCGCCTGCGGGCAGACGATCAGCCAGCCTTCGGTGGTGGGTCTGATGACGCAGGCGCTGAACGTGCAGCCCCGCGATACCGTGCTCGAGGTCGGTACAGGCTCCGGCTATCAGGCTGCGATCCTTAGCCAGCTGGCACGGCGGGTTTACACGGTGGACCGGTTCAAACGGCTGGTGCGCGAGGCGGGTGATCTGTTTCGCGCTCTGGGTTTGGTCAACATCACGCCGATTCTGGGGGACGGATCCTTTGGCCTGCCGGATCAGGCGCCCTTTGATCGCATCATCGTGACAGCCGCCGCCGAGGACCCGCCGGGCCCGCTCTTGGCGCAGATGAAAATTGGCGGTATCATGGTCCTGCCGGTCGGTCAGTCGGATACGGTGCAAAGTTTGATCAAAGTCACGCGCACGGCCAGCGGTTTTGACTATGACGAGTTGCGCCCGGTGCGATTTGTGCCATTGGTAGAAGGACTGGGCGGCGAATAGAAATTCATCGGGGCAAACCCGGGAAATATGGGGCGCGGATGCAGGTTCAATCGCAGATGTTTTTCAGAACCCTTGGGCTGATGGCGGTTTTGTTGATCAGCGCCTGTGATAATTCGGGGATGGATTGGGATCTGCGTTCGGACCGGATAGACACAACCGGCGCCGCGAATTCCGCCGGCGAGGACCGCCCGGTGCCCGATAGCCGGGGCGTCATCACCTATCCGACCTATCAGGTCGCCGTTGCCCGTGACGGCGATACCGTGGCCACGATCGCGGCGCGGATCGGTCTGGACGGCGCGCAGCTGGCCTCGTTCAACGCGCTTTCCCCTTCGGACGCGCTGCGCAGCGGCGAGATTTTGGCCCTGCCAACCCGCGTCGCCCCGGCGAGCGGATTGGGCGCCGCCAGCGATGTCACCTCGATTGCCACCACGGCCCTCGACCGCGTGGACAGCACCGTCAGCGCCCAGCCGCTGGGTGCCGCCCCTGCTGGGGACGAGCCCCTGCGCCATGTGGTCAAGCGCGGCGAGACCGCCTTTACCATTGCACGCCTGTACAGCATCTCAGCCAAGGCTTTGGCGGACTGGAACGGGCTCAGCAGTGATCTGGCGGTACGCGAGGGCCAGACCCTGATCATCCCGCTCGGCACTGCCGAAGGCACCGAACCAGCGGCGATCGAAACCTCGGCGAATGTGGTTGCGCCCGGCGACGGCAGCCTAACGCCTGAACCGCCCTCGGCCAGCGAGCCCCTGCCAGATGAGGAGACCGTTCCCGTGGCCGAGGCCAAGGAAGAGGCCGAAAAGGCCGAACCGGTTTCGCCCGACCTCGAGGAGGACCGCAGCGTGGCCAGCGCGGCGCAGTTTGCCATGCCTGCCGATGGCAAGATCATCCGCCCCTATTCAAAGGGCAAGAATGACGGCATCGATATCGCCGCCCCTGCGGGAACCGCGGTCAAGGCGGCCGCCGCGGGCACCGTCGCCGCGATCACGGTGGACACCTCGGGCACGCCGATCATCGTGCTGCGCCATGAGGACGGGATTTTGACCGTTTATGCAGGCGTTGATTCCGTGACGGTAAAGAAGGGCGATGCTGTCGCGCGCGGGCAAACCATCGCCAAGATCAAGGCGGGCGATCCGGCGTTCCTGCATTTCGAAGTCCGCAAGGGAGCGGATTCGGCGGATCCGATAAGCTATTTGCAGTAGCGCCTCAGGCCTCGGCGATCTTTGAAACGAGGATCTTGTCGATACGCAGCCCGTCCATATCGATCACCTCGAAACGGTAGCCCTCGGCCAGAAACTCGTCGCCCAGACGCGGCATCCGGTGCAACTGGTGCAGCACCAGCCCGGCCACGGTGTCATATTCCCCCGCCAACCCCCGGCTGAGCCCCATACGGTCGCAAAACTCATCGACCGGCATCCAGCCAGAAATCAGCAGCGAGCCGTCCGAACGCTCCAGCAAGGCCGGCTCGTCGCCGTCAATCGCCATTTCCGAGCCGGTGATTGCCGAGAGCACGTCCGAGGTGGTCACGATGCCTTCGAAATGGCCGTATTCATCATAGACCAGCGCCAGATTATCGGTGGATTTCTGCAAGACCTCTATCACATCAAGCGCGTCGGCCTGATCCGAGATCACCGGCACCTCGCGCAGCAGGGTTTGCACGACCAAAGGCTCGCGGCGCGACAGCGCATTGAAGGCGTCGGACAGGGTGACGATGCCCAGAACTTCGCCCGTCGCACGCGATTGGACAGGCATGCGCGGGCGGCCAATGCGGCGGATGGCGGCCACGGTTTCGGCGGATGTCGCCTCCAGATCCAGCATGTCCACGTCCTGACGCGGGGTCATCAGCGCGCGGGCGGAGCGGTCCCCAAGCCGCATCACCCCCGCCATCATCGACCGCTCGCCCTCTTCCAGCACGCCGCCCTCATGGGCCTCGGTCAGGATCAGATGCACCTCTTCTTCGGTCACCTTGCTGGATTGATCGCCGCGCTGGCCCAGCAGCCAAAGCACGAAAAACCCCGAGCGTTCCAGCAGCCAGACCAGCGGCGAGGCCACCCGCGACAGGATCGACATCGCGGGCGCCATGCGAATGGCAAAGCCTTCGGGATTGCGCAGCGCCAGTTGCTTGGGCACCAATTCACCGATGATCAGGCTGAAATAGGTCAGCACAACCACCACGCCGCCGGTGCCAAGGGTGCGTGCCCAATCGGCATCGACCCCAAGCCCGGCCAGAAAATTGGCCAGCCGCAGCCCCAGCGTGGTGCCCGAAATCGCCCCGGTCAAGATACCGACGAGGGTGATGCCGATCTGAACGGTGGACAGAAACCGCCCCGGATTTTCGGCCAGCCGCAGGGCCTGCGTGGCGCCGCGATGCTTGCCCTCCAAGGGCTTTAGCCGCGCCGGGCGGGCCGAGACGATGGCCAATTCGGACAGCGCCAAAAGACCGTTCAGCGCAATCAGCGCGGCAATAACCAGAATTTCTAAGAACATGATTTGTGCATTGTCAGTGCTGGCGCGAGCAGTTGCAAGGTGCTTTGCGGTGCGGCTTACAATGCGATGCCTTCGCGGGCAGCAAGGTCACAGAAAAACTGCCAGGCGACCCGCCCCGAACGCGCACCCCGCGTAGCCTGCCATTCAATCGCCTCGGCGCGCAGACGATCATCCGGGATGCGCAGGCCATGCGCCTCCGCATAGCCGCGGATCATTTCCAGATATTCGGCCTGATCGCAGGGATGAAAGCCCAGCCAAAGCCCGAACCGGTCCGAAAGCGAGACCTTTTCTTCGACCACCTCGGTCGAATGGATCGCCGCCTGCGCCTCGTTTTCAATCATGTCGCGCGGCATCAGGTGGCGGCGGTTCGAGGTGGCATAGATCAGCACATTATCGGGGCGCCCCGCGATCCCGCCGTCGAGAACCGCCTTGAGAGATTTGTAGTGCTGATCGTCGTGGCTAAAGGACAGATCATCGCAAAACAGAATGAACCGGGCTTTGGAGCCGCGCAGATGGCCGAGGAGGCGGTGGACCGAGGGCAGATCCTCGCGCGACAGCTCCACGATTTTCAGATCATGCCCCTCGTCGCGCACGGCGCTATGGACCGCCTTCACAAGGCTCGATTTGCCCATGCCTCGCGCGCCCCAAAGGAGCGCGTTATTGGCGGGCAGGCCGCGCGCGAAATGCCGGGTATTTTCCAGCAAGGTATCACGTGCACGGGTGATGCCGACGAGCAGGCCCAGACCCACCCGCGCCACGTCGGGCACGCGTTCCAGGCGGTCGGGGCCGGTGTGCCAGACATAGGCCTGCGCCGCGAAATCGGGCTCGGCCATGGGCGCGGGCGACAGACGCTCCAAGGCTTCGGCAATTCTGCGCAGATAGGGGCCCTGCGGATCGGGCGCCGTGATCATGCCTCGTCTTCCTCGACCCATGTGCCATCCGCGCGCGCGGCGGTTTCACGATCCCGCTCGAAGCGGGCAATCAGCAGGATCGAGATTTCATACAAGGGATAGATCGCGGCGAAGAGGATCAGCTGGCTCAGCACGTCCGGCGGCGTGACCACGGCCGCGACGGTAAGGATCGCGACGACCGCATATTTGCGGGTGCCGCGCAGGCCCTTGGCCGAGATGATCCCGGCGCGGCCCATCAGCGTCAGCAGGACCGGCAGCTGAAAGCACAGGCCAAAGGCCATCACAAAGGTCATGGTCAGCGACAGATAAGCCTCGATCGAGCCTTGATAGATCACCCCCGAGGGCACAGATTCCAGCCCCGTTGATGCCTCGGCGTTTTGTTGAAAGCTGTCCGCGAAGCCGAGGAAAAAGTCGAAGGCGAAGGGCAGGATCACATAATAAGCAAAAGCGGCGCCGATGGTGAACATGACCGGGCTGGCGACCAGGAAGGGCAGGAAGGCGTTTTTTTCCTGTTTGAACAGGCCCGGCGCCACGAAGCGCCACATCTGATAGGCGATAATCGGAAAGGCCATGGCAAAGCCGCCCCACATCGCGATCTTGATCGCGACGAAGAAACCTTCCTGCATTTTGACCAGGATCAGCTGACATTCCTGCCCGCGCTCGGCCATGACGCGGCACATTGGATGCGACAGAAAGTTAAATATTGGTTGCCAGATCAGGTAGCCGACGATGAAAAACACCAAGAAGGCCGACATCGAATAGAGTATGCGGGTGCGCAGCTCTTTGAGATGCTCGATCAAGGGCGCGGTGGAATCGTCGACGTTATCCGTTTTGCTCATGTCAGATCACCGGCGCTGGGTTTCTTGGCCGTTTTGCGTGGCGCTTTTGACGCTGGGGCGGCGGCGGTTTCGACGACGGATTCGGTCGCGGCGACGGGCGTTTTCTTGCGCGGCGCGGCTTTCTTGACGGGGGCCGCCTCAGCTGCCCCGGTCTCAATCGCTTTCAGCTTTGCAGCCGCATCCTTGAGAACAGCCTCTTTCGCGGCCTTCTTGGCATAAAGCGCCTGGGTCGCGGGCCCGACCTCAGCCTGAGGCGAGGGTACGGGTACGGGCGCCTCTGCCAAAGCGGCAACCGGCGCGGGCGTGGCCGGCATCGGCGGCGGCGTCATGCCCTTGATCGTCGAGCTCATTTGCGGCTGGCTGGGTTGGATCTTGTTCTTCAGCGGATCCCATTTTTCAAACTTGTCCGCAGCCGAACGCATGGCATCGACGCCCATGCCCTTGGGATTGGCCATGTTTTTGACGTCCTTGGCAATGTCGGCCGCACCAGATTCCTTGGCCGCCTGATCCATTGCCCGCTGAAACTCGCGCGCCATGCTGCGCAGCTTGGCGGTAAAGCGCCCCAACTGCCGGAACATATCCGGCAGATCCTTGGGGCCAATGACGATCAGCGCCACCACGCCAATCACCAACAGCTCCGTCCAACCAACATCAAACATCTAAGCCCCTTCCCAGGTCAAAAGAGTGCAGGCTCAGACCTTGTCTTTTTCGGCCGGGGTCACGTCTTTTGCCGGCAACGCAATCTCAGCCTCAACCTCTTTGGTGCCCTCGCTCACGCCCTTTTTGAACGCGGTGATGCCCTTGCCCACTTCGCCCATCAGGTTCGAGACCTTGCCGCGACCGAAAAGCACCAAAACCACAACTGCAATCAGCAGCAACTGCCATGGACCCATTTGCATCGTCTTCATCCTTTTCGTTTTGGCCCCCCAGCGGGGCCCTGTTCAATCTTGATCCTAGGGCCCCCGGCCCGCGGTGGGTAGCGGCAAGCGCGCGTGGTTTCAGGACATTTCACCCGAAAACCCCTGAAATGCCCGAGGTAACTGACAGCTATATGTCAGTTGCCTTTGGCTATGACAAGCGCGTGAAACGAATCAACAGGAGCACCCCATGACAAACCCTTACGCCGGCCCCGTGCGGAAAATCGTTCAATTCAGTCTTAACCCCAGATCAAAGCCCAATGCCTTTGTGGCTGCGGCAAAGGCGGGCGAGGCTGCCTTGCGGCAAATGCCCGGCTATCGTGCCCGAACGCTCTGCCATTCGCAGGGGCGCTGGAGCGACCTCGTACATTGGCAAGACAGGGACTGCGCCGCCGCTACCGCAGCTGCTCTGATGTCCGATCCGGCCTTTGCGGATTTCATGGCGATGATTGATCCGGCCAGCGTGATCCTGTCGCATCATCAGGTGCGGTGGCAGAAGGCTTGACCAATGGTGCGGCGGCGGGCCAACTGCCGCCATGCGCCGCACCGACCGTCTTTTCGATTTGATCCAGATCCTGCGCGACGGGCGATTGCACCGCGCGGCAGAAATGGCCGCGCGGCTGGAAGTGTCGGTGCGCACGATCTGGCGGGATATGGCGACGCTGATGGCTTCGGGCATGCCGGTCGAGGGGGAGCGGGGCGTTGGATATATCCTGCGCGCGCCGATTACCCTGCCGCCGATGATGCTGAACGCGCAGGAACTGGAGGCGCTGCGGCTGGGCGTGCGGCTGGTGGCCGAGGGCGCGGATCCCGGACTGGCCCGCGCCGCGCGCGCGCTGGCCGCCAAGATCGCCTCGGTTACGCCTTCGCAGCCAGAGGCGGAAGGGGACGAGCTGTTTGTGTTTACCGGCGCGGAGGCCACCAGAGCCTCGCCTCATCTGCCGATGATCCGCAAGGCGATCAAGGCGCACGAGCGGCTGAGCATCACCTATATCGACCCACGCGGCACCGAAAGCCACCGCGACATCCGGCCCTTGCAATTGGCCTTTTGGGGGCGGGTCTGGACGCTCGGGGCCTATTGCGAGGCGCGGGGGGATTTTCGCGATTTCCGGGTTGACCGGATCGTGTCGATCACGCCAACAGATGAGGTCTTTGCCCCCGAGACGGGCCGCAACCTGGCCGATTACAAGGCGCGCCAGGCGCTTGGTGCGGCGGAAAGCTGATGCTCTAAAGGTGCAGCGCCAGCAGGCGCGCGGCCTCGTCCTTTGGGTTGATATGGACGCTGCGGTCCTCGCCAGGGAAAAACCGGGCGCGGGTGGCGGTGGCCATGGGGGCGGGCGCGGCGATGATCACCTTGGGGCCGATGCTGACGGTCTCCGCCGCCCAAGACCGCGCGAGGGCGATCTGCGCCACCTTGCTGGCCCCATAAGCGCCAAAGAATTTCTGCCCTGCACGCGGATCGTCGAAGAACAGGGCCGCGCCCTGCCCTGCGATCAGCAAAGGCGCAACAAGGGGGACCAGAACGCCCGTCGCGCGCAGATTTATGGCGATGGATTTGTCCCAATCCTTGGTATCAAGCGATCCTGCCGGGGATAGGGGCGCGGCATGAACCGCCGCATGGACCCAAAGCTGCAAGCCGCCCCACCGCGTCTGAACCGAGGCGCAAAGATGCACCATGGCATCATCATTGGTGATATCCATGGGCGCGAGCGTCATTGCGCCTGCGCCGGGCAGCTTCTGCGCTTTGACGCTGTCATCCAGTTCTTCGAGCCCGCCCACGGTGCGTGCCACCGCCACGATATGCCAGCCCCGGATCGCCAAGGCCTGCGCCATAGCGGCGCCAAGGCCACGCGAGGCACCGGTGACGAGGGCGATTTTCTGGGACATCTGGGGGCTCCGGGTTCAGAGAGTCGGGGGTTTCACACCCCCGTGAGGCTTGCAAGTGCAAGCCTCTGCCCCCGTGGGATATTGGAGCCACATTGAAGGCGCAAGGGGCGGTTCAGGCTTTGCGGCCGCAGCCTGCGGCGATTTCGGCTTGGCGGGTCCGTAGGATCGCCTCTAGCAGGGCCTGGGGGATGGGTTGGTCCGGGGTGAACAGGACCCCCGATTTCGAGGTTTTGAAGGGGCCGCAGTCCAAGGTCGGGATTACCGAGCCTGAATGGGGATAAATTCCCAGATGTTTCGCAAAGGCAACATAGCCGATGACCATTTTGCCCTTTGGCCCCGGCGCCCGCAATCCGGGCATGGCATAGGACATGACCTCGATATGATTGGGCAAAAGAGCGACCAGACGGGCGCGCAGGCCCAGCATGGCCGCCCGTTGGTCGTCGGGCAGGCGAGCGAGATAGGCTTCGACATCGGCGGACATGGTGCACATTTTTGGCAAGACTGCCATGGGCAGGGCGAGGGATCAAGGCGAGGTCATTTTAGTATTTACTAAAAATGAAGAATTGCGAAAATTTGGCCGCAGCATGGGAGGGGCGTATGGAAAGGCTGTTTTCACGGGGAACTCGGGCGGGCGAGGCCATGCATGTGATCACATTGTCGCGGATCTTTCCGCAAGGACAAGAGGCGGTATGGGCGGCTTTAGTCCAGGCGGAACGGCTGGGGCGCTGGTTCCTTCCGGTGATGGGCGATCTGCGTCAAGGTGGGCGTTTCAAGTTTGAGGGCAATGCGGGGGGCGAGGTTTTGGCTTGTGATCGGCCAAACCATATCGCTGTGAGCTGGGAGATGATGGGGGGCATCAGCTGGGTCGATCTGACTTTCGCTTTAGAAGGCACGGGGACCCGCGTTACCCTGCGCCACACTGCCCGCATGGCTGATCTGCCCGCCGCGATGTGGGACCAGTTCCGGCCCGGCGCGGTTGGGTCAGGCTAGGAGGGCGGCTTTTTGGGGCTGGAGATGACGCTGAGCGCGCCCGCGCCGCGCGATCCGGACCTGGCCCACTGGCACGCGACGCCCGAGGGGCGGGCGTTCTTTACCGAAATCGCCCAAGCCTGGGCCGAGGCAGAGACTGCAGGCGGCGAGGACCGCGAAAAGATGCGGGCGACGGTGCCAAATCTGATCGCCTTTTACACCGGCTCACCGGCCTGATGCATTCCTTGCAAGCCTTGGGCGACCCGGTGCGCCGGGTTTTGGTGGCCCAGATCGGGGGTGATGCGATTTCCGCTGGGGAGCTGGCAGCGCGGACGGGAGAGGAGTTCGGCATCGGCGTCTCAGCCGTCTCGCAGCATCTGGCGGTGTTAAAGGCAGCAGGTCAGACCAAGGCACGGAGGCGGGGGCGCGAGCGGCTCTACCGATTTAATCCTGAGATGTTTCGGGCAGTGCAGACCTGGCTGGACGTCTACCGGCCGTACTGGTCGGCGGCTATGAACCATTTGGGAGAGGAATTGGACTGCGAAATCTAGGCTACTCAGCCGCCTTCATCTCAAAGCCTTCGCTGATCTTGTCCGAGGGCGCGACCGGGTATTCGCCCGAAAAGCAGGCGTCGCAATATTGCGGGGCGGCGGCATTGCGGCCCCCCGCCTCGCCAGCCGCGCGGTAGAGACCATCGAGTGAGATGAATTTCAGGCTGTCGACTCCGATCCATTCGCGCATTTCCTCCTCGCTCATGGAAGCGGCGAGAAGTTTGGAGCGTTCGGGCGTGTCCACACCGTAAAAGCAGGGCCAGGAGGTCGGCGGAGAGGCGATGCGAAAGTGGACCTCGGCGGCGCCTGCCTCGAGGATCATGTCTTTGATCTTGCGGCTTGTGGTGCCGCGCACCACCGAATCGTCGACCAGGATCACCCTTTTGCCCTTGATCAGGGCGCGGTTGACGTTGAGCTTTAGCCGCACACCCATGTTACGGATAGACTCGGTCGGCTCGATAAAGGTGCGGCCCATATACTGGTTGCGGATGATGCCCATGGCATAGGGAATGCCTGATTCCTGGCTATAGCCGATGGCCGCCGGGGTGCCGCTATCGGGCACGGGGCACACAAGATCGGCGCCAACGGGGGCTTCACGGGCGAGCTCCACGCCGATCTGCCGGCGAGTCTCATAGACCGAGCGGCCGCCAAGGATGCTGTCGGGGCGCGAGAAATAGACATGTTCAAAGATGCAGAACCGGCTGGCGGCGGGGGCGAAGGGGCGGGTGGACTGGACCTTGCCATCCTCGATCACCACCATCTCGCCCGGCTCAATCTCGCGCACAAACTCGGCGCCGATGATGTCCAGCGCGCAGGTTTCGGACGCGAGCGCCCAGGCGTTGTCGCTGAGCCGGCCAAGGACGAGCGGCCGAACGCCCAAGGGATCGCGCACGCCGATCAGTTTGGTGCGCGTCATCGCGACGATGGAAAACGCGCCTTCGACGCGGCGCAGCGCGTCTTTCATCCGCTCGGCGATGGTTTTCTGGATGGAGCGCGCCATCAGATGGATGATGCATTCGCTGTCCGAGGAGGATTGAAAGATCGAGCCGCGTTCGATCAGCTCACGGCGCAGGGCGGCAGCATTGGTCAGATTGCCGTTATGGGCGATGGCCGCGCCGCCCATGGAGAACTCGCCAAAGAAGGGCTGAACGTCGCGGATCGCGGTCGCGCCCTTGGAGCCGGCGGTCGAATAGCGCACATGGCCGATGGCCAGTGGCCCGGGCAGGGTTTCCATCACATCCGGCTTGGTGAAATTGTCGCGCACATAGCCAAAGCGGCGGGCCGAATTGAAGCCATGTTCGGGATGGTGGCTAACGATGCCGCCAGCCTCTTGGCCGCGGTGCTGCAGCGCGTGCAGGCCGAGGGCCACGAAATTGGCCGCATCGCTGACGCCCACCACACCGAAAACGCCGCATTCTTCCTTGAGCTTGTCCCCGTCGAGGGGGTCGAAAGGATGGGCGGGCATCTGACGCATGGGGCCTCCGAATCCGGCAGCCTCACCGGCTGCAATTCTTGATCCGCGTTTAGGCTCTATGGGCGGGGCTGTCACGCCCCAAATCCCTAATTCTCGGGGACGGTTGCCGGTTCGGTCGCGGGGACTGCCTCAGTCGCCGCCGGATCGGCCGGTGCGCCGCACGAATTGGTCAGATCATCAAAGCGCGAGACGATCCATTGCGGCGCGGTATCGGGTACCGAGGCGTTCACCCGGTCCTGAAAGGTTTCAAAAACCTTGGAGGAGCGCGAGTCGTCGATCATCGCAACGGAAGTGCCCGACAGGGCGCGATCGTAGACCAGAAAGGCCACAAGCACCAAGATCACACCGCGCGCCACGCCGAAGATGAACCCAAGACCCTGATCAATGCCGCCCAGCGACGAGCGCAGCACAATCGAGGACAAAAGCGGCGTGAAGAGCGAGGCGAGGATCAGCCCGATGGCAAAGACCGCCGCAAAGGCACCGATCATCGACAATTCGCAGCTATCGGCCAAAAAGGCGCCCAAAACCGGGACTTCCTTGATCAAGGGCTGGGCGGCGGGGGCAAAGACAAAGGCCAGAACCGCCGCACCGACCCATCCGGCGATCGCCATGGCCTCGCGCACAAAGCCGCGCGAATAGGCGAGTATCGCCGAGAGCACGATAATGCCCGCCACGACCCCGTCAACGATGGTAAAGCCTTCCATTGCCGTCCCTTTTCTCAGCCCGCGCCGAAAATCTCGCCCACGAAGGAGGTCAGATCGGCCATTTGCCGCACTTGCATTTCAGACCCGGCGCCAAGCTTGGACCCCTTGGGCGCGATGGCCTTTGAGAAACCAAGTTTTGCCGCCTCTTTCAACCTGTTTTCGGTCTGGCCTACAGGCCTGAGCGCCCCTGACAAGCTGATTTCGCCGAATAGAACGGTTTCGGGCGGAATAGCAACATCTTCGCGCGCTGAAACCAGCGCGGCGGCGACGGCCAGATCGGCGGCAGGTTCGGTGACCCGCATGCCGCCCGCGACGTTCAAAAAGACATCAAGCCCGGTAAAGGGGATGCCGCAGCGCGCCTCCAGCACCGCCAGAATCGTAGACAGGCGCCCCGAATCGAGGCCTACGACCGTACGGCGCGGGGTTCCCAGCGGCGAAGGCGCGACAAGCGCCTGAATTTCGGTCAGCACAGGTCTTGTGCCCTCCATCCCCGCGAAGACCACCGATCCGGCCACCGGCTGGCCGCGCTCGGACAAAAACAGCGCTGAAGGGTTGTGCACCTGCGCCAGTCCCGCGCCGGTCATCTCGAACACGCCGATCTCGTCCGCGGGGCCAAAACGGTTCTTGACCGCGCGCAGGATGCGGAATTGATGCCCGCGCTCGCCTTCGAAATAGAGCACGGTATCGACCATGTGTTCGACAACGCGGGGCCCCGCGATCTGGCCCTCTTTGGTGACATGGCCGACCAAAACCACCGCCACGCCGCGCTTTTTGGCAAAGGTTACCAGCTCGTGGCTGGCGGCGCGCACCTGCGCCACCGATCCGGGCGCGCTTTCCACCGTGTCCAGCCACATGGTCTGGATCGAATCGATCACCACCAGATCGGGCTTTTGTGCGTCCATCGTGGTCAGGATATCGCGCAGATTGGTCTCGGCCCCAAGGCCGACCTTGGCCCCCGACAGACCCAGGCGCTGCGCGCGCATCCGCACCTGCGCCGTCGCCTCTTCGCCCGAGATATAAAGGCATTTCAGCCCCTGCCCCGCAAAGCTCGCCGTGGCCTGCAACAGCAGCGTCGATTTGCCGATCCCCGGATCGCCGCCGACCAGAATGGCCGAGCCGCGCACCAGACCGCCGCCCAGCACCCGGTCCAATTCGTCAATCCCCGAGCTTTGGCGCGGCGGCGCAGGCTCGTCGCTGTCCAGATCGCTGATCACGATGGACCGGCCCTTGCCGCCCATCGCCTTTGGCCCCGCCGATAGCGGCTCTTCCTGACTGACCGAATTCCAGGCCCCGCAGGCATCGCAGCGCCCGGCCCATTTGGTATGGCTTGCCCCGCAAGAGGCGCAGACGAAATGGGGGGAGGCCTTGCTCATCGCGCCTCCTCCACGCGCCATGAGATGTAGAAAGACAACAGGATGCAGCCGGTGAAAAGGTAAAGGCCCCAGGCGACCTCGACCGTGGCCATGCCGATGCCTTTGACCAGAACGATATAGAGCGCGATCAAAAAGATATCCGCCATGGCCAGTTTGCCCAGCCCATGCAACGCGGGCAGGACCCGGCGCGAGAGCAGTCCAAACTGGATCAGCGCCAGCCCGAGCGTCTTGAGCATCGGGGCAAAGACGGCAAAAAAGGTGACGATCAGGGCCAGAACTACGTCAGAGCCCCAAAGCGATTGCAGGCCGGTCACCACCGATATCTCGTCCAGCCCAAAGATCGGCAACAATCCGGCCCGGATCAAAGGCGCGAACCAGGAGATCGGGAACAGGACAAGCAGGCAAAGGTTCAGAGTTTTCATGGCCCCTTGCTCCCCCGCTTGGGGCCCGCGGTCAAGCCCTGATCTGCGCGCCAACCTCGGTCAGCGCGGCGCAAACCGCGTCCCACAGCACCTCGGCCGGCTCGATCCCGACCGAAAGCCGGATAGAGCCGGGGGCCACATTATCGCCCCAGCGCGCGCGCCGCTCGCCCGCGGTATGGGTGCCGCCAAAGGAGGTCGCCTGCACGATAAAGGGACAGGCGGCCAAAAAGGCCTCGGCCTGCGCCTCGG
>CAIYZT010000125.1 GCA_903930735.1 uncultured Paracoccaceae bacterium | reverse complement strand
GTCCTTCTTGGCATCAAGGCTCGCATAGCGATCTGAAAGATCAAAGAAACCCATCTGTGCCATCGTCAAACCCCAAGCAAACGACCGTCCATGGCATCATACCGCCAACGCAGGGTCAGAGCAATTTTTCGAGGTGCCCTGAAGGTAATCCAAGACCAGCACAGGCCGTGAATAGTGCAGTTTCGCTCTATCGGGTGAACCCGATTGAGTGCAACACGCTCTAGTCGCGCAGATACATACCCTCATAGATCGGCACCAGGGTCTCGGTTTCGAATAAGGAGGAAACCGACATCCCGCCCCAGATGTTCAAAATCGCCTGCGCAAACATCGGTGCTGTCGGCACGATGCGGATGTTCTTGGCCGCTCTGACCGCCTCGGTCGGCTCGATTGAATCGGTGATCACCAGCGATTTCATCACCGAGTTCTTAACCCGCTCGATCGCCGGACCCGACAGAACGCCGTGGGTGATGTAGGAGTGCACTTCGATCGCGCCGGCCTCAATCAAGGTCTCGGCCGCCATGCACAAAGTGCCCGCCGTGTCGCAGATATCGTCCACAATGATGCATTTCTTGCCGCGCACATCGCCGATCACCGTCATGCCGGCAATCTCGCCCGCCTTTTCGCGCCGCTTGTCCACGATGGCCAAAGGTGCGCCGATCCGCTTTGCCAGCTCACGCGCCCGCGCCACCCCGCCCACATCGGGCGAGACCACCATCAGATCTGGCAGCTGACCCTTGAAATGATGTTCGATATCCAGCGCAAACACGGGCGACGCATAAAGGTTGTCCAACGGAATATCAAAAAACCCTTGGATCTGCGCCGCATGCAGGTCCAGCGTCAGCACCCGGTCCACCCCGGCCCGGGTGATCAGATTGGCCACCAGTTTGGCCGAAATCGGGGTGCGGGCCTTGGCGCGGCGGTCCTGGCGGGCATAGCCGAAATAGGGGATCACGGCGGTAATCCGGCTGGCCGAGGACCGGCGCAGCGCGTCAGTCATGATCAAGAGTTCCATCAGATTGTCATTCGCCGGGTTCGAGGTCGGCTGGATGATATACATATCCTCGCCGCGCACATTCTCGAAAACCTCGACGAAAATTTCTTGATCGTTAAACCGCTCGATCCGCGCCTCGACCAGATTGACCTGGCTGCCGCGATGCATCGACATGCGCCGGGCAATCGCTTTGGACAGAGAGACATTCGCATTGCCGGTGATCAGTTTGGGTTCGGTCAAGGACGCCATGGGGTCTCCGATTGGGGCAGATTCTAGAGTTGCCACGGCTTAGCACCCAAGGGGGGCGAAGCAAACCGCGCGTGGGTGTTCTCGTGACATTTTCATGTATTCGGGGCTGATTGGCGGCTAAAGACGCACAAAGCCTTGCGCGCCTGCGTCCCTTTGGGCCAGAATCGCACCGATTGTCCCGGACCCGAGCGATGCCCCAAGATTCCCTTCCGCCCCATCTGCCCCCGACTCGCATCTTTGACTGCGGTGGCCCGCGCCCCGTGGTCGCGCTGCACTGCTCGCTGGCGCATGGCGGGGCTTGGGCGGGGCTCGCCTCGTTGATGCGGCGGATCACGATCTTTGCCCCCGATCAGCCCGAACATGGCAAGGGCAGCACCTGGGACCGCGCCCGCCCTCTGCATGATCAGGCGAATGAAGAATCAATCGTGGTCGCCGAAGAGGTGGGGCAGGGCGGCAAGGTGGACCTCTTCGGCCACAGCTTTGGCGGCACGCTGGCGCTGCGCATCGCGCTTGAACGCCCCGATCTGGTGCGTAGCCTGACGCTGGTCGAGCCGGTGCTTTTCGCCGCAGCAGGGGCCGCTAGCGATCCCATCCACGCCCCGTTTCGCGCCCGTCATCTGGCGTTTGCCGCCCTGATCGCGGCGGGCCACCTCGAAGAAGCCCTCGCGATGTTCCACGGCGATTGGGGCGCCGGTGAGACACTGGAGCAGACCCCGCCGCGCCTGCGCAGCTATATGTTGGAGCGTATCCACCTGATCGCCCTGCAAAATCCGACTTTGCTCGACGATCAGGCGCGTATCCTGCGTCCGGCTGGGCTCGAGTCCATCGCCGTGCCGGTGCTGTTTGTCGAAGGCGGCAGCAGCCCACCAATCGTGGGCGCGGTCCATTCGGCGCTGATCGCGCGCATGCCCGCCGCGCAGCGCCTGATCGTGCCGGGCGCGGGCCATATGGTGACGATCACCCACGCAGGCGCCGTCGCCCCAACCCTGCAACGCCACCTTGATGCGGCCTAGGATCTGTTGAGATTGATTTTGAATTGATGAGTGCTGCGACGGCGTAGATCATTGCTCCGGAGGAAGTGTCGGTCTTGTCCGCCCGAAGGGCGATGCGCTTGAAGTCTCTGAGTTTGCAGCAGAAGTTCTCGATCAGATGGCGGGATTTGTACATTTCCATGTAGATTTCCAATTGCAGCACGCGTTGGGGGCGTTGCGATATGCAGATCAAAGCCCCGCGTTCGTTCATCTCATCTATGATCCAGTTGCTGTCGAATGCCTTGTCCGCCAGCAAGGCGTCGAATTTCAGTCCCTTGATCAGCGGCGCGACACCTACCGTGTCGTTGCGACTGCCCGGCATCAGCAAGAACCGCTCGAGATTGCCCAAGGCGTCGGTCCGGGCCAGGATTTTGGTGGTCCAGCCGCCCTTTGACTTGCCTATTGCCTGACGCAGAGTCCCCCTTTTGAACCCTGTCCCGTTGCCCAGCAGGCGATTGCCTTCAATCGCCGAGAGGGGGGCGGTGAACTTTCACGATTGCTCCATGAACCATCGCCATCTCCATGTCGGGTCGCACGGATAACGCATTCAATATAAGTTCAAACACACCTGCCCGCGCCCAGTCCCTGAACCGACGATATACCGTGTTCCACTTGCCGAATTCACCCGGCAGGTCGCGCCACTGCGCCCCGGTGCGCGCGATCCAGAAAACCCCTTCAAGGAACAGCCGACCGTCGCTTCCCGTCCTGCCCGGGTCAGATTTCTTGCCAAGACAGTGCGCCTCAATCTTCAACCACTGACGATCCGTGAGAACGTAACGATCAATCGGAATCAGAGCCTCCCCTTTGGGAAGCTTGAATCAGAAACCGCAGCATATGGGAATCCTAAATCTCAACAGACGCTAGCTGTCATGTCTCGACAGGTTGTTGCTTGGAATCCTCGAGATTGGGGTTTTGCCTTTGGGTCCGAAGTGGGGGCGGTGGTGGTTTTAGTGCTTCAGGAAGGGTTCGAGGGCATCGCGGCGTTGGTCTGACTGGGCGCAGGGCTTCGCTAGGCCCAGTCGCGCAGGGATGTCTGAACGAACCGCTCGGCTTTGCCGTTGGTCCTGGGGGGG
>CAIYZT010000124.1 GCA_903930735.1 uncultured Paracoccaceae bacterium | reverse complement strand
GGTAGGGTCAAAGGCCGGGAAGCGTTTTCGGTTTGGAATCAAGCGGATGTTGGCCGCCGCGCCACGCTCTGCAAGGGTTTCGCGCAGGGTGTCGCTGTCATAGGCACGGTCGGCGAGCAGGGTCTGACCGGCGCCGATACCGTCATACATGTCCGCCGCCGCCCGCCCGTCATGCGCCTGACCCTCGGTCAGTTTCAACCGGGTCGGACGGCCCAAGGCATCAACCAACGCATGGTTTTTCGTGGTCAACCCGCCGCGCGAGCGACCCATGCAATCGGATCGGCCCCCTTTTTTGGGCCATTGGCCCCGTGCTGGTGAACCCGGATGGAGGAGAAGTCGATCATCTGGATGTCCCCCTGATAAGCCTCTGATACCACTTGAAGAATGCGCACCCAACGCCCCGCCCTGCGCCATCGGTTGAAACGGTTTACGCAGGTCGTGTAGGGGCCATAACGCGCCGGAATGTCCGCCAAGGGCGCTCCGGTGCGTGTCGCCAGAAGATGCCATCGAGCACCCGCCGATCCTCCGCCCGCTTCACCCCGCACACCATCATCGGAAGCAGGGGCTGGATCACAGCCCATTCAAAATCCGTCAAATCAAACCGCACCATCACCACCTCCCAGCATTTGGGAAAGTGAATCATATCACTTCAAACTTGTGAATCCCTTTTATGGGTATGTGACCTAGCCCTTAAGCGCCGCTATCAATCCGTCCACATCGGCCTCGGTGGTAGACCAACTCGCCACCAGCCGCGCCGCCTCGCGGCCCTGCTCTGCGGGCCAGGGGTAAAACATCGCGCCCTTGGCCTCGGCCCGGGCATGGGTGCCGGGGTCCCATTCGGCGAAAATCATGTTGGCCTGCGCCGGGTGCATCAACTTTGCGCCCGCCATGCCCGCGAGGCCCCTTGCCAAGGCCGCGCCCATGGCGTTGGCTTGACCCGCGAGGCGCAGCCAAAGCCCATCGGTCAGATATGCCTCCATCTGCGCCGACAGCATCCGGTGCTTGGAAAACAGATGCCCGCCCCGTTTGCGGCGCAGTTCAAACTCCCAAGCCTTGGCAGGGTCAAAGATCACCACAGCCTCGACCCCCAAACAGCCGTTTTTGGTGCCACCAAAGGACACCACGTCAATCCCGGCCTTCCAGGTCATCTCGGCCGCAGTGGCCCCGGTGGCCAACAGAGCGTTGGCAAAACGAGCGCCGTCCAGATGGCAATGCATGCCCCACGACTTGGCCAGCGCGGCCAGTTCGGCCACCTCGGCAGGGCTGTAGACCGTCCCCGTTTCGGTGACATTGGTGATCGACAACATGCCGCGCTGAACGCTGTGAACGTCGCCCTGGACTACCCGGCCCATCGCAGATGCCAGCGTTTCGGGCAACATCTTGCCATGCGCGCCGCCGACTGGGATCAGCTTGGAGCCGTTGGTATAGAATTCCGGCGCGCCGCATTCATCCACCGCGATATGCGCGGTTTCATGGGCGAAGATCGCCGTCCAAGGGGCCGAGTACATCGCCAGCGCCAGCGCATTGGCCGCCGTACCCGTGGCTACCAGATAAACCGCGGCCTCCGGCGCTTCGAACAGGGTGCGAATCCGGCCCCTCACCCGGTCCATGATCGGGTCCGCGCCATAGCTGCGCGCATAGCCCTCATTCGCGCGCATTAGTGCCGCCATGATCTGCGGCGCCGCCCCCGACGCATTATCCGATGTGAACCACATTACAGCTCTTCCTCGATGGTGTACTGGTCCCAGTCATCCTCTGGTACCTCAAATTCCGGGATCGTCCAACCCTGCACAGAATTGCCCGACGTATGGGTGGTCGACGGATCGCCGCTGATCAGCGGGTGCCAGTCATGCAGCGGCTTGCCCTCTTGCAACAGCTTGTAACCGCAGGTCTTGGGCAGCCAATAAGCGACCTTTGGCAGGGTCTTGGGCGTCAGGCGCACGCAATCAGGCACGAATTGGTGACGCACCTCATATTTGGCGCAGCGGCAGCTTTCGCCGTCCAAAAGCTTGCAGGCGATTCGGGTATATTCCACCTCGCCCGTATCCTCATACTCGAGCTTCTGCAGACAGCATTTGCCGCAGCCATCACAGACCGCTTCCCATTCGGCGGGGGTCATTTTGGTCAGGGGGATGGTTTCCCAGAATTTCGCCCGAAGCTGTGTCATCGCGCCAAAATGCGGCGCGCGCCGGGAAAAGGAAAGGGCGGCAAAGGCCAATCCGCAAGAATTCTGGGGCGCGCCCTGATTTTTCGAAGGAAAATCGTGGGCTCAGGCGGCGGCGAGGATCGAACGCGCCTGCACACAATCCGCCGCCATCTGCGTCAAGAGCCACGTCAACCCGTCAAACTTCATCTCCGGGCGCAGATATTCAACCAACGCCACCGACAAGTGATGCCCATAAAGATCGCCCTTGAAATCAAAAAAGAAGGTTTCAAGGTTGGGCACTTCGCCGCCAAACTGCGGTCGCACCCCAAGACTGGCCGCCCCGAGGTAAGAGCCTTCGTGCGGGCCGCTCAGCACATCAACCTTGACCGCATAGACCCCAAATTTCGGGATGTGCAGCCCGGCCACCGACATGTTCGCCGTTGGATAACCCAGCTCGCGCCCCCGCTTTTCGCCGTGAATGACCTCGCCCTCGATCCGGTGCAAGTGGCCCAGCATCGCAGCGGCCTTGCGCGGCTCGCCCTGCGCCAGCGCCGCGCGGATCGCGGTCGAAGATACCTCGCGGTCGCCGTCCATCACTAGATCGGCAATTGTCACCTCAAACCCGTGCCTTTTGCCCAGCCGCTGCAAATCGCCCACATCGCCCGTCCGGCCCTTGCCAAAGCAGAAATCCGCGCCGACCACGACATGCGAAACCCCAAGCCCCGCCTCCAGAACCGTGGCGGCAAATTGGTCGGGGTCCATGCTCATCAAAAGCTTGTTAAAGGGCAGCTCAAACAGGGTCCGCACGCCGAATTTGGCCAGCCGGTTCGCCCGCGCCTCGGCATTCATCAGCCGAAACGCCGGGGCCTGCGGCTGAAACACCTGACGCGGATGCGGCTCAAAGGTCACCAGACCCAAGGGGCCCTTGCTGCGCGCAATGTCGATCACCCTTTGGTGGCCGATATGCAGCCCGTCAAAATTGCCCATGGCCACCGAAGCGCCGCGCGCGCCCGGGTCAACCCAATTCCAATCCTTGAAAATCCGCATCAAACCTCTGCGACTAATCGTTGCGACGGGCGCCCCGTCAATCGAACTTGGCACTCGGCGCCAGAACCAGCGCTTCGCCTTTCAGCACCACCGTATCGCCCACCGCGCAATGGGTTTCAAGGGTCACCCGGCGTTTGGCATGGTCAATGGCGGTCACGCGGACTTCGGCATGGACGGTATCGCCGGGGCGCACCGGGGCCAAAAAGCGCAGGGATTGGCCGAGGTAGACCGTGCCATGCCCCGGCAACTGCTCGCCAATCACCGCCGAGATCAGCGCGGCGGTCAGCATTCCATGCGCGATGCGCCCCTCAAAGCGGGTCTCGCGGGCATAGGCTTCGTCCAGATGCACTGGGTTATGGTCGGTCGACACTTCGGCAAAGAGTGCAATATCGCGGTCGGTGATGGTCTTTTGCAGCGACCGGGTCATGCCGACTTCAATGTCTTCGATGCAGATGGTGCCGCGGGGTTGATTGTCTTGCACGTGATTTTTCCTGGAGTTCCTCTAGGTCTCTAGCAAATGCTGCGACGCGGCGCAATCTGATCGCGCAATAATTATGCGAGCATGGGCCGAAATGTGTAATTTAATTACACGACGACTAGCGCAAGTGCCCGATCGCATAGGTGGCCGACAGCATCTTTTCGGTCAGCCAGGCCTCCAGCAGGGTGGTGTCCGGCATCGCCGGATCCGGGCCAAACTGATCGGCCGCAATGCCCCCGGTCACAAACAAGGTGTCCAAACCCTCGGCCATGCCGCCTTGAACATCGGTATTGATCCCGTCGCCAATGCATAGGATTTGCGCATCGCCCTTCAGCCCCAGCCGCCGCCGCGCCAGATCATAGATCGGCGGATGCGGTTTTCCGAAGTACAGCGCGCTGCCGCCCATCTTTTCGTATTCCGCAGCCAGTGCCCCGGCGCAGAACAGCCTTTTGTCGCCATAATCCACAATGATATCGGGATTTGCGCAAAGCATAGGCAGCCCCAGCGTTTTGCCCAAGAGCAGCGCTGCGCGGTAATCGTCTGGCGTTTCGGTCAGATCATCGCGCAGCCCGGTACAGATAATCCCGCTCGCCCGCTCCATCGGCACGATTTCGATTGGCGGCTGACTGGCCGCATAATCCGCCAGGTCCTCCGCAAAATCGGTAAAAAACGGCATGTCCTTTTCAGCGCCGATAAAGGCAACCTGCCGCCCCACCGCCCCGGACAGCATGGCGAACTGCGCCGCATCGCCCGAGGTCACGATCTCGTCCCAAGCGTCCGTTGGCACGCCCATCCGCCCCAGCTGCGCCGCAACCGAGGATTTGGGCCGCGGGGCATTGGTCAAAAGCACCACCTTGCCGCCCGCCGCCCTGTAGGCCTGCAGCGCAGCAACGGCGGTGGGAAAGGGGGTCAGGCCATTGTGCAGGCACCCCCAAAGATCGCAAAACACCACGTCATGGCGCCCGTTCAGGCTGGCAAGGTTGGCGATGATTTCGGTCATTTGGTTCCCCTTCTGCGTCGCCCCTCCCCATAGCAAAAAGGGGCGCGGTTTCCCACGGCCCTTTGCAGGAAATCGCGCGTTCGGCTGATTTACAGCTTCAGCGCCGGGATGATCTGCTTTTTGCGGCTCATGACGCCCGGCAAAACCACGGTATCGCCGGTAACCTTGACGCCAAAAGAGGCTTCGGCCATCTGCCGTACCAGATCGTTCGGTACCAAAAGGGTCGCCTCTTCTTTCAGGATATCGACGACGAAAAGCAGCACCTGATCGGCGCCGTCTTCGGCTGCCACGCCGCTCATCGAGGCCATCAGGCTGGCCTTGCGGTCCAAAATGATCTTGGGCGCGGTGGTTTCCAGAACCGAAACCCGCAGCTCCTTGCCGGCCACGTTGTATTCCTTGGAATCCATGCGCAACAATTCGGCATCGGTAAAGGACGAGACATCGGATTTCGCCTCGAACATCGCGGTTGCAAGTTCCGGGATCGAAACGCCCAGATCAGCCGCCAGAGCTTCGGCAACAGCGCGGTCATGCGGGGTGGTGGTGGGCGAGCGGAATTCCAGCGTGTCGGACAGGATGCAAGACAGCATCGCGCCCTTGATCTGGCGCGGGGCCTTTGCCAGGTCAGCGCCCATCAGGTCGTGCATCACGGTCGCGGTGCAGGCGAGGGGGCGGATCACGACATCGATCGGGGTCTTGGTTTTCAGCCCGCCGACCAGCATGTGATGGTCGATGATCGCGGTGATCGAGGCCTCGTTGATCGAGGGTGGCAGTTCGGCCGGGTTATTGGTGTCGACGATCACTACGCGGTCGCTGGCGGCGACATCGGCGATAAACGGCGGTTTGGAAAAGCCCCAGTGTTTCAGCACAAAGGCGGCTTCGGTATTGGGCTCGCCCAGCAGGCGCGGCTCGGCCTGCTCTCCGCGGATATTGGTCAGATACCAGGCCCAGATGATGGCGCAAAGCGTGGCATCGGTATCGGGGGATTTGTGGCCGAAAACGAGAATGGACATGGGAGAACCTATCTGCGGATGAATTTGGGGCCGTATAGCGTGGCAGTGGGGCGTTGTCACGGGGCAGGGGTTTGCGAGATTTGCATTGCGGCAATCCACCTGCTGCGAACCAATCTAAAAACGCTCCTCAGGGAGCGTTTTTAGGTTAGTTGCCCAAATGGCGGGACGACATTTGCGCAAGGGATTATCAGCAATCCCGCGCATTCGGACGAATTGGGGCGCGCCTGCCGGGGCAGGCAGGCACGGCCAAATTCGATTGAAATCAAATTTGGCAAGCAGGAGGAGGTAGTTCGGTGACCTCCGGTCCTAGACCCGTCGCCTACAGAGGCACCGGCGGGGTGGGCAGGTTCTTGGTCTGCCACAGGATATGGCCCAGCACCGCCACCATCACCAATCCACCGCCGATCAGGGTCGGCAGGGTCGGGGTTTCGGCAAAGACCAGCCAGACCCAGAGCGGGGTCATCGGTGCCTCCAGCGCCGAGATCAGCGCGGTTTCGGTCGGCGGCAAAAAGCGCGAGCCATAGATGAACAGGGCAAAGCCAACCGTGGTGTTCAGCAGGCCAAATCCGGCGATAAGCGCAAATGTCTGCGGATCGGGCACGCAGGCGCTGACAAAGGGGATACACAAAATCGGCGCCCAGATCGCCGACAGCGCGCCTGCCGCCATGGTGGGCAGGTTTGGCCGCGCCCGTGCTATCACGATCATCACGGCCATGGATATCACCATGCCAACCGCCATCAGATCGCCCCAAAACTGCCCGTCGCCGCCGACGCCGACCATATAGGCCGACCCGCCCAAGGCGACAAGCGCCGCTAAAATAGCCGCTTTGTCCGGCCGCTCGCGCAGGGCGATCCAGCCGATCGCGCCGGCCAAAAAGGGCAAGGTAGCGTAGATGATCGCGACATGGGCGATGGTCGTGCCCTTCAGCGCGCCGATGAAAAACAGGATCCCGGCGCAGGACACAAAGGAATAGAGCAGCCCCATCGGCCCAAGTCGCCCGAAATCGCGCAGGCCCGCGCGGCCCTTCATCCAGAACAGAACGCCGATCAGTCCCGCCGCCCCGAACAGCCCGCGCCAAAAGACCAGACTGGCCACGTCCAGCTGAATGGCGCGGGCAAACAGGCCCGCCGTGCTCCAGGCGAGGGTCGCGCCGATCAGAAGCAGGATGCCGGTGCGGTGCTGCGCTTTCATGTCCATGGCTGGGGTGCCTTGGGCCAGAGCGGCCACTGGGCGGGCTCGTGACCATAAAGAATTTGCGCGCCGTGCTGCTGCGCGAGGTGGGTTAGGCGATTGGCCGACTGCGCGGCGGCGATCGGGTCCATCGCGTCTGCAAAGCCTTCGTCCGGCTCGGAGGCCCGGTTGATCGCATCGGCGGCAAGGATCAGGTTTTGCCCCACCGGCAAGGCCAGCAGCAGCGACAAATGCCCCGGAGTATGGCCGGGAGTGGGCAGCAGGGTGATGCCGCGCGCGATCCGGGTATCCGTGTCGATCAGGATATAGGACAGGTCCGGCCATGCCAACGGGCGCGCTTGTCCAAAGTAGATCGGGCGCGGCTCGGCGCGTTCGGTGCGGGTCATATAGACGGGGCAATCGAGCAGGCTCAGCGCGCCGACATGGTCGATATGACCATGGGTCAGGATCGCTGCGTCGATGTCGGCCGGGGTCAACCCGAGCAGGGCCAATTGGCCGGGCAGGGTTTGGCGGGCGGAGAAATCGATGAGCCGCCCAAAGCGTGAAAGCCCGTCGCGGATCTTGGCGGCGGCAGGATCGGCGGTATAGAGTGGGTCGAACCCTGTATCGACCAGAATCCGCGCGCCGCGGTCGGTTTCCAGCAAAAAGCCGGGAATCCCGATGGTGCGGGTGCCGGGGCCCACGTCGAAAAGGCCAAAGTCCAGAACGGTCATCCGGGCCAGCCGGTGGTCGGTAAAACTCATGGCAGCGTGATCCGCTCGATCTGATAGCCGCGCGCCGAGAGCAGGTTCAAAACCCCGCGCTCGCCCGCCAGATGCAGCGCGCCGAAGGCGGCGAAGACCGGGCCGTCCTGCGCGACCAAAGCCGCCTCGATCACCGGAATCCAGGCCTCGTTGCGCTGGTTCATCAGCGTTTTCTCGAACAAGGCGAACTCTGCTTCGGCCGATGCCGGGTCAATACCGGGCAGGGATTTGACCCAAAATTCGGTAAACTCCCAATTCAGCCGCACATCCTCGGCGAAATAGCTGTTGACCAATGTGGCGGTCATGTCTTCGGATTGCACCTCGGCGGCAAGCGCGCTGGAAAGCATCGCCAGTTGTTGTTCAGGGCTGACCTGCTGAAAGATGGTGAAGGCGGTGTCATAGGGCTCCAGCCCAGAAATGGCGATGCCCTGCGCCTCGGCGAGGCTCATCAACCGTTGGTCCAGGCCGTTCGCCATATTCCCCGTCATCGCGCAGGGCGGCAGCGACAGCAGGACCGAGACATACCAGGGCCGGAATTTCGCCGCCATGAACCCCGGAACACTCCGTGCCGTCATGGCGGCGGACAGGGCCTGCCATTCGGCCTCGGGCAGAACTTCGGGCAGGGTCGGTCCATCGGTATTGACCAAGAGCGAGGGGTCGCGCGCCAGGTGGGATTTCAACTGCTCGATTTCGGTCGGCCCCGCTTCGACCAGCAGCAGATCGGCGCTTGTCAGGTAGGGTAAAACTGCGGGCACCAGGACGTCAAACCTTGGGTCGTCCAGATGCAGGGTACCAACGAGGATCAGCTCTTCAGGCCCTTTGACGGCGCGCCAGAAATTGCCAACGGC
>CAIYZT010000123.1 GCA_903930735.1 uncultured Paracoccaceae bacterium | reverse complement strand
CTTCGGCAAAGCCGGTCCAACGGTCGATAGTGGTGGTGGCATGCTCCGGCCCGCCGACAAAGCCCAACCTTTTGTAACCGCGCGACAAAAGCGCCCGCGCGGCCATGTGGCCCGCCTCGACATTGTCGATGCTGACCACATCGACCCCCGGCGTCGCAGAGCCCCGGCCAAAGGCAAGGACGGTAGGAATGCCAGCAGCCTTGAAGCTTTCGGCAAAGGTGTTGGGCAGCTCGGATGAGGCCACAACCACGCCATCCGCCGAGTATTGCCGCAACAGCTGAACCGAACGGGCTGGGTCGGTCTCGCCGCTCAGATTGACCAAAAGCGGGCGCAAGCCGCGATCCTGAAGGCCGCGGGTGAACAGATCAAAGATCTGCAAAAAGACCGGGTTGTGAAAATTGTTCAGCACCAGACCAACCATGCCCGTCTGCCGCGTGGTCAGGCTGCGCGCCAGAAGATTGGTCGAATAGCCCAGCGCCTCGGCCGCCTGCATCACCTTGGCGCGCGTCGCGGTCGAGACCGAAGCCCCGGCGGTAAAGGTCCGCGACACGGCCGAGCGCGACACCCCCGCCCTTTCGGCCACCATAGCCAGCGTTGCGGGCATCCCCTAGCCCCTCGCCCAAGCGGCGCCGGTGGGAAAGGCATGCTCCGACAGGCTTTGCGGTTTCATGGTGATCGAATAACCGGGGGCGAGCGGCGGCATATAGCGGCCCGCGCGCATCTGGACAGGGTCGGTGAAATGCTCGTGCAGATGATCGACATATTCCAGCACCCGGTTTTCAAGGCTGCCCGAGACGGCCACATAGTCAAAGATCGACAGATGCTGGGTGTATTCGCACAGGCCCACGCCGCCCGCATGGGGGCAGACCGGCACGCCGAACTTGTCCGCCATCAGCATCACGCCGATGATTTCATTCGGCCCCGCCAGCCGCGCCGAATCCAGCTGCACAAAGGACAGCGCGCCCGCCTGCAGGAATTGTTTGAACATCACCGCATTGTGGCAATGCTCGCCCGTCGCCACCTTGATCGGGGCGATCTCGCGCGCGATGCGGGCATGGCCAAGAATGTCATCTGGCGAGGTCGGCTCTTCGATCCACCAGGGGTCATGTGCGGCCAGAACGCGCATGTTGGCGATGGCCTGATCGACGCCCCAGACCTGATTGGCATCCATCATCAGCTTGCGGTCCGGCCCGATTTCGCTGCGCAAAATGGCGGCACGGCGCATGTCGTCGTCCAGATTGCCGCCGACCTTCATCTTGAAATGGCTCCAGCCCTGCGCAATCGCCTCGCGGCAAAGGGCGCGCATCTTGACGTCGGAATAGCCCAGCCAGCCTGCCGAGGTGGTGTAGGCCGGATAGCCCTGCGCTTGCAGATCCGCGATGCGTTGCGGGCGGCTGCCAAGCTTTTCTGCAAGGCGATCAACAGCTTCGGCAGGCGCAAGCGCATCGGATAGATAGGTCCAATCCACCAGCGCCACGGTCTCGGCGGGGGTCAAGTCGCACAAAACCTGCCACAGGGGTTTGCCAAGGGTCTTGGCATAAAGATCCCAGACTGCGTTCACCAGCGCGGCGGTGGCAAGGTGGATCACGCCCTTTTCGGGGCCGACCCAGCGCAACTGGCTGTCGCCGGTCAACTGCCTCCAAAAGGCCCCCATATCGGCGAATATCCCGTCCAGCTCGCGCCCCTGCAGCATCGGCGCAAGCGCGGCGATGGCGGCCACGCACAGCTCATTCCCGCGTCCGATGGTAAAGGTCAGGCCGTGACCCTGATGCGGCCCATCGGTTTCAAGGATCACATAGGCGGCGGAATAATCCGGCGCGAGGTTCATCGCGTCCGAGCCGTCAAGGCTGCGCGAGGTGGGAAAGCGGATATCCATCGGTCGGATGGCGGTGATCTTTGTCGGCATGGTGACCCCAAGAAGTGCTGGCCGAACCTGCCAGCCTTGGCCCCGCTATTGCAAGCAGATTCAAGCCAGCGCTTCGGCGCGCAAGACCTGTGCAATCGTCCGTGCGGTCTTGTCGGTGATCTCGTCCAACTCGGCGTCGCTGGCGTTGTAGGGCGGGGCGAGGATGACGATATCGCCGCTGACCCCGTCGACATTGCCGCCGACCGGATAGCAGATCAGCCCGTTCTCAAGGCCCTGCTGGCGGATTTTCATGAACAGCTTTCGCTCGGTGGGGAAAGGGGTCCTGGCGGCGCGGTCGGAAACCAGTTCGACGGCGATGAAATGGCCCCTGCCCCTTATGTCGCCGACCGCCTCGATCCGCGCCAATCCATCAGCCAGACCGGCGCGGATGCGGGATTCGTTGCCCGCGACGCGGGCCACCAATCCCTCACGCTGCATGATGTTTTGCACCGCGACCCCCGCCGCGCAGGAGGCGGTGTGACCGGAAAAGGTGTGACCGGTGCCAAAGGCGCCATAGGCCGCGCGGATCGGCTCCCAGACTTCTGTCGTGCAAATCGCGGCCCCCAGCGGCATGTAGCCGCCCGCCAGGCCCTTGGCGATGGACATGATATCGGGCTGAACCCCGTCATGCGCAAGCGCCCGCCATGTGCCGCAGCGGCCTGCGCCGCACATCACCTCATCTGCGATCATCAGAACGCCGTGGCGGGTGCAGATCTCGCGCACCAATTGGGCGTAACCGGGCGGCGCTGGCACGCAGCCACCTGCGGCGCCGACGACGGGTTCAAAGATGAAGGCGCAGATGGTTTCCGCGTCCGCCTGCAGGATGGCGGCTTCCAACTCTGCGGCGGCAGCGGCGGCGAGGGTTTCAGCGCTGGCACCGGGCAGCGGGCGATAGGCGTTGACCGGATGCAGTTTGATGCCGGGGATCAACGCGCCTTCAAAGGGCTCCGTCCGCTCGGCGAAACCGGAAACCGACAGCGCGCCCAGCGTGTTGCCGTGCCAGGACCGCTGCCTGCTGATGAACTTGCGGCGGGATTTTTGGCCGATGGCGGTTTGGTGCTGCAGCGCAATCTTGAGGCAGCTTTCCACCGCCTCCGAGCCGCCCGAGGTGAAAACCATCTCGCGCAGGGAGCCGCCAGCGCGCTCGGCAATGATCGCCGTCAACTCCTCGAGCGCGTCGGTGGTGAAATTGTACCGATAGCCGTGCGCGATCCTGCCCAGTTGCCCGGTGATCGCCTCGTTCACCTCGGCATTGCTATGGCCCAGACAATAAACCGCAGGCCCGCCCGAGCCGTCGATATATTGCTTGCCGGAGGCATCCCACAGATAGCTGCCCCGCGCGCGGACGGCCTTGGGCAGGGCGGCAGTGGTTTGGATACTGGGCGGCGGCAGGGACATGACAGCGCTTTCTGGGCAGGGAGCAGCGGGGTTCTGCGCAGCGGCCTTGCGGCGCTTTCGCAATTGGGAGGGCAGGGCTAGACTGGCACAAATCTGGAGGATTTCATGCGTTTTTACTTTCTGCTTTTGGCCGCCCTTGTGTCGTTTCCCGCCCATGGCGAGGAGATCATGGCCACCTCGCGGATAACGGCGGTCACGCTTTATCCGCAGGGCGCGATGCTGTCCCGCGAAATTTCCTTTGAGGCGGCAGCGGGCGCGCATCAGCTGTTGCTGACCGACCTGCCCAGCGAGACCTATGTCGAGGCGATCCGGCTGCAGGGGGGCGAGGCTCTGTCGACCGGCGCGATCTGGCTGCGCGGGGATCGGCTTTTTCCGCGACCGGAGGTTCTGAGCGTTGAACAGGCGGCTGCCAAAGAGGTTCTGAAAGCGGCCCGGCGCGATCTGGATCTGGCAGCGGACGCCGTGCAACAGGTTCAGGCGCGGGTTGAAGCGGCCGATGCCGAAGTGGCGTTTCTGTCCGGCAGCCGGCTTGAAGGGGCCAGCCTGACGCCGCAAAGCCTGCGCGAGATGTCGGCGGCGGTGGCCGAGGGCGTCGTGGCGGCGCGGGGGCGGGCGATCGCCGCCGGGGCCGAGATGCGGCCCTTGAGCGAAGCCTTTGACGAGGCCGCGCGCCTGCACGATCAGGCGCAGGCATCCTATGACGCCTTGCCCACGCGGGATCAGAATTACACCGCCGTGTCGATTGCGGTGCAGGTCGCTGCCCCCGGCGCGCATCTGTTGCTGATGACGCAGTACATCGAAAGCGCCAGTTGGTCCCCGGTCTATGATCTGACTCTGCGGCGCAGCGCGGATCCCAGTCTGATCTTGGCGCGCGGGGCGATTGTCAGCCAGTATACGGGCGAGGATTGGAAAGGCGTGGCCCTGACGCTTTCGACCGCCCGGCCCTCTTATCAGACCGAACCGAGCATGCTCTACCCCGATTACCGCGAGATTTATGATCCGGAGGCCGAGATGGCCATGATGTCGAAATCCGAAGCGGAGCCCGCGATGGCAGATGGGATGGCGATGGAAATGGTGGCCTCGGCTGCACCAATGGCGGAAATGCAGGGCGATGTGCTGGTCTATCGGGTACAGGAGCCG
>CAIYZT010000122.1 GCA_903930735.1 uncultured Paracoccaceae bacterium | reverse complement strand
GCGGCCCGATCTCGACCGCCCCAATATGCAGCTCTATTTCCAGGCCTTTTCGACCCTGATCCCCCGCAACGGCGAGCGGCCTTTGCTGACCCCCGATCCCTTTTCGGGTCTGTCGATTGGCCTGTCGAACTGCCGCCCAACCTCGCGCGGGGACATTCGCTTGCGCAGCGCGGATCCTTTCGAACATCCGGTGATCCGGGCCAATGCATTTTCGACTGACAATGATGTCGAAGAGATGCTGGCGGCGGTCAAATATCTGCGCACGATCGCGGCCCAACCCGCCTTTGCGCCCCTGGTGGCCGAAGAGTTGCGCCCCGGCCCTGCGGTTCGTTCCGACGAGGATTTGATCGATGACTTCCGGGCACGCTCTGGCACGGTTTATCACCCCTCCTGCACGGCGCGGATGGGGCGAGATTCGGCCACTTCGGTGGTGGATGCGGGCTGCCGGGTGCACGGCGTGCAGGGTTTGCGGGTCATCGACGCCAGCGCCTTTCCCAATCTGATCGCGGGAAATACCAATGCGCCGTCGATCCTGATGGGGTGGAAGGGCGCGCAAAAGGTGCTGGAGGACGCGCGGTAGATCGCGTCCCGGTGGCTACTCAGCCCGGACCAGTTTTGATACCGTGCCGTCCATGGTCAGCACATAGATCTCGCCCGCCGCGTCCTGTCCGAATGAGGTGACCGGCCCAAGGCTGCCCAGTTCCGGCGTCAGATTGGAAAGCTGCTGCACGGTGCCTTCCTGCAGGCTCAGCGACATCAGCGCGCCGCTGCAGAAATCGCTGAAGAAATAGCGGCCTTGCAGCGCGGGCATCGCCGGTCCGCGGTAAACATAGCCCCCGGTGACCGAGCAGGAATCGTTGTGGTCAAAGATATGGATGGGCCGCGTCAGCCCAGCGGTATCGCAGGTGCCTGCGTTGAAACAGGCCCGCCCCTCCATCACCCGCCAACCCAGATTGGCCCCGGCATCGGCGGTGCTGATCACGTCAATCTCTTCCCATTCGCCCTGTCCCACATCGCCGATATACAGCTGATCCCCGTCAAAACTGGCACGCCACGGGTTGCGCATGCCGAGGACAAAGATCTCGAGCGCGCCGCCGCCTTTGGCAAAGGGATTGGTGGGCGGGATCGCATAGGGGGCAGCCCTGTCAACGTCGATCCGCAGGATCTTGCCCAGCAGCTGATCGGGGTTCTGCGCGTTATTGGCCTTATCCCCGCCACCCCCGCCATCGCCGGTGCCGATATAAAGAAGTCCGTCCGGACCAAAGCCGATCCAGCCGCCATTATGGTTGTCGGCGTCGCGGTGCGGGACCGTCAAAAGCGGCTCTAAGGATGCAGGATCAGCGCGGTTCGGATCGGACGAGGCCGCCATTTCTGCAATGATCAGATCGCCCGCGGGATCGGTATAGGCCATGAAAAACCGGCCATTGGCGGCGTAGCCGGGATGAAAGGCGAGGCCAAGCAGCCCCTGCTCGCCGCCGCTGCGGATACTCTCGGTCAGATCGGCGAAGGGGCTGAGCGCGCCCTTGTCCAGAATGACGATGCGCCCCGGTTGTTCGACAATGAACAGGCGCGGGTCGTTGGCGGGAGAGGTCAGAAACACCGGCGCTTGCAGGCCGGAGGCGATGGGCCGCAAGGCAAAATCCGCCCCGTCTACGCTTGCGCTTTGCGCGGCGGCCGTCAGCGGCGCGAGGGTGAGGAGCAGGGCGGCTATGGACTGTCTAAGCATTCGTCTGACCCCGGCGAATCAATGCATCTTCGGAATATGGGGCATCTGCGCGTGTTTTGCAGGTCTGGACCCTGCGGGCGGCCGGCGATGCCGCACAGAACCGCCGTTCAGACCGATCCTGCGGGGACCGGTTCCAGAATGATATCCTCATAGCCAATACCAAATTCGCCGATGATGTAGCCGATGATCAGGCCATTGAATTCAAGATAGCTGTTTTGGCCAAAGGTGCTAGCATCGGGGTTGACCACGACCTCCGGAAAAACGCCCGGAACCGGCGTGTAGCGGATGACCAGCTTGTCCTCGCCGGGCGTGAAATCGTTGATGGTGTCGGATAGGGCTGATCTTCCATGGTCACAAGCTCGAGCTGGAAGATGTCATTGCCCTCGCCGCCATAAAGGCTTTTGGGGCCGTCCGACACCAAGGTGTCATCGCCGCTGCCGCCTTCCATCACACCGTAGCCTTCGAGGCTGACCAAAAGGTCATTGCCCTCGCCGCCGTAGATGAGGTTGTCCCGCGTACCGCCGTCCAAGGTGTCATCGCCGGTGCCGCCATAAAGCGAGTCATAGCCGTCACCGCCCTCGAGCAGATCATTGCCGCCTTCGCCGTCAAGGCGGTCATTGCCGGCATAGCCAAGGATATCGTCATCCCCCTCGGTGCCGATCAGCGCATTATCGGTGTCGTCGCTTTCAATCGGCGGATTTTCTTCTTCCTCGACCTCATCATCGCTGCCATCGGGCAGGGCGAGGGCCAAGAACAATCCTCCCAGAAGCAAAAGCGCGATCGGCAGCATGACAAATCTCGGTGCAAAGGTCAGAGATGCGGAAACTAGGCAACGGGTTGCCGGCGCAGGTCAAGCAACTTTGCGCGGGGCCTATTCGCCGCGCGGAAAGCGTTTGCTGTCTTCAAGGGTGTTCAGATCCAGATGGTTGCGCATGTAGCGTTCCGAGGCGG
>CAIYZT010000121.1 GCA_903930735.1 uncultured Paracoccaceae bacterium | reverse complement strand
GGGGCGAAAAATGCTTGTCCAGCGGGCAAAATTAGGCGATCTTCACGTCAGCCAGCATGCCACTTGGGGAATGTCGGTCAAACACAAGGACTCTCGTTATGACTTGGGGGAAGATAACTTGCCGCAAGGTCGGACGACTCAGTATTTTTAGGGGAAAGTGGGAGAAATCATGTCACTTCAATTCTTCTTGGCGGTGATGGCCTATGTGGTTCCTCTCTTTCCGCTGGCCTACTTATGGCACCTTTCGACCTTCAAGACGAGCTACGACCGATTGGAGATCTTTCGGGACAACCCTGTGATCCCGCTCGGACTGGCGTCGATGGTCTTGCAGGGAGTTTTCTTTGCCTGGGTGTTTCCGAAGCTCTTTGGCGGCCCGAGCTGGATAGCAAACGGCCTAGAATTCGCTGTCATATTTGCTGTGCTCGGATGGTCGTTCATGGTGCTGCCCGTTGCAGCCAAATACAGGATGACCTCTGTCGGCAAGTTCATGATCCTTGAAACTGCCTTCGTCGTCTTGCAATTCGTTGTCACCGGGCTGTTGATTGCCTGGGTCTATCGAATTTAGCTTTCAGACCGCCAAAACTGGACGTCGGCGTTTGCCCTTTGGCTCAAGCCGAGCGGGCAGCCGATCTCGCCTCTATTACCAGCTCAGATCAGTCCAACATGGAGTCCGGCTCGGTCTCGATCCATTGTTTTATCGGGCGACCATGGCCTGGATCAAAGACTTTGGGTTGACCGCCAGACACAAGCGCTTCCCCTCGCTGCTCCGAGCCAGAAAGTCGGAGAAGGGCTCTTTGCGTCGTCAACCGATCCGATACACCTTGCCCCTGCCGTCTTCCTTGGTCGAGCTGACCACTAAGCCTAGCTTTTTCTTCAAAACACCCGAGATCAAACCTCTGGTGGAATGGGCCTGCCACAACGTCGCCGCAACGATCTCGGCGATGGTTGCTTACATACAGGAAAGCACTGGCGAACAGGATTTGCAGGAAGCGCAACGCTTAGACTCAAACATCAAGTGCAACACCCAGCGCCCATGGGGCATAGGATCTCAGTTAAGTCCGTTGTTTCAGCACAAGGCAAAAACAGTGATCAATCCCCCGCCGCCCGCGGCCGATGCGGCGCACTTCCGGCAGTTTCCCGGTAAGTTTGCGGACAAACTGGGTTTGGGGATTTCCCCCGATGCCTTGCGCATTCAGATGTACCAAATCCAAACGCGCAGCTATCAGGCGTTTGCCCACGATCTTGGGGCAAACTTTGTGCCCAATCCCGCTTTGGCCATCGATCCGCGCGGCTTTCTGGCTCGGGAGTATTGGAACACCGATCCAACCCACGGCAATTGCGCCTATGGGCATCTCGTTCTTGATGCGCTACGCGCCAGCTTTAAGGCTTAGAAATGACCCGACGCACCCCCTACAGTGGCCTGCCGGACCGCCAGTTCTGGAGTAAAGACCCAAGCATAACGGTGCCAGAGGACTTTGACCCGGTGACGGCGGTGCCCTTTTCCATTTCACAAACCGACAAGGTTGTCACGGCGGGCAGTTGCTTTGCCCAGCATCTGGCCAAGGGGCTGGAAAGCGCGGGCTTTAATCACTTTGTGACCGAGGCCGCGCATCCGATGTTTTCTGCCCGATTGGCCGCGAGGTACAACTATGGCGCTTTTTCGGCCCGTTATGGCAATGTCTATACCGCCCGCCAGTTCCTGCAGCTGTTGCAGCGGGCTTATGGCGAATTTGAGCCGCTGGCCGTCTTTTGGCCGAAGGAGGCGGAGGGTAGGGTCGTCGATCCATTCCGCCCGCAAATCCAGCCCGAGGGGTTTGTCTCGTTGGACGAATTGTTGGCCGACAGGGTCCAGCATTTCGCGGCCATCCGTCAAGCGGTCGAACAGGCTGACGTTCTGGTCTTTACCCTTGGGCTGACCGAGGCATGGGAAGACAGCCGCGACGGTGCCGTGTTCCCACTTGCGCCCGGGGTTGCGGGCGGGGTCTATGTGCCGGAACTTGTGCAGTTCCGCAACTTTGATGTGGACGAAACCAAGGCCGACCTGTTGGCCGCGCTCGCCTTTCTGCGCGCGCGGAATCCAAGGCTGCGGCTATTGCTCACGGTATCTCCGGTGCCATTGAATGCCACTTACGAAGACCAGCACGTCTTTGTCTCCACAACCTACTCCAAGGCCGTGCTGCGCTGCGCTGCCGAGGCCGCAGCACGCACGCTGCCCCAATGCGCCTATTTCCCGTCGTATGAGATCATCACCGCACCGCAAATCCGGGGGCGCTATTATGGGCCAGATTGCCGCGAGGTTCTGCCCGCGGGAGTTGCGCATGTGATGAAAACCTTTTTCCGCCATTTCGCCGGAGAGGGCGAGGCCCCGGTCAATAGTGAAAGGCCTGCCCGGCTGATTGCGGGGGAACTCCACCGAGCTGAGATGCAAAGGGTTATTGACGTTCTGTGCGACGAAGAAGCGATCAACAACACCTAAGCGCGCGTTTGGCGGCTCGGGCGCGGTGCGCTGAAAACCTTCTGACCGGCGGGAATTGATTCCGATCTCGTCGGTGGTTTAAATCTGCCCGGAAATCGAAAGTACGGCCTCTCGCAAGGACCTCAAATCGTTTTCCGAGGCTTTTGTCTCCGTCAAAATCTGAACCCCGCTGAGCCGCGGATCAGACCTCTTCGATGCGGATCGCCACGGGATCGCCGACGATGACACCGGTGCCCGCGAACAGGCCGATGGCATGGTCGATGTCATCGCGGGTGGCCTTGTGGGTGACGATCAGCACCGGGGCGTTGGTGCCCGAATGCCC
>CAIYZT010000120.1 GCA_903930735.1 uncultured Paracoccaceae bacterium | reverse complement strand
GCAGTTCGGGCATGTGACCTTTCCGCAGGTTGAGGCCGCGCGGCCTTTTGCCTATAAGGGGCGGTAGCATGAGGAACGGCAAGCCAAAATGACCGATGACAGCACCACGCATTTCGGCTTTCAGACCGTGCCGGAATCCGAAAAGGCCGGGATGGTTCACGGCGTCTTCAGCCGTGTCGCCAGCAAATACGACCTCATGAACGATCTGATGTCGATGGGGATCCACCGGCTTTGGAAAGAAGCTATGATGGATTGGCTGGCCCCGCGCCCCGGCCAGCGCCTGCTGGATATGGCCGGCGGCACCGGCGATGTGGCCTTTCGGTTTGTGAAGCGCGCCAAAGGGGCGAGTGCGGTAGTCTGCGATCTGACCGAGCCGATGCTGACCGAAGGGCGCAAGCGTGCCGAGGCCGAAAGCCTCGCCCAGTCGCTCGATTGGGTGGTCGGCGATGCGATGGCGCTGCCCTTTGCGGACGCCTCTTTTGACGTTTACACGATCAGCTTTGGTATTAGGAACGTGACCCGCATCGCCGATGCCCTGTCCGAGGCGCACCGCGTCTTGCGCCCCGGCGGCCGACTGATGGTGCTGGAATTCAGTCAGATCCCGAATGAGATGCTGCAAAAGGCCTATGACCTTTATTCCTTCAACGTCATCCCCGCCATGGGGCAGATGGTGATCGGGGATCGGGGCAGCTATCAGTACCTTGTTGAATCCATAAGAAAATTCCCAGATCAGGACAGCTTCGCCGCGATGATCCGCGCCGCCGGGTTCGGACAGGTAAAATACCGAAACCTGTCCATGGGCATCGCTGCGCTGCATTCTGGCTGGAAGGTCTGATGCGCGGTCCGCACAACATCTGGCGGCTTATTCGCACCGGGGCCACCTTTGCCCGCACCGGCGCGATGGTGGTTGTTCTGGATGCGGTGGATGCCCCGCCGCGCCTGAAAATGGCGCTATGGGTGATCAGCTGGCCGTTCAAGGCTCTGGGCCTGCGCGGCGATCCCGGCCTGCCGCCCGTGACCCGCGCCCTGACGGCGCTGGGTCCGGCCTACATCAAATTCGGGCAGATCCTGTCCACCCGCTCCGATATCGTTGGCGAGGTTCTGGCCGAGCAGTTGAAATACCTGCAAGACAAACTGCCGCCTTTTCCGATGGCCGAAGCGCGGGCGATGATCAAGGCCGAGCTTGGCGCCCCGGTCGAGGCCCTGTTCAGCGCCTTTTCCGATCCGGTTGCGGCGGCCTCCATCGCGCAGGTGCACAGGGCAACCGTGCTGGAAACCGGGCGCGACGTTGCGGTCAAGGTGCTGCGTCCAGGGATCGAGCGCGCGTTTCGCCGCGATATCGACGCCTTTTATCTGGCTGCCGAGGTGATCGAATACCTCGCGCCGACGTCGCGGCGGCTGCGACCTGTCGATGTGGTGACCCATTTCGAAGGCGTGGTGATGGGCGAGCTGGATCTGCGGCTGGAAAGCTCGGCCGCCAGCGAATTTGCGGATAATACCAAAGGCGATGCAGGCTTTCAGGTGCCCAAACCGGTCTGGCCGCTGTCCTCGCGCACGGTGATGACGCTGGACTGGGCCGAGGGGATCGCCCTGTCGGACAATGCCGCGCTCGATGCCGCGGGCCATGACCGCCCGGCGCTTGCCAAACGCCTGCTGGGCCTGTTCCTGTCCCATGCGCTGCGTGACGGTCTGTTTCACGGAGACATGCATCAGGGCAATCTGAAAGTGGCCGCCAATGGCGATATCATCGCCTATGATTTCGGCATCATGGGGCGGATTGATGAGTATACCCGGCGCGTATATGCCGAGATTCTGATGGGCTTTATCCGCCGCGATTACCGCCGCGTCGCCGAGGTCCATTTCGAGGCCGGCTATGTGCCCGCCAACCATGATATCGACGAGTTCAGCCGGGCTTTGCGCGCCGTGGGCGAGCCGATTTTCGGGATGGACGCCACGCGCATGTCGATGGCCCGACTCTTGTCCTTTTTGTTCGAAGTGACCGAGAAATTCGGCATGGAAACCCGCACCGAGCTGATCTTGTTGCAGCGCACCATGGTCGTTGTCGAAGGCGTCGCGCGAGATCTGGACCCTCAGATCAACATCTGGTCCACCGCCCAGCCCGTGGTCGAAGCCTATATCGCGCGCAGCATCGGTCCGCTGGCCACCTTGCGCGATCTGGCCCGCGCGGCCCGCGTCCTGACCCGATTTGGGCCCCGCCTGCCACAATTGGTCGAGGCCGCCCTGATCCGCCAGGCCGCGCGTCCCGCCACCCCCAAAGCCCGCACCCGGCCGCGCCGGCGCTGGATGATACTGGCGGTCGTGGGCGCGCTGGCGGCCGGATTTGCCTTGGGCCACTACTTCTGACCCTATTGCAGGGGCGGCGTGCCCCCGGCAGTCGCTGCCGTGACCGGACGCAGCGCGGTCACGAACAGCGACGGCACTTCGATCCCTCCTTCAAAGACCAGGGTCGATCCGCTCGGGCTGGAGCGGACCTCTTCGACAACTGAATAATGCTCGATCTCGGTGGCGCCCAGCAGGACATCTTCGGAATAGCTTTCCAGGGTCAGCGTATAAATGCCTTCGGGCAATGGCGCGCCCTCGGCGTCCGTCGGAGTCCAGGCATAGTCGGCGGTCGAGACCGGGATATCCTGCCGCCCTACCTCAACCCCTTCGGAATCAGTGACCACCAGGGTTGCCTTGTCAGCCACGGCCGCGGGGTTCGGCGACAGGGTGATCGGACTGGTGCCGTCATGATAGACCGGGGCTGCAACCCGGACCTCATTGCCGATCCAGCCCACCATATCGGCCATCGAAGACATGGTCATCGAGGTGTTCAGGCTGGTCAGCAGATCATTGGTCAGAACCTGCTGTTCGACGCTGGAAAAAGTCGCCAACTGGACGGCAAATTCATTGGCATCCATCGGGTCCAGCGGATCCTGATTCTGGATCTGCGTCGTCATCATCACCAGAAAAGTCTCATAATCCGAGTTCACATTGCCCTCGGAGGAGCTGGTTTTCACGGTACCGGGCGGAGCCCCGGTCGGGGAGTAGACTTCCATGGAAAGTTCCTTTCAAAGTCGAAGGTCAAGCCCGTCACCGCTGCGGCGCGGTGCTGGGGTATTGTTGAAAACCTGCGCACCGCTGAACGGCGCCGGTTCGGCTAAATCATCTGAAAGCTCGGGCTGATCCTGTTTGGAGGGCTGCCCACCCCAGGAGCCAAAGCTGAGGTCGGACCCGGTAAAGCCCATGCTGCGCAGATCGCCCAAAAGCTGATCCCCGTTGCGCCGCAACAGGTCCAGCGTTTCGGGGCGTTCGGCCATGATGATGACCTGAACCCCCTCACCGCGCTGGGTAATCTCGAATCGCAACCGGCCAAGTTCGGCCGGTTCCAGCAGCAGTTCGGCCCGATCGGCCGCCTGACTGACCACAAAATGCGCCACCTGTTTGCTCAGCGCCTCGGGCGCTATCGATGCGGACGGGTTCGGCGGCGTCAGGACAGCTCCGGTTTCGCTCATCGGGCCGGGCGGCAGGATCTGCTGAGCCGCCGGCCAGGAAACGCCGGGGTCGGCTGCGTCAAGGCCGCGCAGGGTGGCGTTTTCCTTAGGCGCGACGGGCGCCGAACGGCTGTCCAGCCGGATGTCGGGAATCGGGACGGAGGTCGTTGAAACCTGCACTTGTGGGTCATCACCCGGCGCTTGGTCAATCGCCGGCTCTGGTTGTGCAGGCGGCAGCGAGCCGGGCCACGCGGCCATGCCCGCCAAAGCGGTTCCAGCGATTGCCGATGAGGGGCCGGGCGCCGGTTGCCGCCCGATAATCTGCAGACCAAAATGCGGAGGAAAGTGATTTTGGCTGTGCGCAGGGGCCATCTGCACTTCAATCGGATCGACGGGCAGATCAAGTGCAAGGACATCCCCCTGAGGGGCCAGGGCGGGTGGGGTCGGGATGGAGGTAGAGGGGGGCAGATCAGAGGCCGGCAGATTTCCGTTGGTCAGTGCCAAGGCCAGGTTGGCCAGGCTTTGAAGCGCCACAGAATCCCCAGCGAGCGGCGCTACAAGTGTCTTTGCCCCCCCTAGCGGGGCCGCGGCGATGGGTTTCGATTCAACAGGCCCAAAGCGCAGTTCGACCGCTGATTGACGTGATTTCGGAAAGCTCAACGCAGGACCGAAGGCTTGCGGCAGGCCGGGTGCGGGCGCCTGCGGATTTATTGCGGGGTCGGCGTCCTGTCCTTCGGGGCCTGCCAGGTTTGGCTGTTTACTGCCAAGTTCCTGTATCGACGCCTTTCTACCCGGAATAAAAGCCGGGACCGGGGTGGAGGCGCCTTTGACCTCGGGCTCACTCTTGACCCCGGCAGCCACAAGCGCGGTCTCGGCAACCATGGGAGCCGCTTTCGGTCCCTTAAGCTCGGTACCTGGTGCAAGGATCGGAATCTGCGCGTCAAGGTCCACTTTTTCGGGCAAAATCGGTGGCGGTGTTTGGCCCGATTGCGCGATCATCGCCTCTGCCATAAGCGCTTGTTGCGGCGCGGCGGCGCCGTTGAACCCTGGATCCGTGCGCGTCTCACCCGCGTCCGTCTCAGGATCGTCCAAGGAAAACACCTGCGCCGGCCCGCCAGATTCGTCGGCGCTTTGCCCTGCAGTACCCTGTTCCCCGGCCACTTGGCCGGTCGAAAACCGGGTCAGCCCCATCTGCGGTAAATCTATCATCTCGCCCCGACTTCTGCCGTTCGGGATCGGTCTATTCTGCCAGTGGTTACCATCCGTTTACCGCAGGATGCCATAAAACAAAAAATCCTTTGAGTTACGGGAGCGCTGTGATGCCGCCGATCTATCCCCAGACCCTGCCCCTGACGCCCAAAGGCGCAGCGCCGAGTATTTCGGCCGAGCGGGCGCGGGTACTGATGGAAAAATCGCAGGAACTCGAAGCGGCTTTTTTGTCGGAAATGATGTCTTTTGCGGGACTTGGCAAGACAGAGGGCAGCTTTACCGGCGGCGTCGGAGAGGAACAATTCGCCTCGTTCTTGCGCGCAGAGCAGGCGAAACTGATGGTTGCACGCGGCGGAATCGGGCTGGCCGAGCAGATTTTTCAATCGCTGATGGCGCAGCAAGCCCAGGATTTGCCGCAAAATGGATGATTCGCCCCACGCGGTTTCTTCGGCCCTTTCGGCAATCCATGCCGCGCTTCTGGTCGGCGATTTCGCTTCTATGGCGGCGCTGAACCAGTCGTTGGAACATATCTTGAGCAAGCCTTCCGGCAGTCTCGGCAAGGCCGACGTCGCCGCCCTGTGCGCGCTGCGTTCCAAGGCCGAAGAGAATACGGTTCTACTACGCGCGGCCCAACGCGGTTTTCGCGCAGCCCAGCGGCGGATCGCCGAGATTCGCGGCGTTGCCACCGGACTGACAACCTATAGTGCGGCCGGCCAGCGCAGCACGGCGGTCTATGGCGCGGGTTCCGACCATCGCGCGTGAAAGCCAACGCGCGTGAAAACCAACGCGGATCGACTTGCAGATCAGCCCACCAATTCAATTAAAATTTCACGAATCTTCTAAGCAGGACGGGCGCCGAAATTAGCACTCCGTTAGATGTTCCAAGGCTTGATTAGGGGGCATCCCAAGTGGGGTGGCGCGATTTGGGCGGGGGCCTGGACGCAAGGAAAGAACGCCGCCTTTGCCATCGGGTAAGATGGTGCAACTGGCCGGGTCGAATATGCCCGACCCTCCGAAAGGAACTCGAAATGACGTCCATTTTGACGAATACCAGCGCAATGGTCGCGCTCCACACGATGAAATCGATCT
>CAIYZT010000119.1 GCA_903930735.1 uncultured Paracoccaceae bacterium | reverse complement strand
GGCGCGATCCTGATCTCGGACGGGCAGGTGCATGACCTTGGGGCGGCCCCCGACATGCCAGCCCCGCTGCATCTGCTGTTGACGGGCGCGGATACCGATTGGGACCGCCGCATCGTGGTCACCAACGCCCCTGCCTTTGCCATCATGGGCGAAGAGACCCTGCTGAACCTGCGCATCGAAGACCTCGGCGCCGCACCCGTTGGGGTCGATGATTTCGTCGATCTGACCATCACGCTGGACGACGAGGAACCCATCACCTTTTCGGTGCCGCTGAATGTCGACCTCGAATTGCCGGTGCGCCTGCCGCATGGCGGTCAAAACGTGCTGCAACTGGCGGTCGCGGTTCAGGACGGCGAGATGACGGGCCGTAACAATGCCGCCACGCTGGCCATCAACGGCGTGCGCGACCGGCTGCGCGTGCTTTTGGTGTCGGGCGAGCCCCATACCGGCGAGCGGACCTGGCGCAATCTGCTGAAATCGGATGCTTCGGTCGATCTGGTGCATTTCACCATCCTGCGCCCGCCCGAAAAGCAGGACGGTATTCCGGTCGAAGAGCTGGCCCTGATCGCCTTTCCGACCCGCGAATTGTTCGTGGAGAAGATCACCGATTTTGATCTGATCATCTTTGACCGCTATTCGATGCAAGGCATCCTGCCGATGAGCTATATCGACAACGTGGTGCAATACGTCAAAGACGGCGGCACGGTTCTGGTCGCTGCTGGGCCGGAGTTCGGCACGATTGACAGCCTCTGGCGCACGCCTTTGGCCGAGATTTTGCCGGTGGAGCCGACAGCGCGGATCATCTCTGAAGGGTTCAAGCCCGCGCTGACCGATCTTGGCCGCCGCCATCCGGTGACCGAGGGGCTGGAAGCTTTGGCGCCAAAGGGGGGCTGGGGTCGCTGGTTCCGGCTGGTCGAGATGACCGCTACCGCTGGCCAGGTGGTGATGTCCGGCCCTGGCGATCGCCCGCTTTTGGTGCTGAACCGGGTGGGCGCGGGCCGCGTGGCGGTCCTCGCCTCGGATCAGATGTGGCTTTGGGGCCGCGGTTTCGAAGGCGGCGGGCCGCAGTTGGAATTGCTGCGGCGCTTGGCGCATTGGATGCTGAAAGAGCCGGAACTGGAGGAGGAAACCCTGTCCGCCTCGCTGAAAGGAACGTCTATTACCGCGACCCGGCGTAGTATCAAGGAGGGGCCGCCGGGCGATCTGACGGTCACCAAACCCGATGGCAGCACCCTGACCCTGCCGATGACGCAGCCAAGCCCCGGCCGGTTCGAAGCCTTGTTCGATGCGCCCGATACTGGCCTCTAGCGGCTGTCCCAAGGCGATCTGGCCCGCGTGATCGCGGTCGGCCCCGCCGCCCCGCGCGAGTTTGTGGACACGATGGCCACGGGCGCGGTCCTGGCGCCTATATTGGCGGCGACCGGCGGCGGCATGATCAACCTGACTGCGGGCACCCCCGACATCCGCAGCGTCAGCCCAGGCCGCACTGCCGCCGGGCGCGGCTGGATCGGCATCACCCCGCGCGGCGCCTATGAGACCCAAGACATCCGCCTGACCGCACTTTTGCCGCACTGGCTGGCGCTCTTGGCGGCCGCTGGGCTGATGGTGGCGGCATGGCTGGCTGAAGGTCGCAGGCGCGCGCGAGGATAAAACCCGTCCGGATCGCTCGGGCTGAGCGGGATCAGACGGGCCTGCGGTGGAAGCACGGCCGCGATCAAAGAGGGGCAGATGTCGCTGTACCGGTTCAGCACAAAATGTCATAGAGCAGCGCCCGCCAAGGTGGGCGAGAAGCGCCTGCCAGGGGCGGGTCGGGCGCTGCCCGGCGGCTTTGGGCGACCGGGCGGATTGCGGGGACGTGGTGTTGTGGCCAAAGCTAGGGCCCCTGCCAACTTGAAGCCTGGGCATTTTGGCTTGGGCGCCATCACCCTGAACCAACTCTGCACAATCGCCCAAGGCGACGCGGCCCAAAGCAACCAGACCCAATTCCTTGTCCTGATTGTGATATTGGATGACCGCCCCGAGCGCTTCCCAATGGTCAACGACGCCGGCATCCTACAGCAGATTGAAGGCAATCCAAGACCGGTACAGGTCGGGAATGTTGCGGTTGCTTTTGTTCGGGTGAACCCGATCAAAAGCAACACGCGCTAATCACCGCAATTGCCGGGAATTCCAAACCGTTTGAAGGCAGCCTCTTGCGGCATCTGCGCTTCGCTAACCCTTTCCCAAGGCAGTATTCGCGCTACCCTTTACACATCCGTAGGCGCAAGACGCCGAGGTATCCCTTGACCTGCCCCCCGAACCAAGGCCCTATTCAAAGAAAACCCAAAGCAGGCTCCCCGATGCAGATGCCCCCGCCCAATCCCAGAATTTTGAAAGACCGCGATGGCGTGATCGCGGCTTTGGCGGGCGTTTTGCCTGTGGGTGGGCTGATCCATGATCCGGTGCAGCTGAAGGCTTATGAATGCGACGGGCTGTCGGCCTACCGCTGCCCGCCGCTTGCCGTGGCGCTGCCGCGCACGACGGCTGAGGTGGCCGCCATCCTCAAGACCTGTCATCGCCTCGGCGTGCCCGTGGTGCCGCGCGGCGCAGGAACCTCGCTGGCGGGCGGCGCGCTGCCAACCGCGGATTGTGTGATCCTGGGGGTGGCACGGCTGACCTCGGTGATCGAGGTGAACCTTGCCGACCGTTTCATCCATGTCGAGACCGGGCGTACCAATCTGTCGGTCACCGGCGCGGTCGAGGCCGAGGGTTTCTTTTACGCGCCTGACCCGTCCAGCCAGCTGGCCTGCGCCATCGCCGGCAATATCGCAATGAATTCGGGCGGGGCGCATTGCCTGAAATACGGGGTGACGACGAATAACCTTTTGGGCGTGCGGATGGTGCTGATGGACGGCACCGAGGTGACGCTGGGCGGTCCCTATTGCGACGCGGGGGGGCTTGATCTGTTGGGGGTGATCTGCGGCTCCGAAGGGCAATTGGCCGTGGTGACCGAGGCCTGGCTGCGCATCCTGCCCAAACCTGAAGGCGCGCGGCCGGTGCTGATCGGTTTTGGCTCCAACGAGGTCGCGGGGGCCTGCGTGTCTGATATCATCAAGTCCGGTGTTCTGCCCGTTGCCATCGAATTCATGGACCATCCGGCGATCGTGGCCTGCGAGGCCTTTGCCCATGCCGGCTATCCGGATTGTGCCGCGCTCTTGATCATCGAGGTCGAAGGCAGCCCGGCCGAGATCGACGATCAATTGGCGCGGATCCGGGCCATTGCCGCCGTGCATGGCCCGGTTGCCTACCGCGAAAGCACCTCGGAAGCCGAAAGCGCGCGGATCTGGCTCGGCCGCAAATCGGCCTTTGGGGCCATGGGGCAGATGGGCGACTACATGTGTCTGGACGGCACGATCCCGGTGTCAGCCCT
>CAIYZT010000118.1 GCA_903930735.1 uncultured Paracoccaceae bacterium | reverse complement strand
TCCCAGGCGCGGAACCCGGTCAGGACATGGTGCGGGATGACACGGTCAAAGGACAGATCGACCAGCGGCCCACCGGGGATATCGGCAAAGACGCCCGCACGGCGGATCCAGGAAAAACCTGCGATCCAGTCGCCGCGCCACATGGAGCCGTGACGGGGATGCAGCACCATATTGGGCAACTGCCCCTCGGCCCCGCCGGGAAGGCCGGGGATATCGTCAACGATGGGCATGAAAGGCTGTTCGCGGCGCGGCGCATCGGTGCGGATTTGCTGTTTTGTTTCAGAGCCTTCTCCCAGAAGTAGCAGATACTTCGCCCCCGATTGCAAACGCTCCAGATCCTGCGGTGTCAGGGCGCGGGCCAGCGTGATGTCCGCGGTCGCGGCGTCGGTGATGGGATAGCCCAGCGCCTGCACATAAGAAAGCAGGGCCGGATCGGTGCTGGCGATGCTGGGCAGCGCTTGCTGGGTCGGGCGGTTATAGACCGCGATGTCAAAGCGGTTGCAGGTAATCTGCACCTGCCCGGCTACCAGGGTCAACTCGACCGTCATCATATGGTTTGCGCCCTGCGGCAGGGTCAGGGTGACCGTGCCAAGATCGGCCAAGGACAGCGCGTCGGTCGGCGGAAGGGTGATCTGGCCGCTGGCGTGATCGCCGGCTTTCCAATGCAGAACCGCGCTTGACAGCGCCCGGCCACCCGTGGCGACCGATAGACCAAAGCTGAGCGTTTCCCCGGCCCACCCGGCGTAATGCGCGACATTGGGAACAATCACCACATCGGCGTTGATTTCGGCAAAACGGTCGTGGAACACCCGCGGGTTGCGGTTCATATCCAGAAGTCCGTTAGACTCCCAGTGAACATCGGTAAATTCCGTGATGACATAGCCCTGGATCTGCGGCCACGACCGCATCACCTCGATCTCGTATTTCAGGTTCTGGAACTGATACCACTGCGCGGCGGTGATGAAGGCGTCAAAGCTGCCAAAGACCGATGTCAGTTGCAGCGTGTCAAAGCGGTCCTGAATGCCGTGGGGGTAGGCAGCGCCGTCACCCCAGGTGCCGCCGGTGCCCATCCACCAGGGCTCGGCGCCGTTGATCGTGACCCGCGCCGGATCAGGCAGGCCCCAGACGCCAAATTCTGAGACGACGAGCGGTTCATCGCCGCGCCGTTGCGCATCGCCGTAGGGGGAAAAGGTCCACGCTGCGCCCATGGCAAATTCGGCGGTCAATTGGTCCCATTCGGCGCGGCGTTCGGGGACCGAGCGGTAGTAATGGAAATCGTCGATGTCGGTCTTGACGTGGAAATTGCCGTGGCAGGGAGAATTGTCGCAGACCAGACGCGACGGGTCGCGCTGTTTCAGCCAGTCATATTCCTGCGCCAGCCAGGCGCGATGTGCGGGATCTTCGCACAGGCGGGTACCCCAATCCTCGTTGATCAGGGTCCAGATCACGATGCAGGGATGGTTCGCGTCGCGGTGCAGGATGCCTTCCATCGTCTCGCGCAGGCGGCGGGCCGAGGCGGGCGAGAATTGCGCAACGTTGGGGATCTCTGTCCAGATCAGCATGCCCAGACGGTCGGCCACCTCGTAATAGCGCGGGTCGGGGATCTTGATGTGGCAGCGCAGCATGTTCAGGCCCAATGCCTTGGCCTTGCGCAGTTGATCCTCCAGAAACGCCACCGAGGGCGGGGTGCAGATGCCTTCGGGATAGTAATCCTGGTCCAGCGCGGCCCGCATGTAAAAGGGCGCGCCGTTCAGAAAGAACCGGCCGTTCTGGCTGGTGAAGGCGCGAAAGCCAAAGATGTGGCGAGTGGACTGGTCGGGCAGGTCAACGCGTAGGGTGTAAAGATGCGGCGTGTCGGGCGACCACAGCTCCGGGGTCGAGACGTCCAGCAGGGTTTCGGTCTGGCCCAGCTGCAGATGAGCCGTGGCGACCTGCGCACCTGACGGGTCGAGCACGGTCAAGATGGCCGCCGAAGGGGCGGTCAGCGACAGCGCAACCGTCACCAACCCGCCGACCTGCGCGGTGACCGCGCAATGGGTCAGGTGGATGGCCGGTCGGCTCATCAAGGTGACCGACTGCCAGATGCCGCCGATCGGGCCGTACCAGCTTTGCTTGCCATGCGGAATTTCTGCGAAATTCGGGGTGCTGGCCCCGTCGGGCAGCAGGCAGGTGACTGTCAGATCATTGTGATCGCGCAGCAGGTCAGCGGGAATATCGCAGGTAAACGGCAGATAGCCACCTTCGTGTTGGCCGATTGTCTGGCCGTTCAACTGCACCGTGGCCAGATAGCTGACCGCACCGAAATGCAGCGTGGCGCTGTATCCCGCGGGCATGTCGGGACGTGCAAAGCGGCGCTGATAGATGCCGGTGCCCGAGGTCTGGCGCAGATCGGCGAATTCCGCCTGCCAGGGCATCGGCACGGTCGCCGAACGCCAAGGGCCGCTTTCGTGACGAAATTGCCAGGCTCCGTCAAGGCTGATCTGGGTGGGCGCGGGCATGGGATCTCCGATTTTGATAATATATTATCAATAAATTTATCGCTTCCCTAAAGCAAGAAGTTTCGGCACATCTGCGGGCAGGAGGCAGCATGTCCAAACGCGCGACGATGGTGGAGATCGCCCAGAAGGCGGGGGTCAGTCAGGCGACGGTGTCGCTGGTGCTGTCGGGGGTGACCAATGCGCGTATCGCCGAGGAGACGCGGGTGCGGGTGCGGGCGGTGGCCGAGGAGATGGGCTATGTCCGCAAGGCGGCGTTGCCGCGCAGCGGGGTGCGGGTGATCGGGCTGTTGATCGACGAGGTGATGGCGACGCCCTTTGCCGCGCAGTTCATCGAGGGCGCGCGGATGGAGGCGGCGGCGCAGGGAACGCTGGTGGCGGTCTATTGCACCGGCGGTGAGCCGGAGGTGGAGGCGGCAGCGGTGGAGGTGTTGAAAGGCGCGGCGTTGGTCGGGGTGTTGTACACCGCTCTGGTGACGCGCACGGTCAAGCCGCCGGTGGCGGTGCAGGGCCTGCCGGTGGTCTTGCTGAATTGCCATGCGACAGGACGGGGCATGACCTCGGTCGTGCCCGCGGATGTGACAGGGGCCTATGCGGCAACAGTGCATCTGATCGCGGCGGGGCACCGGCGGATCGCGCATATCGCCGGTGAAAGCTGGGGCGAGGCGGCGCGGGACCGCTCGCTTGGCTATCGGCGGGCGCTGGCCAGCCATGACATCGCGTTTCGGAGGGAATATCTGGCCGGGCCGGCCTGGACGGCAGTGACGGGGCGCGAGGTGACACTGAGTCTGTTGGACCTGCCCGAGCCACCGACAGCGATCTTTTGTTTCAACGACCGGGTCGCCTTGGGCTGTTATGAAGCGCTGGCTGAGCGCGGACTGAAGGTGCCTGACGATATCTCGATCATTGGGTTCGACAATGACGAGATCGCGGCGACGTTGCAGCCGCCCCTGACCACGATGATCCTGCCGCATGAGGAAATGGCGCGCTGGGCGGTGGCCGACCTGCTGGCGCGGGCAGGCGGGCCAATCGTGCCGCATCAGGTCAAGATCGAGTGTGAACTGGTGCCGCGCGGATCGGTCGCCACGCCAAGGTTTGACCGTACCGAATAACCTGATACACAAGGCCATTCCGATGAAAGGCCCCTGTATGAACCGAAATTTCCTGATTGTTGACCCGGTGGAAGGGATCGAAACGCTGAAGGCGCTGTCCTCGGCCGTGCGGGTCGGGATTCTGAAACTGCTGCATGACCACGGGCCGCAAAACGTCAATGCCATCGCAGCGGCGCTGGAGATGCCGCAATCCAGCGTCTCGGCCAATGTGCAGGTGCTGGAACAGGCGGGGCTGATCCGCACCGAAACCCAGCGCGCCAAGAAGGGCAATCAGAAGGTCTGCCACACCTTGTTTGACGAGGTTCTGGTGATGTTCAAGAAGGATCCAGCCACTGACGGGTCGAATGTGATCGAGGTGGCGATGCCGCTGGGTCTGTACACCAGATGCGAGGTAACGGCCCCCTGCGGGCTGTGTTCGACCACCGGGATCATCGGACTGCTGGACGTGCCGGACACCTATCTGGACCCCGGCCGCATGTCGGCGGGGCTGATGTGGTTCACTCGGGGCTATGTGGAATATCAATTCCCCAACAACGTCAAACTCATGTCAGGTGAACTGGAAGCCGTTGAATTTTCGGCGGAATTATCGTCAGAAGTGCCGGGGACGGCGGCGGATTGGCCCAGCGACATCACCTTTTCGGTTAACCAGATCGACGTGGGCACCTGGACTTCTCCGGGGGATTACGGCGATCAGCGGGGGGTTTACACGCCGGGCTGGTGGAAGCTGAAGGGCAGCCAATACGGCAAGCTGAAATCGGTGCGGGTGACGGTCGAGGGCACGTTCATTGACGGGGTCAAGATGTCGCCGGTGTCGCTGAAGGATCTGGATCTGGGATCACACCGGTCGATAAGGTTTCGAATCACAGTCAAGGAGGAGGCTCAGCATCCCGGAGGACTGAACGTTTTTGGCCGGGGTTTTGGCAATTACGACCAGGATATCGTGATGCGACTGACCACCAGCCGTTGAGAACCGCAGATCCGTTGTCGGTTTGGGGTTGACGCAATACCAGCTTTCCTGATGTATATCTGCTAGTAAGATATAAATGTCACCGCAAAGGGTGGCACCGTCGTGGAGGGACAGAGACATGAAAACAAGCGTCACGGCCCACAAGGACTTTACCATAGCCAAGATCGACGAGCGGATCTATTCCGCTTTTCTGGAGCATCTGGGGCGCGCGATTTACACCGGCATCTACGAGCCGGGCCATCCGACGACCGATGAAAACGGCATGCGCGGCGACGTGGCCGATCTGGTCCGCGATCTGAACATTCCCTTCGTGCGCTATCCGGGGGGCAATTTTGTCTCGGCCTATAACTGGGAAGACGGGATCGGGCCGAAAGATCAACGTCCTGTGCGGCTCGATCTGGCCTGGCACACCTCGGACGCCAACCAAGTCGGCGTGCACGAGTTTCAGGACTGGTGCGACAAGGTCGGCACGCGGATGATGCTGGCGATCAATCTGGGGTCGCGCGGGCTGGATGATGCGCGCAACTTTGTGGAATATGTGAACGGGCCGGTCGGCAGCCATTGGGGCGATCTGCGGGCCAAGAATGGTCGCACAGAGCCGTTCAATTGCCGACTGTGGTGTCTGGGCAACGAGATGGATGGGCCCTGGCAGGTGGGGCACAAGACGGCGGACGAATATGGCCGTCTGGCGAATGAAGTGGCCAAAACGCTGCGGGCCTTTGACAAATCGCTGGAGCTGATTGTCTGCGGGTCGTCCAATTCCGATATGAAAACCTATCCCGAATGGGAGCGGATCGTGTTGGAGCATACCTATGACAACGTCGATCACATCAGCCTGCACATGTATTTCGCCAACCGCACCAAGAACACGGCGAATTATCTGGCGCTGAACCACAAGCTGGACACCTATATCTCGACCGTGGAATCGACGATCAATCTGGTCAAGGCCAACAAGCGGTCCAAGCATGATGTCTATATCAGCTTTGACGAATGGAATGTCTGGTATCATTCGAACGCGCAGGACCGCGCGATTTTAGAGGGCAACGCGGGTTGGCCCCATGCGCCGCGCCTGCTGGAGGATATCTATAACTTCGAGGATGTCTTGCAGGTCGGCTGCATCCTGAACACCTTTATCCGCAAGTCGAATGTGGTGAAGATCGCTTGTATCGCGCAGTTGGTGAACGTGATCGCGCCGATCATGACAGACCCGATGGGTGCGGCGTGGCGGCAGACGATCTACTATCCCTATTACTTCGCCTCGGTCTATGGGCGGGGGACGGCGTTGCAACTGGCGCAGACCGGGCCGACCTACAAGGCCGAGGTTGCGGATTCGGTGCCTTACGTCGATGTGTCCGGCGTCCATAACGAGGAGGAGGGCATTTTGACCTTCTTCGTGGTCAACCGGCATGAAACCGAGGCGCTGGATCTGGATCTGGCATTGGAAGGCTTTGGGGCGGGCGTGGTGATGGACCATCAGGTCATGGTGCATGCCGATATCAACGCCGTGAACACCAGCGTGAACCCGATGGCCGTGGCACCGGTCAAGGGTGTTGGGGCTGTGGTTGCCGCCGGGCGACTGACGGCCAGCCTGCCGCCGCTGAGCTATCAGATGCTGCGCGTCAAGCTGGAATAGGATCCCAACGAAAGAGATGTCGGGGTGTCGCCCAATTTGATTTCAATCAAATTGGGCGACATCTGTTTGCATCTTGCGGTTCGTGTCGCCGACTTGCAGGACGGAGAACAGTTCGATCGCGCCGGGCGCGGGTTTGCCCAAGGACTGTTGGCCGCTGATGATCTGTGCGGCGCGGCTGCCAATCTCCAACCGGCAGGCGTCCATCGTGGCCAGTTTGCGCGACAAACCGTCCAGCAGTACGACGCCCCCGTCGTACCAGAGGCCTGCCTTCGGCGTGACGCCGCCACGAACAGCTACGGCCCGTGCCGCGCTGCTTCAGCGCTGCCCTTTGGTCATAATCCCAAAGATCCGCCCATCCCGATTACGCGGCCGGTTTAGGATCGACCACCGCATCTTTGGTCTTCCAGAGCGAGAACAGAACCCCCGCCGCAAGGATCGCAAAGGTGATCGCCAACGACAGCCAAGCCGGGAACTTCTCCCAATCCATCATTTCCGCGACAAAGATCTTGGAGCCGATAAAGATCAGCAGCACCGACAGAGCATACTTCAGATAGGCAAAGCGGTGCAGGATCGCGGCAAGCGCAAAGTAAAGCGCGCGCAGGCCGAGGATGGCAAAGATATTCGAGGTATAGACGATGAACGGGTCGGTGGTGATGGTGAATACGGCAGGCACGGAATCGACGGCAAAGATCAGGTCGGCGATCTCAATCAGGATCAGCGCCAGAAACAGCGGCGTGGCGAAGCTGGCCAGTTTGCCGGTCTTCGGGTCCACCTGCTTGACGAAAAAGCTGTTGCCATGCAGCTCTTCGGTGACCCGCATCCGCTTTTTGAAGAACCTAAAAACCGGGTTCGCGGCGATGTCATGCGTTTTCTCACCACTGGCAAACAGCATCTTGACCCCGGTCAGGATCAGAAAGACCGCAAAGAAATACAAGATCCAATGATACTCAGCAACCAGCGTTGCGCCAAGGCCGATCATCAAGCCACGCAGCACGATCACGCCCAGAATGCCCCAGAACAGCACCCGGTGCTGATAAGCGCGCGGGATGGCAAAGAAGGAAAAGATCAGCGCAATGACAAAGATATTATCGAGCGCTAGGGTCTTTTCGACCACAAAGGCGGTCAGGTAATGCGCGGTAGAGGTGAAATCCGTCTGCCAATAGATGAACCCGGAAAATCCAAGCCCCAGCGCGATGTACAAAGCCGAAAGCCGCAGGCTTTGCGCCACGCCGATCTCATGATCGCCCTTGTTGAGCAGGCCAAGGTCAAGGACCAGCAGGGCCAGAACCACACCAATAAAGGTCGCCCACATCCAGATGGGTGTGCCTAGAAAAAGATAAAACAGAAAATCCAAAATCGCCTCCTGGTGTTACGGGATGCACTGGGGGGGAGGCTGGCGGAACCGGGCCGACCCGAGCGCGATCGAGTGCAGTCCGACATCACGGCTGTTCATGAACTGAACATGCCGCCAGAGGGGCCCGGCCTGCTTTACTTTACCTGGAGTCTTTGGCCGGGGATTCAAGGGGCGCAGGCGAAGATTCGGGAAATAGCTGCAGGATTATTGGCATAACACCTCGGCCAGCCGCGCGCGCGCTTCGGGCAAGGGGCGGCCCTGCAGGATCGGCTCCAGCCCCAGGTTCAGGAAATGCCCGGTCAGGCGCAGCGCATCCACCATGTCCTGCACATCCAGCGCATCGCCCTTGTTCCCCGTTGCGCGTAAAAACCCCGGCAAAGGCAAAAGTCGCGCCGCCCAACCCCCCGCCCCCGCCCGCGAAACGGCCCGGCCTGAGCGCGGGCTGACAAACTCCAGCCCCTCACGCGTTCCCGAAATCGCGCAGGCGCTGAGGTCCAGCCCGTAGCCCAATTCTTGCAGCAACGCGAGCTCCCAGCGCGGATAATCGGCGGGCCAGCCGGGGGCAGCGGCCTCTACCCGGTCCAGAAAGGCCAGGGTAGCGGCATAAAGCGGGGCATGGTCCTCGCGTTCGGGCAAAGCGAGATGCAGCAGCGCGCAAACCGAATTCAGCGCCGCCAATCCGGCCCGGTCGCCCATCAGACCCGCCCGAGCATGGACCGGCTCCACCGTAAAAGCCCCCAGATGATCCTGCAACCGCGCCCGCCAGGTCAGCGCAACCTGCGCCCCCGGCTGCAAAAAGGCGGCCTTCTTGCGCGAGGTTCCCCCCCGCACCACACCGCTATGGCGCCCATGCTGCGCCGTAAACGCCTCGACAATCGCCGAGGTCTCGCCATGCGGGCGCATGGTGATCACGATGCCCTGATCCTGCCAATCCATCGCGCGATCTTGGCCGTGCGGCCCCGATCAGTCCAGACCGATCTGATCCAAAAGCGTCCGCCCCTGCCGGTCTTCCAGCTCCAGCACCCAAAGATCACGGTCGCGCTGCCTTTGGCGGGCCAGAACCTCATCAACCTCGCGCTCCGCCCCCTGCACCAGCAGCGTCCAGACCCGCGCCCCGCTCATCGGATCAAACGACCGCTGAAACGCCCGCGCGCGCCCGTCCAGCGTGGCAACCTTCACCACCACCGCCCCTGCCGTCTCGTCCCCCTTGGCGGTCACATAAACCGGAATCCCCGCCAGCTGCAGCCGCAAGACATAGGCCGAAACCCAGATACCGCTGGCCAGCCGCGCGCTCATCTTGCGCTTTCAACGGGGTCCAAATATCCCCGCCGGAGGCAAGATCGCTCAGGAATCGCCATCTTTGAAATCCAGTCCCATTTCCGAATACCGCTCCGGCTCTTCCAGCCAGTTCGGCCGCACCTTCACCTGCAAAAACAAATGCACCGTGCGCCCCAGAAACTCCGAAATCTCGGCGCGCGAGGCTGAACCGATCTGCTTGATCGTCTCGCCCTTGGCCCCCAGGAGGATCCCCTTATGCCCATCACGGGCCACATAGATGATCTGGTCGATCCGCGTGGTTCCGTCCGATTTGTCTTCCCATTTCTCGGTCTCGACGGTCAGCTGATAGGGCAATTCCTCGTGCAGACGCAGGGTCAGCTTTTCGCGGGTCATCTCGGCGGCAATCATCCGCATCGGCAGATCGGCAATCTGGTCTTCGGGATAATACCAATGCCCCGCAGGCACCTGCCCCGCCAGCCATTCGCGCAGATCCTTCACGCCGTAGCCCTTTTCAGCGGAAATCATGAAGGTCCGTGCAAAGGGAAAGGCCGCGTTGCAGGCCTCGGCCAGCTCCAGCAGGGTCTCGGCCTTGACCCGGTCGATCTTGTTGATCGCCAGCGCCACCGGCTTGCCCTTGGGCATCTCATCGGCAATGCGCGCGACAATCGCCTCAACGCCTTCGGTGATCCCCCGCGTCGCCTCGATCAGCAGCACCACAACATCGGCGTCCGAAGCCCCGCCCCAAGCCGCCTTGACCATCGAGCGGTCCAAACGGCGGCGCGGGCGGAAAATTCCGGGCGTGTCAACAAAAACGATCTGGCTCGCGCCCTCCATACAGACCCCGCGGATCCGCGTGCGCGTGGTTTGCACCTTATGGGTCACGATCGAGACCTTGGCCCCGACCATCCGGTTCAAAAGGGTGGATTTCCCGGCATTCGGCTCGCCAATCAGCGCGACGAATCCTGCGCGGGCGTCTTGCGGGCTTTGGATAGGCGTATCAGTCATTCATTTGCTCCAGCCGGGCCAAAAGGGCCCGGGCCGCGACCTGTTCGGCCACGCGTTTCGATCCAGCGCGCGCGCTCTCGCCCGCACCATTCTCCAGCTTCACCTCAACGGTGAACATCGGTTGGTGGTCCGGCCCGTCACGGCCGGTCTCAGTATAAATGGGGGGGGACATGCCCCGGGCCTGCGCCCATTCCTGCAGGCTGGTCTTGGCGTCGCGCGCGTCTTTTTCGACGGCGGTAATCCGGTCCGCCCAAAGCCGCAACACCAGAGCTTTGGCAGTCTCAAAACCGCCATCCAGATAGATGGCGGCAATCAGCGCCTCCATGGCATCGCCCAGCAGCGCATCCTTGCGTCGACCACCCGACATCATCTCGGATCGGCCGAGTTTCAGCACCTCGCCCAGACCAATCTCGCGGGCAATCTCGGCGCAGGTTTCCTTTCGCACCAGGGCGTTGAACCGGGGCGCGAGCAGGCCTTCGGCGGCGCGGTCATCGGCGGCCAAGAGGGCCTCGGCCATGACAATACCCAAAACCCGGTCGCCCAAAAACTCCAACCGCTGATTGTCGGGCCGGGTCGCAGACGAGATCGAGGCATGGGTCACCGCGCGCAGCAGCAGTTCGGAGTTAAGAAAGCGGTGCCCGACGTGGGCCTGAAAGGCGACAAGATCGGCCGAGAGTTTCATTCGATGGCCTGAAAATAGCGGCCCTCGCGCCAGCTCGTGCGATCAAAAACTTCCGTTCCGACCGAGGAAAACAGAATCCAGCGGGCACGGCCAATCAGGTTTGCTGCCGGGACAAGTCCGGGGCCGCCAGTGGTTTGCGAGAACCGGCTGTCCATCGAGTTATCGCGGTGATCGCCCAGAAAGAAATACATGCCTTCGGGGATGGTGATAAGTTCGGTAGTGTCACCGGGGCTACCGTCGCTGATGTTAAGCGCCGCATGGGTCACGCCGTTGGGCAGGGTTTCCTGCACGCGCATATTGACGCAGGCATCTCCTAGGCTGGCCACGTTGTTGCTGCACAGAGGCAGGCTCTGCATCGGGCCCTGCTTTTCGAAAACCTCGGTAAACTCGCCATCCGCAACCTGCACGGCAAGGGCACCGTTCAGGTACAAAAGCCCATCCTTCATCTGCACGGTGTCACCGGGCAGGCCAATCAGGCGCTTGACCAAATCGACAGGCCCGACCGGGTGCCGAAACACCACAACATCGCCGCGCTGAAATCCTGCGAAGGGTGGCAGGGTGACGATGATATAATCCCCGATCAGAAGTGTTGGCGTCATTGAGCCCGCGGGAATCCAATAGGGAGTCCAGATTATCCTAGAAGCGCCCATAGCCACGAGGAGGAGCAAGGCGGCAGAGCCCATTTTTTGTGCGGTGGGGTTGCCGCGTTGTTTGATGGGCGCCGGACGCAGCGCCATGATAACGATCATCGCCAGAAATCCGGCAAGGGGCGCCAATCCCAAAAGCGCCCATACCCCGCTGCGGCCCGCGTCATGCAGACGTTGGACCAACATGGAGACTAGCAGCGCCTGACCTATCGCAATCGGCAAGAATACCCAGCGCTGCAGATCGGGCAAAACCGTTGCAGCAGCGAACAGGCCACAGGTCCCGACCAGCCAAAGCCCAAAAATGATCCAGCCCCGCTTTCGCGAGGCTGTGCCACTCAGGTCAATCAGGGACCTTAGAAACTGACGCATCCGTCAGTTCACCGCTTTGAAGAAACGATCACCGCGCCAAGTCCAGAAATACCAGATCCGATCGCCGGCCGAGGAAAAGATGATCCGCTCCGCCCGGCCGATCAGATTCGCGGCGGGCAAATACCCGACGCCGCCGGCCGTCTCCACAAATCGGCTGTCACCAGAGTCGTCCCGGTTGTCGCCCATCACAAAATATTCCGCTTCCGGCACGGTAAAGACAAGGGTATTGTCGCTGGCCTGTGCCCCCAGGTTCAGAACCTTGTGGGTCACGCCATTGGGAAGGGTTTCTGTACTGCGCTTCATCACGCACTCCGAGCCTTCGCCGACCGGGTCATTGCTGCAGCGCGGGGTCTTTTGCATTGGGCCTTGCGGAGCTTTCATCTCGATAAAATCCCCATCCGAAACCTGCGGAGCCACTGCCCCGTTGATATAAACAAGGCCATCTTTTAGCTGAATAGTATCCCCCGGCAAACCGATCACGCGCTTGACCAGATCATCGCCTTTGGCCGGATGACGAAAGACCACGACATCGCCGCGCTCGGGGTCAGAGCCGAACAGACGGCCAGAAATCGGGCAGATCGAGAACGGGCAGGAGACAGCGGAATAGCCATAAGCCATCTTGTTGATAAAGACATAATCGCCGATCAGAAGGGTCTCTTTCATGGAGCCCGAGGGGATCCAGAACGGCTGAAAAAACAGGGTGCGGAACAGGCCCGCGATAACAAGCGCCCAGAACGCCGTTTTCAGGGTCTCGCCAATGCCGCCTTCGGATTTTGCCATGGTTTTTCGCCTTTTTACTCTCGCCGGGCTACATGCGCGCGGGCGGGCGCGGAGTCAAGGAGGGCGGCGTGGGATCGGCTTCGGCGCGCGCTTCGATGACGACAAAGGCCTGCGCCCAAGGCAGATCGTCGGTCAGGGTGACATGGACCAAGGCGGTATGGCCGGGCGGGGTCATCTCAGCCAGCCGTTTCGCAGCCCAACCGGTCAACTCCATCACCGGCTGTCCCGAGCGAAGATTGGTCACCGCCATGTCCTTCCAGGCAATTCCCATGCGTAGACCAGTGCCCAATGCCTTGGAACAGGCCTCTTTGGCGGCCCAGCGTTTGGCATAGGTGGCCGCGATGGCCAAGGGGCGGCTGTCGGCCTTGCGCTGCTCACGTTCAGTAAAAACCCGGTTGCGAAAGCGGTCGCCATGACGGGCGAGGACGGCTTCGATCCGGTCAATATTGCAAAGATCCGTGCCGATCCCGAGGATCATGAATGCCCCCAACGAATTTCCTTCGAAAATTCAGGGGGCAGGCCGTCGAGAGGCTGAATTTTCGAAGGAAATTCGTAGGCTCTTTTCATGCCCGCGCCGCGTCCATGCGCCGCCGCATTTCCTCGATCGCCGGGCCAAGTCCCATGAACAATGCCTCTCCGATCAGGAAATGACCGATGTTCAACTCGCGCAACTCAGGGATCGCCGCAATCTCTGTGACGTTTTCAAAGGTCAGCCCATGTCCGGCATGGACCTCGAGCCCCAGCGAATGGGCGAGAGTTGCGGCGCGGCGCAGGGCGGCAAGTTCGGCCTCGGCTTCGTCCGGGCGGCCCTCGGCGTGCAGTTCGGAATAATGGCCCGTGTGCAGTTCGATCACCGAGGCCCCAATTCGGGCGCTGGCGCGGATCTGCCGCTCGTCATGGCCGATGAACATCGACACCCGGCAGCCCACCTCGCGCAGCGGGGCGATGTAATGAGCCAGACGGTTCTCATCCGCCGCGACATCGAGCCCGCCCTCGGTGGTGCGTTCCTCGCGCTTTTCGGGAACGAGGCAAACGGCGTGAGGGCGCAGGCGCAGCGCGATTTCGGCCATCTCATCCGTCGCGGCGCATTCGAAGTTCAGCGGCACGCCGATGCCCGCCATCAGTGCCTCTATATCCGCATCGCGAATGTGACGCCGGTCTTCGCGCAGATGGGCGGTGATGCCGTCGGCACCTGCCGCTTCGGCCAAAAGCGCGGCGCGCAAAGGATCGGGCCAAGCCGCGCCGCGCGCATTGCGCAGGGTCGCAACGTGATCGATATTCACCCCAAGACGTAGCTTTTCCATGGTTTCCTCCGCTTGGTTAAGATGCGCCGGGGCCGCTTTTTTCGGATTTGTTGGCCTCAGCCTTGGCGCCGTCGCGCTGCGGTTTGAACCGGGCGGCGGCCTCCATCAGCGCGACTTTCAGCTTGCGCCGCCGCTCCGATCGCTCGCCCGATTTGGCGGCGCGGGCCTTTTGGTAGGTCTTTACCAAAACAATCGTGATGTAATAGGCGATCAGGGAAAGGATAATGCCCGGCAGCAAGGCGCCGATGAAATAGGGCAGATAGATGTCTTGCCAGAAGGTCAGCAAGCCAGCCCAATCCATCTGGGCATCGGTAAACAGGGCCTTGAAATTGCGCCACAAATCGACGCCCGCATTGCCAAACGCCCGCGCGATACCTTCGGCGGTCAACGGGGCCTGCACGCCCAATAGCCAATGGCCGAGCGACATGGCGAAGACGGCGAAGAAGGGGGTTGTCAGCGGGTTGGTGTTGAAGGTGCCCAAAAGCGCGGCCAGCACATTGCCGCGCATCAGCCGCGCCGCGCCCCAGGCGGCCAGAAACTGCAAAAACGGCAGCGGCAGAAATCCGATCAAGGAGCCCGCAAAGATCCCGCGCGCGATCCGGTGCGGCTCGTCCGGCAGGCGGGACATGCGGTGGATGACATAGCGCGTCGCGCGCACAAACCCGCCGCGCGGATAGATCATCTCGCGAATCCAAGCGATCCAGCCCAAGGGTTCTCGGCGTTTGAAGACCAACTTTGGCCTTTTCCTTCCTGCCCGGTTCAGGGCTTGCGCGCCGCGTCCCGGTGCCGGGCCAATTGGGCCACATCGGTTTCCGCTTCGAGCGCCGTCATGACTTTGTGCAGATGCTCCACATCCCGCAGTTCCACATCAATCAGCAAACGGAAGAAATCCGGTTTGCGCTGGGTGAATCGCAAGTCAGAGATATTGGCCTTCTGCTCGCCAATCAAGGTACAGATCCGGCCAAGCACGCCCGTATCGTTGGAAATCGTCACTTCTAGCGAAACCGTGTTCACCGCCGCGTGCCGCCCGGCGTGCCAATGAAGATCCACCCAGCGGTTTGGCTGCTCTTCCAGCTCTTCAAGGCAGGGGCAATCAATCGCATGCACGACCACGCCCTGCCCGCGATAGGTGATCCCGACGATCCGCTCGCCCGGCAAGGGCTGGCAGCACAGCGCCCGGCGGGTGTTTTGATCCGCGCCAAGCCCAATCACCGCGCGGGCCTGATCCACCTCTTCGGCCTGGCTAAGCGACAACTCGGGATAAAGCGTTTCCACCACCCGCCGCGCGGTCAACTCGGCCGAGCCAAGCTGCGCCAAAAGCTCGTCCTCATCCGCCACACCCAGCATCTTGGCCGCTGTGCGCAATGCCTTGTCGGTGGCCTTTTTGCCCACATGCTCAAAAGCCGCCCGCGCAAGCTCTTGTCCCAGTTTCACGAACCGGCCCCGGTCTTCTTCGCGCAGGGATTTGCGGATCGCGGCTTTGGCGCGCCCCGTGGTGGCGATGTCGATCCAGGAGGCCTGCGGGCGCTGACCCTCGGCCGTTATGATTTCAATCGACTGGCCGTTTTTTAGCCGGGTCCACAAGGGCACGCGGATGCCATCGATCTTGGCCGAGACGGTAGCGTTGCCGATTCGCGTATGGATCGCATAGGAAAAATCGATCGGCGTGGCGCCGCGCGGCAGCTGGATCACATCGCCCTTGGGGGTAAAGCAGAACACCTGATCCGAATACATCTCCAGCTTTACGTTCTCGAGGAACTCGTCGTGATCGCCTTCATCCAGCTTTTCGGTCAGGGTCGAAATCCACTTGGCCGGATCGACAGCAAAGGGGTTCTGAGCGCGCACGCCCTCGCGGTAGGACCAATGCGCGGCCACCCCCGCCTCGGCCACCTCGTGCATCTCGCGGGTGCGGATCTGCACTTCGACGCGCTTGCCGTCGCGCCCCGAAACCGTGGTGTGGATCGAACGGTAGCCGTTGTTTTTCGGCTGCGATATATAGTCCTTGAACCGCCCCGGCACCGAGCGCCAGCGTTGGTGAATGTCGCCCATGACCGCATAACATTCCGCGACCGAATTGCAGATCACCCGAAAAGCATAGATGTCGGACAGGCGCGAAAATGCCAGGTCCTTTTCCTGCATCTTGCGCCAGATCGAATAGGGTTTCTTGGCCCGGCCATAGACATCAGCCTCGATCCCGGACTTGTCCAGCTCAGCGCGCAGATCGGCTGTGATCTGATGGACCACATCGCCGGATTCGCGCTGCAGGGTCAAAAAGCGCCGCATGATCGAGCTGCGGGCCTCAGGGTTCAGCACGCGAAAGGACAGATCCTCCAGCTCTTCGCGCATCCATTGCATCCCCATGCGGCCGGCCAGCGGCGCATAGATCTCCATGGTTTCGCGGGCCTTCTGGGCCTGCTTTTCGGGGGCCATGCTCTTGATCGTGCGCATATTATGCAGCCGGTCTGCCAGTTTGACCAAAATGACCCGCAGATCGCGGGACATGGCCATCAGCAGTTTGCGAAAGTTTTCCGCCTGCTGGCTTTCGGTCGATGACAGCTGCAAATTGGTCAGCTTGGTGACCCCGTCCACCAATTCGGCAATCTCGTCGCCAAACAGGCGCGCGATCTCTGTATAGGTGGATTTGGTGTCTTCGATCGTGTCATGCAACAGGGCGGTAATGATCGTGGCATCATCAAGGTGCTGCTCGGTCAGGATCGCCGCCACCGCCAACGGATGGGTAAAATAGGGCTCGCCCGACTTGCGGGTCTGGCCCTCGTGCATGTCGCGGCCGTAGGCAAAAGCCTGCCGGATCAAAGCAGCATTCGTGCGCGGGTTATAGTTGCGAACCAGGGCGATCAGATCTTCGGCATCAATGGTCATCATCGCTATGCCTTGCCGCCCTGGGAAAGGGCCTCAGTTGTCGCCCTGCGCTTCCATCAACTGACGCAGCATCCGCTCTTCGGACATCTCGTCATGCATCGGACGGTCCATCTCGCCCGACATAAGCAGCGCCATCTGATCTTCTTCAGGCTCGTCCACTTCGATCTGGGTCTGGTGCGATTCGATCATCCGCTCGCGCAGCGCATTGGCGGCCTGCGTTTCTTCGGCGATCTCACGCAGCGCGACGACGGGGTTTTTGTCGTTGTCGCGGTCAACGGTCGGGTGCGAGCCTGCCGTGATTTCGCGCGCCCGATGGGCGGCCAACATCACCAGTTCGAACCGGTTCGGAACCTTGTCAACGCAATCTTCAACCGTCACGCGGGCCATGGTCGTCTCCACTAGGAGGGGATCGGGAGTGCCTGTTTAGGCGCAAGTCCTCAGAATGACAAGGGCAGAATCAGGGGGTTTTTCGGTCAATTACGCGCAGTTTCAAAGGTTTTGCAGGCAGATGACGCTCTCACGCTCGGCCGCAGGAACCGCTGCAAGCATTTGCGCCACGCTGAGGCCCAGCACCGGATGGGTCCAGTCCGGGGCAATTTCGGCCAGGGGCACCAGAACGAATCCGCGATCTTGCAGTCGCGGATGGGGCAGGATCAACTGCTCCGGCACCACAGATTGCTGGGCGAGTGGGGGCAGATCGCGCCAAAGGCTATGGGTGGCCGGATCGGGAAGGATCAAATCGTCCAGCGCCAAAAGATCCAGATCCAGCGTCCGCCCGCCCCAGCGCACCCCACGCTCGCGGCCAAACATGGCTTCGATCTGTTGCAGGATATCCAAAACTATCCGCGCATCCTGCCCGGCAACGATGGGCACCCGTGCGGCAGCATTGACATAATCAGGACCAGTGCCCACCGGAAACGCCGGGTTGCGGTAAAGCCGGCTGCAAACAACCTCTGCACCGAAACGCAGCACAAGTTGCTCCATGGCTGCCTGCAGCGTATCAGCAGGTGTGCCCGCATTTGAGGCCAGATTGCCGCCCAGCGCCACCAGAGCGATCCGTGGGGCCAGCTCGGCTTGATCATTTACCAGGTCTGACCATGGTTGAGGCGGGGCATTGGCAGGAATTCGCACTTTCAACCTCTTGAAAAAATTATTTTTTATCTTCCAACACTTACTACGTATCTTACAACACTTACTGCGAAAGTCCCTTGACGGCCACTCACCCGAAAAACTAACTGGGTACAAGACATTGTTAGAAACAAGACATTGTTAGAATCAAGACATTGTTAGAATCAAGACATTGTTAGAAAGAGGAAAATTCATGTTTTATAAAGACGAACGTCTGGCACTGTTCATCGACGGATCCAACCTGTATGCGGCCGCCAAGTCGCTTGGGTTCGACATAGATTACAAACTTTTACGCCAAGAGTTCATGCGCCGCGGCAAGTTGCTTCGCGCGTTCTATTACACCGCGCTTCTCGAAAACGACGAATACTCACCGATCCGTCCGTTGGTTGACTGGCTGAACTATAACGGCTTCACCATGGTGACGAAACCGGCCAAGGAATACACCGATAGCCAGGGGCGACGTAAGGTGAAAGGCAACATGGACATCGAGCTTACGGTCGATGCGATGGAACTGGCGCCGCGCGTTGACCATGTGGTGATTTTTTCCGGCGACGGCGATTTCCGCCCGCTGGTGGAAAGCCTGCAGCGGCAGGGTGTTCGGGTTTCGGTGGTTTCCACCATCCGCAGCCAACCCCCCATGATTGCAGATGAATTGCGCCGTCAGGCCGATAACTTTATCGAATTGGACGAGCTGCGGGATGTGATCGGCCGCCCACCACGCGAGCCGCGCACCAGTGACGCCGAAATGGATTCGGTCCAGCTGGGCCAGGGCTAAAGTCGGACGGCCCGGACCAGCAGGCTCGGGGCAATCCAATTTCGGGGATATCGTCGAAAGGCCGCGTGGGGAAACCTTCGTGGCCCTTTGTTTGCGCGGATTTTACGCCTCAAGGGTGGACCTTGAGGCGCTCAAGGCTTAGGTATCGGCTGAAAGCACGAGGTTCCCATGTCAGATTTGCCGCCCTTGACGCTGTATCTTGCCGCCCCGCGTGGATTTTGCGCCGGGGTGGACCGCGCGATCAAGATTGTGGAGCTGGCCATCGAAAAGTGGGGCGCGCCGGTCTATGTGCGCCACGAGATCGTGCATAACAAATACGTCGTCGATGCCCTGCGGGAAAAGGGCGCGGTCTTTGTCGAAGAGCTGGAAGATTGCCCCGATGACCGCCCGGTGATCTTTTCGGCTCATGGCGTGCCCAAAGCGGTTCCGGCCGAGGCAAACCGCCGCCAGATGATAGCCGTCGATGCCACATGCCCCCTTGTGACCAAGGTCCATAATGAGGCGCAACGGCATTTCGAGGCCGGTCTGCAAATGGTGATGATCGGCCATGAGGGCCATCCCGAAACCGTCGGCACGATGGGGCAATTGCCCGCGGGCGAGGTCCTGCTGGTCGAAACCGCCGAAGATGTGGCCGGCCTGCAGGTGCGCGACGCGGCCAAGCTGGCCTTTATCACCCAGACCACCCTGTCGGTCGATGATACCGCCGGGATCGTGGCGGCACTAAAGGCGCGGTTCCCCGGCATCATTGGTCCGCACAAGGAAGACATCTGTTACGCCACCACCAACCGGCAGGCGGCGGTCAAGGCGATTGCGGGCAAGATCGATGCACTTTTGGTGATCGGCGCGCCGAACTCGTCAAACTCCATGCGGCTGGTCGAGGTGGGCCGCGCGGCGGGCTGCGGCTATGCCCAACTTGTGCAGCGCGCCGCCGAAATTGACTGGAGGGCCCTGACGGGTGCGCGGGCCGTGGGGCTGACGGCGGGGGCAAGTGCACCTGAGGAATTGGTGACCGAGGTGATCGACGCCCTCAAGACCCGGTTTGCGGTGACGGTGGAGTTGGTCGAAACCGCGCAGGAAAACGTGGAATTCAAGGTGCCTCGCATCCTGCGCGAGCCCGCCTGATGCCTGATCTGATTGCCTATACCGACGGGGCCTGTTCGGGCAACCCCGGCCCCGGCGGCTGGGGCGTTCTGATGCAGGCGCGCGAGGGCGCCGAGGTCGTCAAACAGCGCGAGCTGCAGGGCGGCGAGGCGATGACCACCAACAACCGGATGGAGTTGATGGCGGCCATTTCCGCGCTTGAGTCGCTGAGCCGGCCCAGCGCGCTGACCATCATCACCGATTCCGCCTATGTGAAAAACGGCGTGACCGAATGGATCCATAACTGGAAACGCCGGGGCTGGAAAACCGCCGGCGGGCCACCGGTCAAAAATGTCGAGCTTTGGCAGCGGCTGGATGCGGCGCAGGCGCGCCATCAGGTGATCTGGAAATGGATCAAGGGCCATGCCGGCCATGAGGGCAACGAGCGGGCCGATGCCCTGGCCCGTGCCGGAATGGCGCCTTTCAAACCCTAAGACGCCCTTCGACGCCGAGCCGCAGCACGCCCCGGCGCAAAGGGGCCCGCGCGCACTCTTGCCCCCGCCCGCCCTCCGTGCGAGCAAGGGTCATGCTAGCCATTTTGCTGAAAACCTTGCCTTTCTTCGCCATCATCGGCTTGGGCTTTATCGCCGGGAGGGCGCGGTTTTTCAGTGCCGAAGCCACGGCCTACCTGACCAAATTCGTGTTCTACTTTGCCCTCTCCGCGATGCTGTTCGGCTTTGCCGCCAATCTGGACCTGCAGGCGATTTTCAACTGGCCCTTTGTCCTCGCCTACCTCAGCGCGACCACGTCGGTCTGGGCGCTTGTGGCGTGCGCGGCCTTTGCCCGCGGTCTGGGCACCGAAGAAGCCGTGTTCGAGGCCCATACGGGCGTGATCGGCAATGTCGGGTTTCTGGGGATCCCAATGCTGGCGCTGCTGCTAGGGCCTGCCGCCGTTGGTCCGGTTCTGATGGTGCTGGCGGTGGATCTGATCGTGTTCTCGACCTTGCTGACCCTCGTGATCACTGCCAGGCGCGAGGGGCGGATGCGGCTGTCGGTTCTAAGGGCGCTGGCGCTGGGTCTGGCGCGCAATCCGATGATCGTTTCGGTGGTTTTGGGGCTGGCTTGGGGGGCCGCAGGATGGGCGCTTCCGGTGCCGGTCAATGAATTCCTGACGCTGCTGGGCGCAGCGGCCACGCCCTGCGCGCTGTTTGCTATCGGTGCCAGCCTTGCCGGCAGCCGCGCCCTGCGTCTTGGCGCGGCGCTGTGGCTGAGCACGGCCAAGCTGATCTTGCACCCCGCTTCGGCGGCCTTTTTCGTCTGGACCTTCGGCGTCGAGCCCTTTGCGGGCACAGTCATGATTGCGGCGGCGGCCTTGCCCGTGGCGGGCAATGTCTTCATTCTGGCGCAGCATTACGGGGTAGCGCCGAACCGGGTTTCGGCGGCGATTCTCATCTCTACGGCGGCGTCGGTGGTGACGATCGCGGCGGTTTTGGCGATAGGAGGAACGACATGAAGACAATTTCGGAAAACCGATGTTTCGGCGGCGTGCAGGGGGTCTATTCCCACCGCTCCGAAGCGACCGATTGCGATATGACGCTGGGGCTGTTCCTGCCCGAACAAGCCGAAGAAGGCGCGGTGCCGGTACTTTGGTATCTGTCGGGGCTCAGCTGCACTCATGAAAACGCGATGGTCAAGGCGGGCGCGCAGCGCTGGGCGGCAGAGGCGGGGATCGCGCTGGTCTTTCCCGATACCTCGCCGCGCGGAGCGGTCGTGCCGAATGACGCCGCCTTTGATCTGGGACAGGGCGCGGGGTTTTATGTGAACGCGACGCAAGACCCCTGGGCCGAAAACTACCAGATGTGGGACTATATCACCGAAGAGCTGCCCGACGCCCTGTTCAGCGCCTTTCCGATCGCCGATGCTGCACAGGCGATCACCGGCCATTCCATGGGCGGCCACGGCGCGCTGACCATCGCGATGAGCTTTCCGGGCCGCTTCCGCTCCGTTTCTGCCTTTGCGCCGATCTGCAATCCGGTTGCCAGCGATTGGGGCCGCAAACAGTTCACCACCTATCTCGGCGAGGACGAAGAGGCATGGGCGAGTTATGACGCCACCGCCCTGATGCTGCGGCGTGGGTTTGACGGGCCGATCCTGATCGATCAGGGCACCAGCGATCAGTTCATTGACCTCTTGCGCCCACAAGAGCTGGCCTCCGCCATGGCCGAAATGCGGCAGGGCGGCACGTTCCGGATGCAAAAGGGCTATGACCACAGCTACTTCTTCGTCAGCACCTTCATGGAAGAGCATGTAGCCTTTCACGCGGCGGCGCTGCTGGTATGACGATCTACATCGACGCCGACGCCTGCCCGGTCAAGGAAGAGGCCGAACGCGTGGCAACCCGGCACAAGGTAAAGATGATACTGGTGTCGAACGGCGGCATAAGACCCAGCGCGAACCCGTTTGTGGAAAGCGTTTATGTCTCGGCGGGGCCGGACGAGGCCGATAAATGGATAGCGCAGGCTTGCGGGCCGGGCGATGTGGTGGTCACGGGCGATATTCCCCTTGCGGCCAGATGCGTGGCGGCGGGGGCGCGGGTGGTCAAGCAAAACGGCGAGATTTTGGGTGCCGCGAACATCGGCATGGCGCTTGCCACGCGCGATCTGATGCAGGACCTGCGCAGCGCCGATCCCTTTCGGCAAGGCGGGGCCAAGTTGTTTTCAAAGGCCGATCGTTCGCGCTTTCTGGACGTGCTGGACCGCGAAGTGCGGGCGGGGCAATTGGCGCAGAGCTGAAGGAGATCAGGAATGACGAAGCAATCGTTTATCAAGCCAGAGTTTGTAGTGCAGGACGAGGCGGCGCTTCGGGCCCTCTTTCCCGCCACCCATGCGGCGGCGATCGCGAAATCACTGGATCACATTGACCGGCACGCCGCAGATTTCATCGCCCGCGCGCCGTTCCTGTGCATCGGCACGCAGTCAGCCGTGGGGCGGGCCGATGTCAGCCCAAGGGGCGATCCCTGCGGATTTGTAAAGGTTTTGGACGCCAAGACCCTTCTGATCCCCGACCGCCCCGGCAACAATCGGCTGGACACGCAATCAAACATCCTTGCCAACCCCACCGTTGGCCTTCTGTTCATGATCCCCGGCTTTGACGACACCCTGCGCGTCAACGGCACCGCGCAAATCTCGACCGATCCGGAGCTTTTGGCGCTGGCCGCGATGAACGGCCGCCTGCCAACCACGGTGATCATCCTCAGCGTCTCCGAGGTTTTCCTGCACTGCGCAAAGGCCTTCCGCCGCTCCAGCCTATGGGACCCCGCCGCCCGGCAGGACCGGCGCGAGATGCCCTCTTTGATGGCGATCATCCTCGATCAGACCACGGGCGCGCCGAAAGAGGCCGAAGCCCTGGAGGCGCTGGATGCCGATCTTGAGCGCGCCTATAAGGCCTCGATGTATTGAACCGCCAAGGCTTTGCGCCCGCCCCAATGTCGCGGGCAGAACAGAAAATCCGGGCGGCGCGGGCCTTTATGCCGCTATGACCGCCACGCCTTCCTCCAATACAACCGGAATTCTGCTTGCCATTGGCGGCTCTGTTGTCATGTCGCTCAACGATCTGGCGATCAAGGCCTTGTCGGGGGACTATGCCCTGCATCAGGTGATCCTGCTGCGCGCGCTGATCGGTATGGCGCTGGTGCTGGCCGTC
>CAIYZT010000117.1 GCA_903930735.1 uncultured Paracoccaceae bacterium | reverse complement strand
CGCTATTTTTGGACTCCATAAGGAGAAGTTTCAATTCTTCAACTTTTTGTTCTAAATGGGAAATTCGTGTTGACTGTTCATCTTCTTTTTGTTCGACAGAAATTGGTGATACTACTTTTGCCTGCTTGTTCAATTTAGTGGGCGGTAGATATTCATCAATAACAAAAATCCCCCAAAGAAATATCAGCCCGCACGTCACAGTCGAATTAAGTGACGCACCTAAATATAAATGTGTTTCTTCCCCATTCTGACCAGCAACAACTAGTATTGACATAATTGACGCCGCAACAACCAGCCAGATCGGCTGCCATTTGGTCCAAAAAAATACTACCAGACTCAACACCGCTGGTGCTAGTAAAAGCCCGTAAAGGTCCCCAGTGACATAAACGAGGCCGCGGATCGGAAAAGTTTGTGGCCAACTATGTGTTAAATAAGCAAACTGTATAGCGAAAGCTGGGTAGCCAATTAGAACAATTATGGCCCAACCGGATTTTATAAAACCTTTACTTATTAGTTTTCGCATAACAAAAAACGACGCAAGAGCAGTTGCCAAAAACAGTAGAAACATGCTGTTGCCATCTTCAGCTGTCCACATTTTCGCGCCCCAATTTTATTGCTACGAGATTACAACAGCTACGGATAGGGCGTGCACCCCCGCCCAGTGTTATTTCATCGCCATGCTCGCCGCCGATTCCGGCAACTCTTCCGCAAAGCAGCGCTGGTAGAACTCGGCAACGGTCGAACGCTCCAGCTCGTCGCATTTGTTCAGGAATGTCAGACGGAAGGCATAGCCGACATTGCGGAAGATCTCGGCGTTTTGGGCCCAGTGCAGCACGGTGCGTGGGCTCATCAGCGTCGACAGATCGCCGTTCATGAAGGCGGTGCGGGTCAGGTCGGCGACGGTCACCATCTGGCTGATCTGCTTGCGGCCTTTTTCGGTGTTGTAATGCGCGTTCTTGGCCAGAATGATCGCCGCTTCGGCGTCATGGGACAGATAGTTCAGCGTGGCGACCAGCGACCAGCGGTCCATCTGGGCTTGGTTGATCTGCTGGGTGCCGTGATAAAGGCCGGTCGTATCACCAAGGCCCACGGTGTTTGCCGTCGCAAAGAGGCGGAAATAGGGATGGGGGGTGATGATCTCGTTCTGGTCCAGAAGGGTCAGTTTGCCGTCATGCTCCAGCACGCGCTGGATCACGAACATCACATCCGCGCGGCCCGCATCATATTCGTCAAACACGATGGCAACCGGGTTGCGCAGCGCCCAAGGCAGGATGCCTTCGTGGAATTCCGTCACCTGCTTGCCGTCGCGCAGTTTGATCGCGTCTTTGCCGATCAGGTCGATCCGGCTGATATGGCTGTCCAGATTGACGCGCACGCAGGGCCAGGACAGGCGGGCTGCGACCTGTTCGATATGGGTGGATTTGCCCGTGCCGTGATAGCCTTGGATCATGACGCGGCGATTATAGGCAAAGCCGGCAAGGATCGCCAAAGTGGTATCGGGATCGAATTTATAGGTGCTGTCGATGGAAGGCACGCGGTCGGTCTTGTCGGCAAAACCTTTGACCCGCATGTCGGTGTCGATGCCGAAAACCTCGCGGACCGAGATTTCTTCGGTGGGCTTTTCGATCGGGTTCAGGTTCGTCTCGCGCATGTCGTTTAGTCCATGTTTGGGGGGCAAACTCGTCTGGCCTGCAATTTTCGAGCCAACTAGTGAAGCAAATTCCGGCAGGCTGCAAGAGCGCGGGATCACGGCGCTTCGCATCTGCGTGAGAAGTTCAAACTTCTGCGCCGGGCAGGGCGTAACAACGGTATGACTTGCCAAATTCTGGCGCGAAAGCTGCCCACCCCACAAGGAGACTGCCATGAACCGCCGCCTGTTCCTGACCTCGGTCGCACTGATCGCCATTGCCCCACAACTGCGCGCCGAAAGCTTTGAAATTACCCTGACCGAGGCGGAATGGCGCGCGCGGCTGACCCCGGCCCAGTTCGATGTGCTCAGGCTCGAAAACACCGAATCCGCCGGCTCCAGCCCCCTTAATGACGAGCACCGCGCGGGCCAGTTCATCTGCGCCGGCTGCGATCTGCCCCTCTATGACGCCAGCACGAAATATGATTCCGGCACCGGCTGGCCGTCCTTTTATGCCCCGATCAAGGGCGCGGTCGGCACCAAGGATGACCCCGGCCTTTTCGGCAGCCGCACCGAGGTGCATTGCCGCCGCTGCGGCGGGCATCTGGGCCATGTGTTCGATGACGGACCGGCGCCCACCGGCAAGCGCTATTGCATGAACGGGCTCGCGCTGAAATTCGTCGCGGCCTAAGGCGCGCCGGGATGGACAGAGCTGGGACAGCCGGATAGCCATTGGCGGTAGGCGGGATCGATCCGCCGTCGCTATGGAGCCCCGTTCTTGGCCGATCCCGCCCCTCTGCCCGCCCCTGTTCCTGCCGCTGCCCCATCCGATCTGACGGCGGCGGTCACCAAGATGTTGCTCAGGGATCTGGGCGGCGCCCCCGATACGCGCAAGCTGGAACTGGCCCTGCGCGCCTTGGCCAAATGGCGGTCATCGCTGCTGGCCAATACGCTGATCAAAAGGTCCGGCAACAAGGTGCTGACCGGCCCCTTCGCCGGGATGGATTATTAGGTGCCCGCCTCCGAAGGGGTGCGGGCGGCACGGCTGATGAGCAGTTATGAGGCCTCACTTGCGCCGGTTTTTGAGGCGGTGATCGCCAAGCGCTACCGGCAAGTTATCGATATCGGATGCGCCGAGGGCTATTATGCCGTCGGCCTTGCGCTGCGGCTGCCGCGGGCGCGGGTTCTGGCACGCGATGCCAGCCCGGCCGCGCAGACGCTTTGCCGCGAACATGCGGCGCGCAATGGCGTGTCGGACCGCGTTGAAGTGGGCGGTCTGTTCAGCGCGCAGGATTTCGACTGGTGCAAACGCGTAAAGACTTTTGTGCTCTGCGATATCGAAGGGGCCGAGGACGAATTGCTGGATCCGGTCACCGCGCCGGGACTTGGCGTCGCGGATATTTTAGTGGAATGCCATGATGTTATGCGCCCCGGCCTGACAAACCGCATCGCCAACCGGTTCAGCGGCACCCACAAGATCACCCGGATTGACCGCACGCTGGCCCCGCAGGCGCTGCCCGCCTGGATGGAGGAGCTGTCGGACATGGACCGTTTGATCGCTTTGTGGGAATGGCGCTCGGGCCCGACGCCTTGGCTATGGATGGAAGTGAAATGAGCGATCCCAAACGCAACGCGGCGATTTTCTACGCGCAGGATGGCTATGATCCCAGGGCGAAGGGCATCAATGGCCGGCGCGTGGCGGGGGATAGTTTCCTGCGCGGGTTCCTGCGTCATGCCGATATCTCTGAAGCGGTGATGATGAGCAAGGATGCGGGCGAGTTGGCGCCGGTGCGCGCGCTGGCGGGCGATCTGCGCCCCGGCCTGCCGCTCCGCCATGTGCCGATGCGCCTGCCGGGGGCGCTGTCGCCGGTTTCGACGTTTTTCTACCCCAGCCCGAACTATATCACCGACGCCTGGCGCCGCGCGCCCTATGGCACTGGGGCCTGGTCGATTTGCGGCATTACCCATACCACCTCGACCCTTGCCGTAATGCGCGGGTTTTTCG
>CAIYZT010000116.1 GCA_903930735.1 uncultured Paracoccaceae bacterium | reverse complement strand
GCCAGCAGAATTTTTTTCATTTTAAGTCTCCCTATTTGGACCGTTGTCCTGATCGCGACCCTAATGTGGGTTTTTCAAAAAGAAAAGCACCTTGCAGCGGTCATTTTGGCCGTTGGGCCGTTGATTTGACGCGAAACGGAGGCAGCGCGCGCCTTGACAGGCAAATCACGGCGCGCCCCAATAAATGGGAACTTAGGGTCAAGATATGCAGCAAAAATCCATAAATCTGGGTGCAGGGCTGGCCTTTTTGCTGCAACCCTTTGCAGCGCAAGCCGAAGGTCTGTTCGCCGCCATCGCCTTTTCGCCCTCCAGCGGGCAGGTGGGCAGCGCCTGGAATTTTGATACCGATATCCTGGCGGAGACCGAGGCCTACCTGCAATGCGCAAGAGAGGACTGCGATACGGCGGTCATTTTCAACCAATGCGGGGTGATCGCGGTCGGGGATGGCTACGGTATGGGATATGCGCAGGACCTGTCCTCGGCGGTCGCCATCGACCTCGCGCTGCAATCTTGCGCGCAGTTCACCACCAATTGCCAAATCAGCGCGGCCTTTTGCAACGAAGGCTACTAGCGTTTAGATCGACAGCCTTACCCCGATACCGGGGCTGGGCATGCCTTGGCTGCCGCGCTCGCGGTAGGGGGTGGTGTTGTAGTGGCTGCGGTAGCATTTGGAAAAATGCGAAGGGCTGGCGAAACCACAGGCCAGCGCCACGTTGATCACACTCATATCGGTTTGCATCAGCAGGTTCCGCGCCTTTTGCAGGCGCAGCTCCATATAATAGCGCTTTGGGCTGCGGTTCAGATAGCGGCGGAACAAACGCTCCAGCTGCCGGGTCGACATGCCAACCTCTTCGGCCAGATCGGCGGGCGACATCGGGTCTTCGATATTGGTCTCCATCATCTGGATGACCTGCGAAAGCTTGGGGTGGCGCACGCCGATCCGGGTCGGAATCGACAGGCGCTGCGTGTCCTGATCGGTTCGGATCGAGGAGTAGATCAGCTGATCGGCCACCGAATTGGCCAGATCCTCGCCATGATCGGCCGCGATGACTTTCAGCATAAGGTCCAGCGAAGAGGTGCCCCCCGCCGTGGACCAGCGGTTGCCGTCCATCACAAAGACCGATTTTGTCAGGATCACATCGCCGAATTCTTCGAGGAATCCGTCCTGATTCTCCCAGTGGATGGTCGCCTTTTTGCCGTCCAAAAGCCCGGCCTTAGCCAGCGCATAAGAACCGGTGCAAAGCCCGCCCATCACAACCCCGCGCCGGGATTCGCGGCGCAGCCAGTTCAGGATGGTCTTGGTCGCCGATTTCTGGATTTCCATGCCGCCGCAGACCAAAACCGTGTCGTCGCGCGCCACTTCCGTCAGGCCAAAGTCCAGTTTGAACGAGGCGCCGTTCGAGCAAGCAATCGAAACCCCGCCATCGCCGACCAGAATCCAGTCATAGGCCGTCTCGCCCAGCATGCGATTGGCAATCCTCAAAGGCTCCAGCGCACCCGCAAAAGACAGCATGGTGAACTTGTCCAAAAGCAGAAAAACAAAGCGCTTTGGCGCGCTGTCTTTGGGAATCGATGTGGCTTTTTTGATGATCATTGTCTTCTTGCGACCGAAAGCGTCGTTATTGACGCAACTGCTACACCTTTTCCGCCGACCTGCAAAGGGGCGATCTTGCAATTCTGACGCTTAGGCCTTTGCTTTTTGCAGGAGTTTCCTTAAGGGACTGCCCAGACCGTTTACGGAGGCTAAGATGACCGAGGGTTGGACCAAATCGGATTGGCGCGCAAAACCGCGCGTTCAGATGCCGGATTATCCTGATGCAGGGGCTTTGATGCGCGCCGAGGTGCAGCTGGCCAAGTATCCGCCACTGGTTTTTGCCGGCGAAGCGCGCCGTTTGAAAAAGCAGCTGGCGCTGGCGGGCGAGGGCAAGGCGTTTTTGCTGCAGGGCGGCGACTGCGCCGAAAGCTTTGCCGAGTTTTCGGCCGATAACATCCGCGACACCTTTCGGGTGATGCTGCAGATGGCGGTCGTGCTGACCTATGGGGCCAAGGTTCCGGTGATCAAGGTGGGACGAATGGCCGGCCAGTTTGCCAAGCCGCGCTCGGCCCCGACCGAAATGATCGACGGCGTCGAATACCCGTCCTACCGCGGTGATATCATCAACGGCTTTGAAGCCACGCCAGAGGCCCGCCGCCCCGATCCGCAGCGCATGCTGCAGGCCTATACCCAAGCCGCCGCCTCGCTGAACCTGCTTCGCGCGTTTTCCACGGGTGGCTTTGCCGATATTCACCGGGTCCATTCCTGGACGCTGGGATTTGCCGAGCACGACAAAGCCGAGCGTTACCGCGCCTTGTCGAACCGTATCTCCGACGCGCTCGATTTCATGAATGCCGCCGGAGTTAACGCGGAAACCGCCCATACCCTCAGCACGGTCGAGTTTTATACCAGCCACGAGGCGCTGCTCTTGGAATACGAAGAGGCTTTGTGCCGCGTCGACAGCATCACTGGGCAGAATGTGGCCGGTTCTGGCCATATGATCTGGATTGGCGACCGCACCCGTCAGCCCGACGGTGCGCATGTTGAATTTGCGCGCGGCGTGCTGAACCCGATCGGTCTGAAATGCGGACCGACGACGACGGCTGAGGACCTGAAGGTGCTGATGGCCAAGCTGAACCCGGAAAACGAGGCTGGCCGCCTGACCCTGATCGCGCGCTTTGGCGCCGGCAAGGTCGGCGATCACCTGCCGCGGCTGATCAAGACGGTTCAGTCCGAGGGCGCCAATGTTGTCTGGTCCTGCGATCCGATGCACGGCAACACGATCAAATCCTCCTCGGGCTACAAGACTCGGCCTTTCGAATCGGTTCTGCGCGAAGTGCGGGAATTCTTCAGCATTCACAAAGCCGAAGGCACGGTTCCGGGCGGCGTTCATTTCGAGATGACGGGCCAGGATGTGACGGAATGCACTGGCGGTCTGCGTGCGGTTTCGGATGAAAACCTGGCCGACCGCTATCACACCGCCTGCGATCCGCGCCTTAATGCCAGCCAGTCGCTGGAGCTGGCGTTTCTGGTCGCCGAAGAGCTGTCGAGCCAGCGCACCGAAAACCGTCGCGTCGCGCTTTAGCGCGCTCGGGCACACAAACAATAGGGATTCGAAACCTTTTGGTTCGAATTCCGTTTCTTTTGCTGTGAAGGCTCTAATCCTCGGCCCGCGAATGGACCAGCCGCAGCGCCGGTCTATTGGCCGCCTCGCGCGGCACAACCGGGACATTCGTTTTGCGGAATTCATGCGGCAAAGGCAGGTCAGCCGTGCGCACTATGCGCTGCACGACTTCGGTTTCAAACAGGACCTCGGTGCGCAGGGTGCTGATCGAGAACCGGCGCGGCGCGCGTCCGGCGCTGCCGATGCAGGCCATGACCCCCAAGGCCATCATCGGCTCGCTTGCGCCTACCCGCAGCGGCAACAGCAGCATCCGCGCCGACAGGGCCGGGCGCCCTATGCCGCGCTCGGCCTCGAGCCCGACATGCAGCGAGGTGGCATTGTCAAAAACATCCTCAATCCCCGGCTGCAGTCGGTGGCGCGCGACGGATTCAAAGAGGCAGGACAGGGGCATGCCGCGCACATCCATGCCCATGAGATCGTGAAACAGATTGCCCGCGAGCCAGAAACGGGCATGGCCGGGCGCGATGCGTTCGATCAAAAACACTTGCTCGAGGGCCGCAGCCAGCCCGCGCGGGTCAATCTGGCTGCGCAGCGGCAAGCGGCCCGCTTGGCGCAAAGATTCCCAATAGGCCCGCACCTCTTGCAAGACTGCAGGCGCCGGTCCTTGACCCTCGGTTCCGCCTTTGCCAAATGTGCCAAAAACCAACATGCGGGCTTCCTGTTCCTCTCAAGTGCTGCCATCGTCAGATCAACTTTGGTCCACTCCGTCGGCCTCAAGGTTAATCTGTCGCAAGAAACGTTACTAAGATGTTAATAGCAGATTTAGCGCCCGCTGGGTTTAGAATCTGTAAATTAGGTAAACGGCGCCCTTCCGATCGCGCCCGACAAGGCCCGCGAAAGGACGCAATATGACGATTTCGATGACCGGATTTGCCAACCGAAAAGGCGCGGGGCAGGGGTGTGCTTGGTCTTGGGATCTGCGGTCCGTCAATGGCAAGGGCTTGGATCTGCGGCTGCGTTTGCCTGACTGGGTCGAGGGGCTGGAAACCGCTTTGCGCGCCGAGATGACCTGCGCCTTGCAGCGCGGCAATGTCAGTCTGTCGTTGAAACTGGCGCGCGAAGGCGTTGAGGCGGGGGCTTTTGCCGTTAACCGAGGGGCCTTGTCGGCGGCGCTGCAGGCCATTTCCGATATCGAACAGTTGGCCATGACGCGCGGTGTGTCACTGCGTTCGGCCACGACGGCCGAGATTCTGGCTCTGCGCGGCATCACCGATAATGCCGCCTTTGAGCCCGAAAGCACCGAGGCGCTGCGGAGGGCCTTGATGGCTGATTTCGCCGGGCTCCTGGCCGATTTTCAATTGATGCGGGCCGCAGAAGGCGCGGCTTTGCAGGGTGTCATTGCGGCGCAGATCGCCCGGATCGATACGCTGTGCGCGCAGGCGGCGACCGAAGCTGACGCCCGTGGGCCCTTGCAAAGCGCGGCCTTGAAAGAGGCGGTGGCGCGCATTCTGGGCGCGGCGGAGGGCCTTGACGAAACCCGTTTGATGCAGGAACTGGCGCTGGTCGCGGTCAAGGGCGATGTGACCGAAGAGTTGGACCGTCTGGCCGCCCATATCGCCGCCGCCCGCAGCCTTTTGGCCGAAACCGGCGCCATGGGCCGCAAGTTTGATTTTCTGATGCAGGAATTCATGCGTGAGGCCAATACCTTGTGCTCCAAATCGCAGTCCAAGACCCTCACGCGGATCGGGCTTGACCTGAAAACCGTGATCGATCAGATGCGCGAACAGGTTCAAAACGTGGAATGATCATGGCGCGGCGCGGACTTCTCTTGATTCTCACCTCACCTTCGGGGGCTGGAAAATCCACCCTGGCCCGCCGATTGATGGCCTGGGATCCCAGCCTCAGCTTTTCGGTTTCGGCCACGACGCGCGCGCCCCGCCCCGGCGAGGTGGATGGGCGCGAATATCATTTCAAGACCCGAGAAGCCTTTGAAAACATGGTAAAGTCGGGTGAGATGCTGGAGCATGCCGAGGTTTTTGGAAATTTCTACGGCTCGCCGCGTGCGCCTGTCGAGGCGGCGATGGCCGTGGGTCTGGACACGCTTTTTGATGTGGACTGGCAGGGTGGGCAGCAGATCCGAAACTCTGCGCTTGGCCGCGATGTAGTCTCTGTTTTCGTGCTGCCTCCGTCGATTGCCGAGTTGGAAAGCCGGCTGCGGGGCCGCGCGCAGGACAGCGATGCGGTGATTGGCGAACGGATGGAAAAGTCGCTTTCCGAGATCAGCCACTGGGCCGAATGCGACTATGTGCTGGTCAACCGCGATATCGACCGGGCCTTTGCTGACCTCGCGACCATCGTGCAAGCCGAGCGGATGAAACGTGACCGGCAGCCCGATCTTGCCGGACTGGTCCGCAATCTGAATACGGAGTTTAGCGCGCGATGATCTACGCTTTGGACGGCGATACCCCGCAAATTCACCCCACAGCTTGGGTCGCGCCGACGGCGGTCTTGATCGGTAAAGTGGTGATCGGCCCGCGCGTCAATATCTGGTTCGGCGCGGTTCTGCGCGGCGATAATGAGGTGATAACGGTCGGCGAAGGCAGCAATATTCAGGAAAACTGCGTGCTGCATACCGATATGGGTTATCCGCTAACCATTGGGGCCAATTGTACTATTGGACATAAGGTGATGCTGCATGGCTGCGTTATCGGGGACGGCTGCTTGATCGGCATGGGGGCGACTTTGTTGAATAGCGCGCGGATCGGGGAGGGCTGTTTGGTCGGGGCCTGCGCGCTGATTACCGAGGGCAAGCAGATCGCGCCGGGATCGCTGGTGATCGGCGCGCCGGGCAAAGAGGTGCGGCAATTGGACGAGATCGCGCGCAGGCGTTTGTTGGCCTCCGCCACCCATTATCAAGCAAATGCGGCGCGTTTTGCCCAAGGGCTGCAGCAGATCGGCCAATGAAAAGGGGGCCAAATGGCCCCCTGGTTGGTCAATTTTTGGCGGCCCTTAGCCCCAAACGGCCTTGCGCGCGATCTTGTCGGCGTCGCCGGTGTAAATTCCCAGATCCAGAGCCATCGCCAGGGGCATCCGGGCGATCTCGTCGCGGGTGACGCGGTACAGGGCCCGCTTTTCGGATTCGGCGCGCAGTTTGGCAAACAGGTTTTTCATCTTGATACTCCACTTCATCTTGCGATTGGATTGGCCCGAATGGCCGCTCCCGTTTCGCATATCCCAAATACAGGCGCGTTAGCCCCGGCTACAACGCATGATTCGGCTCCCGCGCTATGCGTCCAGCGCATGGCTGGAGTGTAACGCCAATATTCCCGGCCTGTGCTGGTCTTGGATTGCCTTCAATCTGAATCAGATTGAGGGCAATCTGCTCTAAATGAAAAGGGGCGCCCGAAGGCGCCCCTGACCATCCCATTGGACCAAGTTCAGATCAACTTGCCCATCGCTACAGCCGTATCGGACATGCGGTTCGAGAACCCCCATTCGTTATCATACCAGGTCAGGATCGACACGAAGGTGCCGTCCATCACCTTGGTCTGATCCATGTGGAAGATCGAGGAATGCGGGTCATGGTTGAAATCCGACGAGACCAGCTTTTCGTTGGTAAAGCTCAGGATCCCCTTCAACGGACCTGCCTCGGCCGCAACCTTGATCGCGCCGTTCACCTCTTCGACCGAGGTGGCGCGTTTGGCTATGAACTTCAGATCCACGACCGAGACATTCGGTGTCGGCACGCGCAATGCAAAGCCGTCCAGCTTGCCCTTCAGCTCTGGCAGCACCAGACCCACGGCCTTGGCCGCCCCGGTCGACGTCGGGATCATACTCAGCGCCGCCGCCCGGCCCCGGTACAGATCCTTGTGCATCGTATCCAGCGAAGGCTGATCGCCGGTGTAAGAGTGGATCGTGGTCATCATGCCCTTTTCGATGCCGATCATGTCGTTCAAAACCTTGGCCACAGGCGAGAGGCAATTGGTCGTGCAAGAGGCATTCGAGACCACCAGATCGGCCGAGGTCAGGGTATCATGGTTGACGCCGAAGACAATCGTCTTGTCCGCGCCGTCGCCCGGCGCCGAGATCAGCACGCGCTTGGAGCCATTTTCAAGATGCGCGAGGCAGGCCTGTTTGGAAGTGAAAATGCCGGTGCATTCCATGACGATATCAACATCGCTCCAGGGCAGTTCGGCCGGATTGCGGATCGCGGTGACCATGATGTGCCCGCGCCCGACGTCAATCCAATCG
>CAIYZT010000115.1 GCA_903930735.1 uncultured Paracoccaceae bacterium | reverse complement strand
CCGGGCGGTCCTTGTCGATCTCGACCCGCGCCGGGGCGCTGGAACAAGCCGAAGGCTCTGAGACGATCGAGATTGGCCTGCGGGTCTTTGTCGGCCAAAAGCAGGCCTGCGTTTCGGCCTCGGACGTCTCGGGGCGCACGCGGGCGGAACTGGCCGCGCGCGCCGTCGCCATGGCGCGCGAGGCCCCCGAAGACCGCTTTGCCGGACTCGCCGATCCCGCTCAACTGAGCCGGTCCTTTGACGTGGCGGCGCTGGATCTGGCGGATGATGGCGCGGACCCCGTGGCAGCCGATCTGCAAGAGGACGCGCGCCGCGCCGAAGCCGCCGCGATGGCGCGCGGCGGCATCGTGCAATGCGAAAGCGGCGCGGGCTGGGGCCGCCAAGAGATTCACCTCGGCGCCAGCAACGGTTTCGCGGGCGGCTATGCCCGCACCTCGCGCTCGACCTCAGTGGTCGCTTTTACCGGCCATGGCACCGGAATGGAGCGCGACTGGGCGGGCGAGAGCCGCATCTACAGCGTTGATCTGCCCGCGCCCGAAAAGATCGGCGCGCTGGCCGCCGAACGCACCCTCGCCCGGCACGGCGCGGTCAAACCACCGACCGGGGTTTACAATGTGCTCTTTGACGAGCGCGTCGCCTCCAGCCTGATCGGACATCTTTTGTCCGCCGTGAACGGCGAGGCGATTGCCCGCGGCGCCAGTTGGGCACGCGATCTTTTGGGCCTTCAGGTCCTGCCCAAAGGATTCAGCCTGATCGAAGATCCGCACCGCGTCCGCATCTCGTCGTCACGCCCCTTTGACGGCGAGGGCCTGCCGACCCAGAGGCGGCTGATCGTCGAGGATGGCATCCTGACCGGCTGGACGCTGGATCTGGCCACCGGCCGCCGTCTGGGCATGGCGTCAACCGGCAATGCAGCGCGCGGCACCGGGGCGCCGCCCTCGCCTTCGACCACCAATATCGATTTGACGTTGGGGGGCCAGTCGCGGACAGAGCTGATTGCGGGCATGGGGACCGGGCTGTTGGTCACTTCGATGATCGGCTCGACGATCAATCCCAACACGGGCGATTATTCGCGTGGGGCGGCGGGATTTTGGGTCGAGAATGGCGAGATCCGGCATCCGGTCAACGAATGCACCATCGCCGGCAATCTGCGCGATATGCTGATGCGGATGATTCCTGCGAATGACACGCGTGCGCATCTGTCGACGCGGGTGCCCTCGATCCTGATCGAAGGGATGACGCTTGCCGGGAAATGAGGCGGAAAGCGATCTGGCGCTGCTGATCCGGGCGGCGCGGGGGGCGGGCGAGATCGCGCTGCGCCATTGGCGGCAATCGCCCCGTGCCTGGGACAAGCCCGATGGCACCGGCCCAGTGACCGAGGCGGATTTGAATGTGAACGTCTATTTGGAAACGCTGTTGCGCGGGGCGCGACCCGGCTATGGTTGGCTGTCCGAAGAGAGCCCGGACAGCGCTACTCGAGTAAATTGTGAACATGTATTCATCATTGATCCGATCGACGGCACCCGTGCCTTTATCGCTGGTGAACGAGTGTTTGCCCATGCGATTGCCGTCGCTCGGCGCGGGGTGGTGACGGCGGGCGTGGTCTATCTTCCGGCCATGGATAAGCTTTATGCTGCCACAGCGGGTGGCCCCGCCACCCTGAACGGCGTCCCGATTTTGGCCGCGAACGCGGCGTCGGTCGAGGCCGCTCGCCTGCTGACCGGCAAACCCAGCCTTGCCCCCGAACATTGGCGCGGCACGGTCCCGGACCTTGACCGCCATTTCCGTCCCGCACTTGCCTATCGGCTGTGTCTGGTGGCGGATGGCAGCTTTGACGGGGTGCTCAGCTTTCGGCCCTGCTGGGAATGGGATATCGCAGCGGGCAGTTTGATTGCGCAGAGGGCGGGGGCGTTGGCCACGGCGCCAAATGGCGAGCCACTGATTTTCAATGCCTATCCGGACCCGAAGAGCACGGGTCTGTGGGCCGCCGGGCTGGAGTTGCACCAAGAGTTGCGCGGGCTTATGGCCTGAGGGCGCCATACTTTTCGGGGTGAGTGTAAGGCGGAGGGGGAACCTACCCTACCTAAGCCGCAAAGATATCTGGTCCGAACGCCCGTCAGCATCGATCACCGTCAGTTTGGTGAAGCCCCTGCCAAGCCCGCTCAGAACCGTTTCGCGCGCGATAAGACCCAGCACCAGCGGCGCGCCGTCAGCCATCACGGTAAAGGGCGCGCGGCCTCCCGACAGGCGGATCAGCAATCCGCCCTCCAGCAGTTCCACCTCTGCGCCCTCGGGCGGGAAATCAAAACTCGGCGCGCCCGCGCGCACATCAAAAGCTGCGCCGCGCGGGCGGAAATGCTGCAAGGGCTGCGGCAATTCGGAATTGGCCGCCAGCAGGGTTTGCGGCGGCGCGGGGGGCTGCGGGATCAATTGCGGGGCGATGCGGGCAAAGGCCTGAAACAGCACAGGCGCGGCCAGATCCGCACCGAAGGCTCCCGGAACCGGCGTGCCATCCGGGCGCCCCATCCAGACCCCCACCACATAGCGCCCATCATACCCGATCGCCCAGGCATCGCGGTGCCCATAAGAGGTGCCGGTCTTGTAGGCCAGCCGGTTCTCCGGACTGCCCGGCGGCGGCTGCAAGCCCGCGAGAATATCGGATACCGACCAAGCCGCCGAGGCGGACAGCACGCGCTGTCCCTCGGGCGCCTCTCCATCCATCCGCCAGCGCAACGGCCGGGCCACCCCGCCGCGCGCGAGCATGGCGTAGAGCTGCACCATATCCTCCAGCGTCACGCCAATCCCGCCCAGCGCCACCGCCAGACCGGGCTTGCCACTGCCCGGGATCGCATAGCCTACGCCCGACTGATCCAGCGCCAACAGCAGGCGCGCGGGGCCAATAGCGTCGGTCAGCTTCACCACGGGGATATTCAGCGACAACTGCAACGCCTCGCGCAGGCGGATCGTGCCGTGAAAGGTCTTGTCGAAATTCTGCGGCTGGTAGCCGTCGAAATTGACCGGGCGATCCTCGATCAGGGTTTCGGGATGAGCGAGGCCCTGGTCAAAGGCCAGGGCATAAACGATGGGTTTCAGCGTGGAGCCGGGCGAGCGCAGGGCGCGGGTCATATCGACAAAGCCCTGCCGCTGATCGGCCTCAAAGGCGGCCGAGCCGACGGAGGCCAGGATCTCGCCGCTTTGGTGATCGGCGACGATGAGGGCGATCTGCAGCCGCTCTCCCTGCCCTTTCAGCGTGTCGCGGGCGAGTTGTTCCAGCGCCAATTGCAGGTCGATATCGAGGGTCAGCTGGTGTGTGGCACGGCTGGGCTGGTCACGGAGGGCGCGGTCGGCAAGATGGGGGGCGAGCGCCGGGAAGGGCTGTCTTTCGGTTGGAACCCGCTCGGACCGGGCGGCGATAGCTTGATCCTGATCGATCAAACCGTCGCGCAACTGACGTGCGATCACGCGGTTGCGGGCGGCTTCAGCGGCCTCCGGGTGCCGGTCGGGGCGACGGCGCTCGGGGCTTTGCGGGATGGCGACCAAAAGAGCGGCCTCGGAGGGGGTCAGGCGGCGCGGCTCTTTGGCGAAATAGGCCAGCGAGGCGGCGCGGAGGCCTTCGACATTGCCGCCAAAGGGGGCAAGGTTCAGATAAAGCTCCAGGATTTCATACTTGGACAGGTGCCGTTCCAGCGCCAGCGCGACACGCATCTGGCGCAGCTTGCCGTCCAGCGCGCCGGTGCCGGAAGCTTCCAGCAGCCGCGCGACTTGCATGGTAAGGGTCGATCCACCCGAAACCACGCGGCCATTGGAAATCGCCTGCCAAAGCGCGCGGGTAAGCGAGCGGGGGTCGACGCCCGAATGGCTGAGGAAACGCTTGTCTTCATAGGCGAGCAGAGCCGCGATATAGGCAGGGTCCACATCCGCCAGCGCCAGATGCAGCCGCCAGCGGCCATCCGCGACGGTATAGGCCCGAAGCAGCTTGCCGTCGCGGTCCAGAACTTGCGTGCCTGATTGCAGAACGAGGGCGGGCAGGTCGGTGGCCGCAACCCATTGGTCAAACCGGTCGCGGCTGTAGCCTGCGGATAGCAGAAGCAATGCGAGGGCGAAGAGCAGGAGGGCGGGGCGGCGCATGGATTAGATGAGGGCGGGGAGGGGCGAAAGCGACCGCCCATGTCTGATGAGCCACCCTTCCCTTGCCAAATTTGATTTCAATCGAATTGGGCCGCGCCTGCCTGCCCCGGCAGGCGCGTGTTCACGCACCCGCCAGACAGGCGCGGCCCAATTCGCCCAATCAGTCAGATGGCTGATAGTCCCTTGGCCAGCGGCGTACCGCCTTTGGCCGACTGACCGAGAAACACTCCAGAGGAGCGCTTCCAGATAGGTCCGAAGGAAGGCACGGCGGGGCATAAGCGCCAAGGCGAGGCTCTCTTGCCGGCTTATCAGCGCGTTCACCTTACTGCCCGATGGTCACGGTCCCGGTTTCGGACCGCCCGGTCAGGTCTGGCCGGTACATGTCTTCGACAAAGGCGGCCGGGTGATGGAACGTCCCCGGAGAGACCGCGCGCACCACATAGGCCAGCCGAAAGGTGGCATTGTCATAGCGGTCAACCGCCGCCAGGAACCGGTCCTGCCGGAACTCGGTATGGCGGGTTTCGGTGTCCAATCCCAACCAATCCAGCGCGCTGACCGAGCCGGTAGAGATCAGGTTCGGGTTGTCGATCTCGAGACCCGCCGGCAGCGGATCGACCACCATCAGCCGCGCTTCGCCGCGCCCGTATGGGGTCACTTCGATCACGACCGCCAGGCGGTCTCCGGTCTTCACCCCGTCCAGCGAAGCGGGCTCGCCGTCCAGCGTGTAGTAGCTGCGCATGATCGCATAGCCCGTGCCGCCCGCAGGCTCGGACGCCATCGGAACGCCGGTGGTGGTCAGGGTCACGATCGTATCGGCGCCGTTGTTTTTCACCACGACCGGACCCGCACTGAGGCTGTCCAGCACCTTGACCAGCGGGCCATCTGCCGCCGCGCCGTTCAGCGTAATGTCAGCATTGCCCGCCGCGTCCATCAGTCCATGGGCGGCTAGCAGCATCCAGCTCGCCTCTTGGGTGGACAGGGCACCGCCGGCGTTCAGGCGGCTGGTCAGGGCTTCAACATCCATGACCTTGCTGCCCGATTCGACACCCAGCGCCAGAACCGCCGCCGCATCGCGCCGATGCGAACCATAGTCGGCGCGGAACAATTGTTCGGCCTGCATTGCGGGCAGCGCGTTCATCGCAGCGGCGGCGCGGGTGAACATCGCATCGGCGCGGGGCTGATCACCATAACTGGCAAGCGCCGCCCCCAGTTGCGCCATGGCCATCGGCGTCGCAAAAGCATCGCCTTTGACATCGGCATAGTAGCGCAGATCGCCGACGGCCGCCGCCCCTTCGCGGGCCAAAACCATCAGCGCATAGGCCAATGCCTCGCCGCCGCTATCGAAATCGGCGGTGTAATTGACCTGATTGCGCAGGTTCGACAGGGCGGAACGGAAGGCAGGATCCGGCACATCGAACCCGCGCGCGCGCGCCCGGCTCAGGAAATCGGTGACAAAAGCATCCAGCCACATGTCGCCCTCGTCCGGCCCCCAAAGGCCAAAGGCCCCGTTCGCGCCCTGATTGGTCAGCACCTCGGCCACGGCCTGTTCGATGCGCTCGCGCATGTCGGAGGAGCCCGGCAGGCCCATCACCTGCGCCACCTGTTCGAAATACAGCAGCGGCAGGGCCTTGGAGGTGATTTGTTCGGTGCAGCCGTAAGGATAGGCGTCCAGGGTCTGCAACAGGCCCGGCGCGTTCAGGCGCGCAATGGGTCCGACGGCCATGGTGGCGCGGGCCGTGCCCGGCACCAGATCGGCAAAAACCGAGGCGTCAAAGCTGAACTCTTGGCCCTTGCCCAAATCCAGCCGCGAGACCCGGACTACAGGCGAATCATTGACCATGACCGGCAAGGTCAGCTCTTTGGTCAGCACCTTGCCATCCGGAGTGGTCAGGCGCAGGGCGATCTTGTGGATACCCTCCGCCGAGGCGGTCAGCGGAATCTCCAGCACCGCCTTGCCCAGATCGCTTAGATCAACGCCCGAGGGCACGGTGCCCAGCGTCAACGCCGCATCCGCCGTGACATCCAAGCTCATCCGGCCCGAAGGTCCGGTGGCATGCACGATCTCCACCAAGATCCGGCTTTCATCGCCGGGGGCCAGAAAGCGCGGCAGCGAGGCGGTGACGACCACCGGATCGCGGACCAGAACATCCTGCGAGGCTTGGCCCACGCCCTTGCTGCTATAGGCCACAGCCATCAGTTTCACGGTGCCGTTAAAGGCCGGCAGGGAAAAGGTGGTG
>CAIYZT010000114.1 GCA_903930735.1 uncultured Paracoccaceae bacterium | reverse complement strand
TGCTGGGCCTGGACATAAAGGGCACGCGCAGCCTCGACATCGACCGTCGAGCGCGCCTTATCCAGCAGCGCATCAAAGGCGGGGTCACTATAGAAGCTTGCGTTGTTGGCCGCACCGGTACGAAAGATTTCGTTCAGAAACTGGTCCGCAGGCCGACCGTCCCAGGCGTCGACGAAGGCAGGTTCCTTCAACCAGACATTTTCCCAATAGCCGTCCGCGGGAGCAAGGGTGACCTTGACGCGAATGCCCGCCGGGGCGACCTGAGCCTGATAGATTTCGGCCCAGCGCACCATCCCAGGCGAGACGTCCGACGTGAACAACTCAATGTCGATCCCATCAGGATAACCGGCCTCAGCCAACAGGGCCTTGGCGCCCTCGATGTCTTGCGGACACTCAAGGTTGGCGCGGTAGGGATCACTGAGACTTACGGGCGTGTCGCAGCCCACGGCACCACCATCCGGGCCTTCCATCAGCGTTAGCATGGCGTTGCGATCAACCGCAATCCGCAACGCACGACGCACGCGAGGGTCGGTGAAGGGTTCCGCGTTGGTCCGGAACGTCGCACCAACCCACTGGCCGCCTGGGAAGGACTGGACTTGAAAGGCGGGATTACCCTCAAATAGCGGCACCTGATCCAATGTCAGAGGGTTATAATCAAGCTGACCGGCCAACATGGCCTGATTGCGCGCCTCGAAATCGGGGATCGCGGTGAACTGGATCTTGTCCAGTTTTGGCCGTCCTTCCCAATAGCCTTCATTGGCCACAAGGGTCGTCGTGCCTTCGGCGTCAACCTTCTCGACACGGAACGGTCCGGTGCCCACAGGGTTTTCATTGATCGTCGGGCCTGATCCTTCTGGGATCATCCGCACGCGGTAGTCCAGCAAAAGCAACGGCAGGCCGGCATGCGGCGCTTCGAGGATAATCTTGACAGTCATGGGGTTAACGACCTCGACCCGGTCGATGATGCCCAGAACCGATGCGACAGGGGATTCGAGCGCAGCGTCCTCGATCCGGCTTAGCGAATAGGCGACGTCAGCGGCATCAAAGTCCGATCCGTCGTGAAACTTAACACCGGGTTGAAGGGTCAGGGTCCATTCCGTTGCCTCGGCATTGGCGGTCCAGTTGGTCGCGAGTTCCGGCGAGGCTTCGCCGTTCTCGCCTTCGCGCATCAGGCGGGAGTAGATCAGTGCCACGACCTCGATGAAGCGGTTGGACGACAGTGGGTCCAGGCTTTCAGCGCCGCCAAAGCTCAAGTCATTGGCCTGGCGGAACACCTTTTCGGCCGAGGCCGGAGAGACGAAGCCCACCGCAAGCGCTGCGGCTAGGAAAAGAACGTGACGTGACAGCCTCATGAGAAGTGCTCCTTCCTGGTTGATAGATTTTCCATTATGGTCTTGAATTGGAGAAGTTTTGCATGCTAATCTTTGATACACAACATTTTTTATTGTCAGTCGAATTCGAGTGCGCCCAGTCGCCGACATTAATAAGCGCAGCGGGTGGCCAAATACTTGTATCGGCGCGCTTTACTGTCTTAGGCCCTACAGAAGTGAAGGGTCTGGGCCACCCTGAGATGGCCTTACGGAATGCCGTGTTCCGCATGGAGACGAGGGATCGACCCTGCGACCGGATCCCTGATTGGTTCGCAAGAAAACTGGAAGAATCACGATGATGTCTGCCCCACAACCCCGCAAGAACGTCCTGATGATCATTCCCGATCAGTGGCGCTATGATCAACTGGGCATGGACCCGTCCCTGACCCCGAACTTCCACGCGCTGATGCGCGATGGTGTCGTGTTTGAGAATCACTACGGCCAGATGGTCCCCTGCGCGCCTTCACGCGCCAGCATGTACACTGGGCTTTACGGCATGACCCACCGCGTTGTTGTCAACCGATCGCCATTGGCAGAACATCACAGGACCTTTGCCCAGCATCTGCGCGCAGTTGGCTATGCCCCCACGGTTTTCGGCTATTCCGATACCGCCGCCGATCCGACCCATCGGCACCCTAACGATCCGGCGCTGCTGGACAACGACGGGTTCGGGCTGCTTCAGGGGCTCGATGTCGGCTGCATGATGGTGGGCCGCCACTGGGCATGGCTTGGCGAGTTGCGGCGGCGGGGCTATGTGTTTGACCATAACGACGACCTCTTTGCCGCCGATTACACCAAGCCCAGCCCCAATGGTGGCATCGCTGGCCACCCCGCCCGCTATAAGGCCGAAGACAGCGACACCGCCTTTTTGACCGACCAAACGATTGCCTGGCTTGGGGCGCAGGACCAAGGTTGGTGTGCTATGCTGTGCTATTTGCGCCCACACCCGCCCTTCATTGCGCCAGAACCCTATAACGGGCTGGTCGATCCGGCCACGCTTGCCCCCATGAACCGGCTGCCCGAACGACTGGATGAAGTGAACCACCCCTTCATGGCGTTTCAACTTGAGGTCGGCCGCGCCAACGAGGTGCATCCCGATCTCAAGGGGCGCGCTCGCGACGTGTCCGACACCGACTGGCAATCAGTCCGGGCCGCCTATTGCGGGCTGATGGCCGAAGTTGACCATAATATCGGACGGCTGATTGACTGGCTAAAGGCGAGCGGGCAGTATGACAACACGCTGATCATCTTTACCTCAGACCATGGCGACCCTATCGGAGATCACTGGCTGGCCAATCAGGCCTCGTGGCACGACTATCAGGCGCATCTGCCACTGGTGATCCGCGATCCGGCGCCTGAGGCACGGGCTTATGACGGCATGAAGGTCAGCGCGTTTACCGAAGGCGTCGATCTTTTGCCGACCTTGCTCGATTATGTCGGGATTGAGTTGCCCACCGAACTCGACGGCCAATCTGTCATGCCCTTTGTCCGCGGTGAGACCCCAGAAAAATGGCGCGACTTCGTGCATTGGGAATACCACTTCAAAAGCCCGCCGGAAAACCCCTTCTCAGGCCCCATGGGCATTTCCGAAGATGAATGCATGCTCAGTGTGATCCGGGATCGGCGCTACAAGCATGTTTTCTTTCCCAGTCTGCCGTCCTTGCTTTTCGATATGGTCAACGACCCGGGCGAGCGGCGCAATCTGGCCGCCGACCCAGCATTTGCCGCCATTGAACGGGAGTATCTGGCCAAACAACTGACCCTGCGCATCCTGCACGCCGACCGTCGCACCAGCACGACCGTTCTGGGCCGCGATGGCATGGTGCGCTATCAAAACTACCGGAGGAGTTAAGGCCTGTCGACAGACCGGGCCATCAAGCCGGAAAGGCCGGGGCCGTCAGGTCTGGAAGGCGGGGCCGGCCAGGTTCGACCCCGCGGGGCGGATAGGTCAGCCGCGGCCAGTCATCGGGCGGCTGGCCGAAATCGGGCACCTCCAGCAATGCACCGCCCTGCAATGCGGACTGATGCGCCACAAGCCCAGGCGCGCACCAAGCGGCCGAGGCCCAAATATGGGTGGGCGGCAGGGCATCCTCGATGCAGGCGCGAATGAAGTCGTCGATCAGATATTGGTGTGACCCGGAATGGCCATTGGCAAGGCCGTGGTATTCCCTGGGCAGGCGGGCGGGATGATGGGCAGAGGCCAGTCCAATATGGTGGTCCTGTGCCGAACCGTGTTCGAAATAGGGGCCGTCGACCCAGGGGCCCAGATCAACCGTCACGCCGGGATGTTCATAGCTGAGCGATCCTTCCACGCCCTGCCTGCCGGTCAGAAAAGTGGACGCCATGCTCGATTCCATGCAGGCGTCCGAGGCATAGAAAGTCGGCATCATCACCTCGCGCCCGTTCCGCAGGGGAAACCAGCCTAACCGCCGGAACTCACCAATCCGCAGGGTGCCGCCATCTGATGTGCGGGCCAGCGCGACGGTGTTGGAAAACGGATTGTCCCACGGGTTCCGCCCCGCGCCGTAACCCGCGTCGGCCCCGCGATCGACAAAGCCATGCGCCGAAATATGCGTCACCCGCGCCCCGGTGATCGACAGTGGCATGGAAAAGCTGTGGGTCGGGTAGAACATTGGCGGGATTGCTGCGTATTTCTGCCAGTCATCGCCGAAGGTCAGGCGGAAATGCGGGCCCCAAGTTGCCCAGTCATGGACATATTGGGCATCGGCATGAATGAACTGGCCCCAGCGCCCGGTGGCGAACTCTTCACGCGCAAAGACGATCTCGGGATAGTAATAGCTCGTCTCGCCTGTCATGCAGACCCGCCGATGCCTTGCGGCAGCGGCCGTCATGGCCTGCAACTCGTCCAAGGCAACGGCGGCCGGTACGGCAATGTATACATGCGCGCCAGCCTGCATGGCCTGCAGCGCCAGCACCGCATGGGTATGGCGAGGCGTAAAGATCGCAACCGCATCAACCCCGATGGCGAGAAGCTCGTCCAGATTGCTTGCAGCCCCTGCAAGGCCAAATTCAGCGACGAGAGTCTCTGCCCGCTCGACTACCAGATCGGCGACATACAAAGCGCCAACGCCGGGGTGGGCAGCAAACATTGCAACAAAATGGGGCAGGAACTCTCCCGCTCCAACCAGTCCAAGGCGAATTGTCATGGTTCTGATGGTCCCTATTGCCAAAGGTTAGACACTTCTGTGATTTCGACAGTTCTGACGAAAGCCAGCACCGAAAGCAACAAGGACGACAACGGCTTAAGTGTGGACCCGATAGTTTGACTTTCGGCTCGCCTGGAAAACTCCCGTAAAGTTAGCTCAAATCTTCGCCTTAAAATGGCACCTGACAGGCTATGATCGACAGAAATATCAAAATGCTTTCAGATTTAGCGTACCGCCGAATGCACATTCTTTTGATGCGGAAACTGCCAAGCCTGTGTTTTCAACATTCGTGGTTATTGTCCCGTAAAAGTTTAGGCGCCGTTGCTCCCTCTCAGATGAAGCCATTCGGTGCGAAGATGGTATCCTAGAAGGAATACAGTTAAAGTATAAAAAGTATTTAGTGATTTAATAACAAATATATAGTGAACTTTATATAGGGGGCAGAAGGCCCCCTTTCGGGCGTCGGAGGGCACAAGCCCGAGGATACTTAGTTCGCCCTGAACACCCTGCATCTCATTGATTTTACGTGAGATCACTTCGGTTTTGCTCGCTGTTTGCTGCAAGGTTTCGTATGATTTCCTTCAGAACCCTGCAATTTTGGTTTGCCAATGAAGCACCGCACTCGCCC
>CAIYZT010000113.1 GCA_903930735.1 uncultured Paracoccaceae bacterium | reverse complement strand
GCCCCTGTTCGAGGCGCCACATTTTGCGCTGACATTGGACGTCGCGCAGAATGATCCGGTGCTCAGCTGGAAAAAGAACGCCATCCACCCGCGCCTGCGCGCAAAGTAAGGGGCCCTCCATGTCCGAACTGAACGCCCATATCACCCGCGCCGATGGCTACCTTGCCCGCTTTCGCAAAGACGGCGTGCTGAACCACATCAATGGCAAAGCGGTTCCCGCGATGGACGGTGCCACCTTTGAAACGATCTCGCCGGTCGATCTGAAACCGCTGGCCCAGGTGGCACGCGGCAAGGCGGCGGATGTGGCTTTGGCGGCGGCGGCGGCCAAGGCGGCGCTTCCGGCCTGGCGGGCGATGGACGGCGAGGCGCGCAAGGAATTACTGCACAAAATCGCCGACGCCATCGAGGCGCGGGCCGAGGAGATCGCTTTTGTCGAGGCGATGGACACCGGGCAGGCGATCCGTTTCATGGCAAAGGCGGCTGTCCGGGGGGCCGAAAACTTCCGTTATTTCGCCGATCTGGCGCCCAAGGCACGCGACGGCCAATCCCTGCACGCCAAGGGTCAGATCAACATGACCACCCGCACGCCCATCGGCCCGGTTGGCATCATCACGCCCTGGAACACGCCGTTCATGCTGTCCACGTGGAAGATCGCGCCTGCTTTGGCGGCGGGCTGTACTGTGGTCCACAAGCCGGCAGAATTCTCGCCGCTGTCGGCACGCCTGCTGGTGGAGATTGCCGAATCCGCGGGTCTGCCTGCCGGGGTTTGGAACCTTGTGAACGGCTTTGGCGAGGATGCGGGCCGTGCCTTGACCGAACATCCCGATATCAAGGCGATCGGTTTTGTCGGCGAGTCGCGCACCGGCAGCATGATCATGAAACAGGGCGCAGATACGCTGAAACGCGTGCATTTCGAACTGGGCGGCAAGAATCCCGTGATCGTATTCGCCGATGCCGATCTGGAGCGGGCGGCGGATGCGGCGGTCTTCATGATCTATTCGCTGAACGGCGAGCGGTGCACCTCGTCTTCGCGGTTGCTGGTCGAGGCGCCGATTTATGACCGTTTCACCGCGATGGTGGCTGAAAAGGCCAAGCGGATTGTGGTCGGCCATCCCTTGGACCCCAAAACCGTGGTCGGTCCGCTGATCCATCCGGTGCATGAGGCCAAGGTGCTTGAATACATCGCGATCGGCAAATCCGAAGGTGCCACGGTTGCTGCGGGCGGTGCGAAATTCGCGGGGCCGGGGGGCGGCTGCTATGTCAGCCCGACGCTGTTCACCGGCGCGCATAACCAGATGCGGATCGCGCAGGAAGAGATCTTTGGCCCGGTCCTGACCGCCATCCCCTTCAAGGACGAGGCCGAGGCGCTGGCCATTGCCAATGACGTGCAATACGGGCTGACCGGCTATCTTTGGACCGCCGATATCACCCGCGCCCTGCGCTTTACCGAGGCGCTGGAGGCCGGGATGATCTGGGTCAATTCCGAGAATATTCGGCACCTTCCGGCCCCCTTTGGCGGGGTCAAAAACTCGGGCATCGGCCGCGACGGCGCGGAATGGTCGTTCGATTTCTACATGGAGACCAAGAATATCGCCTTTGCGACGGTGGCCCATGCTATCCCGAAACTTGGCGGCTAAACGCCGCCGGTCCTAAAACTTGGCGGCTGAACCAGAGATTGATCTTGCAGGGAGCAAGTCTATGCCCGTACCAAATCCCGTCCTCTATCCGGCCTTCAACGTCATCCGGCTGAGCCATGTCGAACTCGGCGTCAGAAACCTGGCCGCCAGCCGCGCCTTTTATGCCGACACCTTGGGTCTGCAGGTTACGCATGAAGACAGCGTTGCTATCTATCTGCGCGCCTTGGAAGAACGCGGCCACCACTGCGTGATCCTGCGCAAATCCGAGGCGGCAACGGTCAATGTGCTGGGCTTCAAGGTCTTTGCCGAGGCCGATCTTGACGCCGCCCATACATTCTTCACCGCCCAAGGCCTGCCCGTCGCTTGGGTCGAACGCCCCTTTATGGGCCGCGTTTTGCGCACCCGTGATCCGCAGGGCATCCCGCTGGAGTTCTACGCCAAGATGGACCGTCTGGCCCCGATCCACCAGAAATACGCGCTTTACCACGGGGTCAAACCCCTGCGGATTGACCATTTCAACTGCTTCTCTCCCGATGTCGATGCCTCGGTCGCCTTTTACAATTCCTTCGGCTTCCGGGTGACCGAATATACCGAGGACGAGGACAGTAAAAAGCTATGGGCAGCTTGGATGCACCGCAAGGGCGGGGTGCATGATATGGCCTTTACTAGTGGCAAGGGTCCGCGCCTGCATCACCTCGCCTTTTGGGTACCGACGCCGCTGAACATCATCGACCTGCTCGATCTGATGGCGACCACGGGCTATGTCACCAATATCGAACGCGGGCCGGGGCGGCACGGCATTTCCAATGCCTTTTTCCTTTATATCCTTGATCCCGATGGCCACCGGACGGAAATCTATTGCTCGGATTATCAGACGGTTGACCCGGATCTGGAGCCGATCAAATGGGACCTGAAAGATCCGCAGCGCCAGACTCTCTGGGGGGCCGCCGCGCCGAAAAGCTGGTTCGAACAGGGCTCGGTTTTCGCGGGCGTTGCCTCCAATGACCCGGTTCTGAAGGCGCAGCCCATCGTCGCACCTTAACGGGCAACCCATTCGACTTGAAAAGGAACAGCAATGCCGCGCCCCCGTCTTGTCAGCTATACCCACAATAAGACCTCGGGTTACGGCCTTGTGTCGGGCGACGGCCTCATCGCGCTTGCGCCGCATTTTGCCGATCTGCCGAACCTGCGCAGCGTCATCGAACAAGGCGCTCTGAGCCGCCTCATTGACCGCGCCGCGGGCCTGTCTGCCGATATCGCTTTGTCTGAAATCACCTATGACATCCCGATTGCCGCGCCCGAAAAGATCCTTTGCGTGGGCGTTAATTTCCCCGACCGAAACGCCGAATACAAGGACGATCAGGATAACCCGCCCTTCATGTCGCTGTTTCCGCGTTTTCCGCGCTCCTTCACCGGGCATAACCAGCCGCTGATCCGCCCGCCCGAAAGCCCGCAGCTGGATTACGAGGGCGAGGTGGCGATCATCATCGGCAAGCCCGGCCGCCGTATCCCCGAGGCCGATGCCCTTTCCCATATCGCCGCGCTGACCCTATGCAACGAAGGCACCATCCGCGACTGGGTGCGCCATGCCAAATTCAACGTCACCCAAGGCAAGAACTGGGACCGCTCGGGCGCCATCGGCCCTTGGATCGTGCCCTATACCGACGGCTCCCAGCTTGCCGATATCGCCCTGCAAACGCGGGTGAATGGCGAGGTCCGCCAATCCGACCGCACCTCGCGGATGATGTTCGGCTTCTCCCAGATCATCGCCTATATCTCCACCTTTACCACGCTGGTGCCGGGCGATGTGATCGTCTGCGGCACCCCCACCGGGGCCGGCGCGCGCTTTGACCCGCCGATCTGGCTGAAGCCCGGCGATGTGGTCGAGGTCGAGGCCGAGGGTATTGGAACTTTGACGAACGAGATCGCGGATGAGGTGCTGTAAATGCTGACGATTGCCAAGATAAATGCCGCCGCGCTCCGGCTGGTGCAGGCCGAACAGACCCGCG
>CAIYZT010000112.1 GCA_903930735.1 uncultured Paracoccaceae bacterium | reverse complement strand
GGCAAACTTTTGCACTGCCGTTCTCAGGAGGGTCGTAATCTGACCACCGATATCTGCCCGATATCCCCTTGGCCCCGGTTGCGCCCCCCAGCGCGCCGGGGTTTCTCATTCCCCCAGCGCCTATGTTGCAGCCGCAGAAAATGGCACGATTCTGGGCAAACTGTGCGACCGCACAACTTGGACCCAAAACGCGACCTTCGAAAAGGCCGCTAAGTACCTTGAAAGTATTGGTGCACCCAACTGGATTCGAACCAGTGGCCTCTGCCTTCGGAGGGCAACGCTCTATCCAGCTGAGCTATGGGTGCCGACAGAGGATCGTTTAGGCGATTAACACCGCGAAGGCAACGCCAAATCAGCCGAAAAGCTCGTGGCAGAATTCCAGCGCGCTGACCAGCGCATCGACCTCTTCCACAGTGTTATAAAGCCCGAAGGAGGCCCGACAAGAGGCGCTGATCCCCAGATGCGACATCAATGGCATCGCGCAATGCGTGCCGGCGCGCACCGCAATGCCGCGTTTGTCGAGGATGGTGGACAGATCATGTGCATGGGCCTGGCCCTGCATGGTGAAGGAAAAGATGGCCCCCTTACCCGCCGAATTGCCCTGAAAATTCAGCCAGTTCAGCGCGCCAAGCCGGGATCGCGCGTAGTCCCGCAGCGCGCGTTCGTGCGCTGCGATCTTGTCCATCCCGAGGGCGGTCAGATAATCCAGCGCGACGCCAAAACCGATTTGTTGAACGATTCCAGGGGTTCCCGCCTCGAACTTCATCGGGGCGGTATTGTAGGTGACGGTGTTGCGCGTCACCTCGCGGATCATATCGCCGCCGCCCAGAAAGGGGCGCATTTCGGCCATCCTCTGGGGCGTGATATAGATCGCGCCGGAGCCTGAGGGGCCGTAAAGCTTGTGGCCGGTCACCGCATAAAAATCACAGCCCAAGGCGCGAACATCGACGGGCATATGCACCGCTGCCTGCGAGCCATCCACCAGAACCGGCACCCCGGCCGCCCGCGCGCCTGCGCAAATCGCGGCGATATCGACCACGGTGCCGAGCACGTTGGACATATGGGTGACGGCAATCAGTTTGGTTTTCGGGCCGATCGCGTCCAGCACTGCCTGCGGGTCCAGATCGCCATTGGCATCGACCTCCACCCATTTCAGCACCACCCCGGACCGCTCGCGCAGGAAGTGCCAGGGCACGATATTGGCGTGATGCTCCATGATCGACAGAATAATCTCGTCGCCGGCTTGCAGACGCGGCGCGGCCCAGGCGTAAGAGACCAGATTGATCCCCTCGGTCGCGCCGGTGGTGAAGATGATGCTGTCCTCATCGGGTGCATTCAGAAACCGAGCGATCTTGCCGCGCACGGATTCGTAGTTTTCCGTCGCCGTATTGGACAGCCAATGCAGCCCGCGGTGCACGTTGGCATATTCCTGGGCATAGGCATGGCTCATCGCGTCGATCACGGCGCTTGGTTTCTGAGCCGATGCGCCATTATCGAGGTAAACCAGAGGTTTGCCGTTCACCTGGCGCGAAAGGATCGGAAAGTCGGCGCGGATCGAGGCGAGGTTGTACATATGTGCGGCCTATGACTGGGGGGCGTACGGAAGCATCAGAATGCCGATCAAAAGGATCCCGCTAACCAGAACCCCCAAGGTGGGCAGCGTCTTTTCAAATCCGTGCAAGGCGGCAATAAAGTTCGACAATACCCAGGCTCTAACCACCAGGATAAAGGGGACCAGTGGCCCCTCAAGAAACGGCAGGATCAGGAGGATCACCACCAAAGCCAGCTGTGCCACCAAGATAAAGAAATCGACCCAAGCCAGCATCAACAGGGCCTGAACGAGCCGCCCGGTGCCACCAAAAAGGCGCCCGACCCCGGTTATGATGCCCGCGAACAGGGCCATTCCGCCGGCTTGCAACGCCGCCAGCAGCAAGGGCCGGGCGATCAGATTATCCATCATCGGGTTCCCGCTGGCCGGTGCCGACACGTTCGGCAGGTCCGAGATCGCCGATGCCGACAGGTGAGGCAGGACCGAGATCAGAGCCGAAATGCAGGCCAGGGCCCCAACGGCGATCAGCGCAAGCGCATAACCGCCTCCAATCGAAAGAATCTTTCGGGCGGCACTGCGCGGTGCGGTCAGGGTCTCGGCAAGGAGCTGGTAAAGGGTCCGGCGATCAAGCTGCATGACGGCGCCCCGCTTCACGCAGGTTAATGGTCCAGAACACCAAAAAGGCGGTGCTGGTCAGCAGGCCAACGGCGGTCAACTGAAGGCCCGGACCGATCAGACCCGCCACCAGCCCCAAAAGCAGAACCGCCGGGCTGGTGGCGGCGAGCGCCCAGAACAAGGCGATCCGGCCCTCGTACCAGCCGCCCTGCCCGCCAAACGCCCGCGCCACCAGCTGGCCCAAGGCCGCGAGCGCATAGAGGAACGGGATCGCGGCCAGACCGCCCATGGCAAAGGGCAGCATCTGCGGCGAGATCGGCAAGTTCGGGTCCAGCGCCGAAACGCGGGCGGCGGCGGGCCATTGCGCGATCAGACTGACCAGCAAGAACACAACAAGCAGGCTGAAGGCAAAGGGCTCCGACCTTCCGCGCGACAGATGCCGGCGTAGAACGCGCGCGGGGCGCAGCCAGCTTTCAACGATATCTGCGACCACCGACATGGAAAACCCTATTTTTCGTGCCGAACCAACCAGTTGCGCAGACGCTCTCTTACGTCCTCGGCAATGGCTTCGTCATGGATTTCCTCGATCGCCTCGGCCAGAAAGGCCAGAACCATCAGGCTCTGCGCCTCCTTCAACGGCACCCCGCGCGAGCGCAGATAGAAAAGCGCCCCGTCATCAATCGCACCGGAGGTCGAGCCATGGCTGCATTTGACGTCATCGGCGTAGATCTCCAGCTCTGGCTTGGCCAGAAACTGGCTGTCGTCGTCCAGCAAAAGGGCCTGGCTGATCTGATAGCCATCGGTCTTCTGCGCGCCCTGCCTGACGAGAATCTTGCCCTGAAACACCCCAACCGCGCCGTTTTTCAGAACCTTTTTAAAGACCTGCCGGCTTTCGCAGCGCTCGCCCGCATGGGTGATGAAGATCGTGTCGTCGTGATGAAAATCGCCGTCGCCTACGCAAGCGCCCGCGATATGCGCCGCGGCGTCGTGACCGATCAGTTCAACCACCACATCATTACGGGTCAGGCGGCCATTGGCGGTGACGGTAAAGCTTTTGAACAGAGCGTCAGAGGCGAGGCGGGCAAAGATATGGGTCGCGGCGCGGCGTTCGTGATCGCGCCCTTGGGTGCGGATGTGGTGAAAGCTGCCGCCCTCGGCCACCTCAACCTCCATGACCATGGTCAGACGCGCGGCGGCGGGGCCGTTTTCGAGTATCGTGACATCGGCGCCCTGTTCAACCTTAATGCAATGGTGCAAGATCGCATCGGAAGTCTCTGATTTATGTTCGTAAATCAGGGAAATGGGCTTGGTGACTTTACCCGTGGCGCGGATCAGGACGCCGTCCGTGGCAAAGGCGGTGCTCATGGTGGCAAGGGGGCGCTCGACCGGGGTTTGGCCGCGCTCTTCGAGCAAGCCGAACAGATCGCGCGCCCAGTGGATATCGGCCTTGCCCGCCAGAGCCAGTCTTTCGATGGTCACACCAGACAGGGTCAGATCATCCGAAGCGGCAGGGTCGAATACGCCGTCGACAAACGTGATTTTCAGCCGATCTATGGCGCCATAGGCGGGGGGTTCATCGCCCGCGTCAAACAGGGCGGCGATTGGCGCGTTGGCGACGGTCAGGCTGGAGGGGTCGGTATAGCGCCAGTATTCGTCGCGCTTGACCGGCATGCCCATGGCGCCAAGCCGGGCAAGCGCCCCTGCCCTTGCGGCGCCCAGCCAGCCGCCTTTCTGCAGGCTATGACGCGCGATCCGGGCATTCAGCGCCTCGGTCTTGGCAAGGGCCAAAGCCATCATTCGGCCTCCGCCACGAGGTCGGCATAGCCGTTGTTCTCAACGTCCAGCGCCAACTCTGGCCCGCCTGTCTTGATGATGCGGCCCGCGGACATGATATGCACGACATCAGGCTTGATATGGTCCAGAAGCCGTTGATAATGCGTGATAACCAGAAATGACCGGCCCGCGCTGCGCAGGGCGTTCACGCCATCCGCGACCAGTTTCATCGCGTCGACATCAAGCCCGGAATCCGTCTCGTCCAGAATGCACATCCTGGGTTCCAGCATGGCCATCTGCAGGATTTCGTTGCGCTTTTTCTCACCGCCCGAAAAGCCGACATTGACCGGACGCTTGAGCATCTCGGCGTCGATCTTCAACGTCTTGGCCTTGGCGCGCACCAGTTTCAGGAACTCACCGGCCGAAACCTCGTCCTCGCCGCGTGCCTTTTTCTGCGCGTTGAGCGCGGTGCGCAGGAAGGTCATATTGCCCACGCCGGGAATTTCAACCGGGTATTGAAAGGCCAGAAACAGCCCCGCCGCCGCGCGCTCTTCAGGCTCCATGTCCAACAACTCCGCGCCCTGCAACTTGGCCGAGCCTGCGGTCACTTCATAGCCATCGCGGCCCGACAGCACATAGGAAAGCGTCGATTTGCCCGACCCGTTCGGCCCCATGATCGCATGCACTTCGCCCGCGCCGATTTTCAGATCAAGCCCGTGCAAGATGACCTTGTCTTCTTCGGCGAGTTTGACGTGAAGGTTCTGGATTTCCAGCATTTTTCTCTCATTCATCAGCTTTGCCCGCAGGCGTTTTTCGGATGGCCTGCTTGGTTTTGGGCACCAGCAGGTAATTTTCGTTGACCCGATAGCGGCGATAAGTGGCCGCGATTGAATAGCGGTTGTCCTCGACCCAAGCCAGAAATGCAGCGTTGTTGACGTCATCGACTTCGATGAAAATCCGCGGACGGCAGCGCGCAATTGTCTCGGCCAGCCCCGCCAGAACCTGCATTTCCATGCCTTCGACATCGATCTTGATGAAATCGACGTTGTCCTTGGCCAGCGCCTGATCGCCGGGAATGACCTGCAAATCGCCGCCCGATACCAGCTTGCCGCCGCCAAGGTTCTTGTTGGGCCTTGCGACCGCCATCGCCAGACCACCCTGGGCCTTGTCGGAAAGCCCAAAGCCAAGATGGCGAAGATCGCAACGCTCGATCACACCATTGAGACCCAGATTCGATTGCAAAATCGCAATGGCAACCGGGTTTGGCTCAAACGCGATCAGCTTTTTGACGCCCAGCACCTTCAGCGCAAAGAGCGCGTGGTTGCCGATATTGGCGCCGATATCGGCAAAAACCGCGCCTTTAGGGCAGTGTTTGGCGATGATCTCCAACTCTTCGGGCTCATAAAACCGACCGGCAAGATGTTCCTTCTGGATCGTATCGCGGGTGTTGGTCAGGGTGAAATAGATCGGTTGGCCCTGCACTATCGCACGCACCACCTGCCCTGCAGGACTGATGACCAGCGCAGGGGTCGCCACTGGCTCTGCCGCCGATTTGTTAAGGCGTGCATTGGTTTGCCGGCGTTCCCTCATCCCACCGAGCCCTCGAGCGAAATGGCCACGAGGCTTTGCGCCTCCATGGCGAATTCCATCGGCAGCGCCTGCAGGACTTCCTTGCAGAACCCGTTCACAACAAGCGCAACCGCCTCTTCTTCGTCCATGCCCCGCGAGCGGCAATAGAACAGCTGATCCTCGTCTACCTTTGACGTGGTCGCCTCATGCTCCACCCGGCTCGAGTTATTCTTGACCTCGATATAGGGCACGGTATGAGCGCCGCATTTATCGCCGATCAGCAGGCTGTCGCATTGGGTGTAATTGCGCGAATTCTTGGCTTTTGGATGGATGGAAACCAACCCGCGATAGGTGTTCTGCGCCCGCCCCGCCGAGATCCCTTTCGAGACGATCCGCGACTTGGTGTTTTTGCCCAAATGGATCATCTTGGTGCCGGTATCGGCCTGCTGGGCGTTGTTGGCGATGGCGATCGAGTAAAACTCGCCCTGGCTGCCCTCGCCGCGCAGAATGCAGGACGGGTATTTCCAGGTGATCGCCGAGCCGGTTTCAACCTGGGTCCACATCACCTTGGCACGGTCACCCCGGCAATCGGCGCGCTTGGTCACAAAGTTATAAATGCCGCCCTTGCCGTTTTCATCGCCCGGATACCAGTTTTGCACCGTCGAATATTTGATCTCGGCATCTTCCAAAATCACCAGTTCCACCACGGCTGCGTGCAGCTGATGCGTGTCGCGCTTGGGGGCGGTGCAGCCTTCGAGGTAGCTGACATAGCTGCCCTTGTCAGCGATGATCAGCGTGCGCTCAAACTGGCCGGTGTTTTCGGCATTAATGCGGAAATAGGTCGAAAGCTCCATCGGGCAACGGGTGCCGGGGGGAATATAGACAAAGGAACCATCTGAAAAAACAGCAGAATTCAGCGTCGCAAAAAAGTTGTCGGACTGGGGGACCACCGAGCCGATGTATTGGCGGATCAGATCGGGATGCTCTTTGATCGCCTCGGAGATCGAGCAAAAGATCACCCCCGCCTTGGCAAGTTCAGCCTTGAACGTGGTGCCCAGCGAGACGGAATCGAAGACCGCATCCACGGCAACGCGCCGCTCGCCTTCGGGGGCTTCAACACCGGCGAGCAGGGCCTGCTCTTTCAGCGGAATCCCCAGCTTGGCATAGGTCGCCAGCAGTTTGGGATCGACCTCATCCAAAGACTTGGGCTTGACCGCCATGCTCTTGGGTTTGGCATAGTAATACTGGTCCTGATAATCGATCACCGGATAATTGACCATCGCCCAGGTCGGCTCGGTCATCTTCAGCCAACGGCGATACGCCTCCAGCCGCCAGTCGAGCATCCATTGCGGCTCTTCATTCTTGGAGGAAATCAGCCGCACGATATCTTCGGACAGGCCCTTGGGGGCATAGTCCATCTCGATCTCGGTTTCCCAGCCGTATTTGTACTTGCCGGCCATTGCCTGCACGGTTTCGATCGTTTCGCGGTCAACGCCGTCGCGCACTTCGGTTTCCAACATGGCCATTCGCCCCTTTTTCCTCAGCCGATCCGTTTCAGGATCCGCCGATATTCCCGCTCCCAGACCTGCGCAAAGCGCAGGATCTGGTCTTTCGTCACGCCCGGCCCGATGGAGATGCGAATGGCCTGCGCCGCCCGCTCCTCGCTATGACCCATCGACAACAAGACCCGACTGGCCCTGACCTTGCCCGAAGAGCAGGCCGACCCGGCCGAGACCGCAAAGCCCGCAAGGTCCATCGCCATGACCTGAGTCTCGCCTTTCCAACCGGGCGCGATCAGGCATAGCGTGTTGGGCAGGCGTGCCACCGATATCCCGACAGAAATAGTCTTAAATCCAAGGGCCGACAATGCCTGATTTAGAATATTTCTAAGTTCCGCCACTTCGTCCCAAACTCCGTTCGCCAGATCGCGGGCAGCGGCCTCGGCCGCTGCTGCGAAACCGGCGATGCCGACCAGATTTTCGGTGCCCGCGCGCCGGCCCATTTCCTGCCCGCCGCCGCGGATCTGCGCCGATACATCGAGACCGCGGCGCACAACCAGCGCGCCGATCCCCTTGGGTCCGCCGATCTTGTGCGCCGAGATCAGCCCCATCTCGCAGCCAAGCCAATTGAAAGCGATCGGTATCTTGCCAAATCCCTGGGTCAGATCGCTGACCGCCAATCCGGGGGGCAAGGCCTGCACAATCCCGGTTTCGGAATTGGCTATTTGCAAGGCGCTGCGCCCCGGATCGGCAAGGATCACCCTGCCCTCGGCGTCCACGGGCAGGCGGCTTTCACACCAAGCCGTCACCGCCTCATGTTCTACCTGCGCGCAGAGCAGCCCGCGCCCGGCGCAGGCCAGCGCCGCCGCCTCGGTGGCGCCGGAGGTGAAGATGATATCGGCCCCATCGGCCCCCAGCGCCGCCGCAATAGTGACCCGCGCGCGCTCCATCATTGCCCGCGCCGCCCGACCCTCGGCATGAACCGATGAAGGATTGCCCTGCAGATCCATCGCCGCCACCATGGCCAAACGCGCCTCGGGGCGCAAAGGCGCGGTTGCGTTCCAGTCGAGGTAGAGCCGGCTCACTCGTCAACCACCCGCAGCAGGGCCGGCACAGCGGGGCACGGCGTCATCTCGTTCTTGATCACATCCGACAGGCGCGTGGTGTGCAAGAAGACATAGACATTGGCCGAAAGGCTTTCCCAAAGCCGGTTCGTCAGGCTTTGCGCTCGGGTGCCCGACAGACCGCCGCTGGCCCCTGCCCCGGTATGCATCGCGTCAACGGTCTCTTCGACCGCTTGCAGGATATCGCTGATCCGGATGGCATCCGCACTGCGCGCCAGCCGATAGCCGCCCCCCGGCCCCCGCACCGCATCCACCAGTCCCGAGCGGCGCAGTTTGACAAAAAGCTGCTCCAGATAGGGCAAAGAGATATCCTGCCGCTTGGATATCTCGGCCAACGACATCAGATCATTGCCCTCTGACAGGGCCAGATCGGCCAGCGCCACCATGGCATAGCGCCCCTTGGTCGAGAGTTTCATGTCATTTCCGCCTAAATTGATTGACGTCGCCCCCCCTGCCCATTACCTGAAAACCGAATGGACAGCCGGGTGCGCTTCTGCGCCCTTGGAACGGTTCTAAAAACTCTGAGCGATTTCGTCAAGAATTAGCTCCAACCCAGTGACGGATACCCATGCCCGAAGTGATTTTCCCTGGCCCCGAAGGGCGCCTTGAAGGCCGTTACCACCCGCAAAAAGAACGCGATGCGCCGATTGCCATCGTCCTGCATCCGCACCCCAACTATGGGGGCACGATGAACAACAAGGTGGTCTATAACCTGCATTACACCTTCTACAATCTGGGGTTCTCGGTGCTGCGGTTCAATTTCCGCGGTGTTGGGCGCAGTCAGGGCGAGTATGACATGGGGATTGGCGAGCTCTCTGATGCCGCCTCGGCCTTGGATTATCTGCAGGCGATGAACCAGAACTCCAAGCATTGCTGGGTCGCGGGGTTCTCCTTTGGCGCCTGGATCGGGATGCAGCTCTTGATGCGCCGGCCCGAAATTACCGGTTTCATCTCGGTCGCGCCGCCGGCGAACATGTATGACTTCTCTTTCCTTGCGCCCTGCCCCGCCTCGGGTCTGGTGATCAACGGGACCGCTGACAAGGTGGCCCCGCCCAAGGATACCAAAATCCTGGTCGGCAAGCTGCACGAGCAAAAGGGTATCAAGATCACCCATACCGAAATCGAAGGCGCCGACCACTTTTTCAAAGACGAAGAGCAACACATGAAGCCGATGATCGCCACGGTCAGCGGCTATGTGAAGCGGAGGTTGACGGAGGTGAGCCGCTAATGTCCCTGGTTGAAGATCTGGCCTCCAAGCTGGCCAAAGACGTCTGCGACTCGCTGGAGGTTCTGGGCGATGACCGGTTCTACGACAAGGTGTCGAAGGTAATTCTTGAGGTCTCTCCGACCATGCAAGAAGCGTTCAACACCGCGATCAAGGTCATTCTG
>CAIYZT010000111.1 GCA_903930735.1 uncultured Paracoccaceae bacterium | reverse complement strand
TGGCTTCAAACACTTGCCTGCAGGTTCTCAATGCGACAGTCGCCTAGGACCCCCAGGATTCTTTAGTCTTTGCCCGGAGATCTCATGGCTTACTCATACACCGAACGCAAGCGCATTCGCAAAAATTTTGGCAGTCGCGACAGCGTGCTGGAAATTCCTTACCTCCTGCAAATGCAGAAGGACGCCTACACCGCGTTCCTTCAAGCCGATGTGGCGCCTAAAAAGCGGACCTTGGAAGGGCTTCAGGCTGCATTTCAGGCCGCGTTTCCCATCGTTTCGCACAATGGTTTTGTGGAGATGAAATACCTGGACTACAACCTGGCAAAGCCGGCCTTTGACGTGCGCGAGTGCCAGACCCGTGGTCTGACCTACGCCTCGGCGGTTCGTGCCAAGGTGCAGTTGATCATCTATGACCGTGAATCCTCAACCACTCAGAACAAGGTGGTTAAAGAGGTCAAAGAGCAAGAAGTCTACATGGGTGAAGTGCCCCTGATGACGGGCAAGGGCTCTTTCATCATCAACGGCACCGAGCGTGTCATCGTGTCACAGTTGCACCGCTCACCGGGCGTCTTCTTTGAGCACGACAAGGGAAAGACCCACAGCTCAGGCAAATTGCTGTTCTCGGCACGCATCATCCCCTACCGCGGCTCCTGGCTGGATTTCGAATTCGACCCCAAGGACATCTTGTATTTCCGGGTAGATCGTCGGCGCAAGATGCCGGTGACCATCCTGCTGAAGGCCATTGGCCTTAATCATGAGTCGATCCTGGCTAACTTCTTTGTCAACGACAATTTTCGGCTGATGGACAGTGGCGCACAGATGGAGTTTGTGGCTGAGCGCCTGCGCGGCGAGGTGGCCCGTTTTGACATCACTGACAAGGCTGGTAAGGTCGTCGTTGCCAAAGACAAACGTGTCACGGCCCGTCACACGCGTGAGCTGGAGCAATCTGGAACTACCCACATCAGCGTGCCGGAAGACTTCCTGGTGGCGCGTGTCGTGGCCCGCAACATCGTCGAGGCCGACACCGGTGAAATCATTGCCAAGGCTAACGAGGAACTGACCGAGGCATTGTTGAAAAAGCTTCGTGCGGCCGGCGTGCAGGACCTGCCCTGCATTTACACCAACGAGCTCGATCAGGGCGCTTACATTTCGCAAACCCTGCGCAGCGATGAAACGGTCGACGAGTTTGCAGCCCGGGTTGCCATCTATCGCATGATGCGTCCTGGCGAGCCGCCCACCGAAGACGCGGTACAAGCGCTGTTCCAGCGTTTGTTCTACAACCCCGACACCTATGACTTGTCTCGCGTTGGTCGAATGAAGTTCAACGCCAAGATGGGCCGAACAGAGTCTACCGGTCCCATGGTGTTGACCAATGAAGATATCCTCGCGGTTGTGAAGATCCTGGTGGATCTGCGCAATGGCCGTGGCGACGTCGATGACATTGATCACCTCGGTAACCGCCGCGTGCGTTGCGTCGGCGAATTGGCCGAAAACCAGTACCGCACCGGGCTTGCCCGTATTGAAAAGGCTGTGAAAGAACGGCTTGGCCAAGCCGAGCAAGAGCCCCTCATGCCCCACGACCTCATCAACAGCAAGCCGATTTCGGCGGCCTTGAAAGAGTTCTTCGGTGCCTCGCAGCTGTCCCAGTTCATGGACCAAACCAACCCCTTGGCCGAGATCACGCACAAGCGCCGCGTCTCTGCCCTGGGCCCAGGCGGTTTGACCCGCGAACGTGCTGGCTTTGAAGTGCGTGACGTGCACGTGACCCACTATGGTCGCGTTTGCCCTATCGAAACACCTGAAGGTCCAAACATCGGTTTGATCAACTCGCTCGCTTTGTACGCCCGATTGAACGAGTACGGTTTCATCGAAACCCCGTACCGCCAAGTGATCGACGGCAAAGTCACGATGAACATCGACTACCTGTCGGCCATCGAAGAAGGCAAGTACGTCATTGCCCAGGCCAACGCCACATTGGACAAAGACGGTAAGCTGACGGGTGACTTGGTCTCTGCCCGTGAAAAAGGCGAATCCATCCTGTGCGGTGCCGA
>CAIYZT010000110.1 GCA_903930735.1 uncultured Paracoccaceae bacterium | reverse complement strand
GGTATTCGGGCCAGAAAACTGGCGCCAGATCGCCCTTCAGATAAACGGCGAAGTTACGCGCGCCGTCCGCTTGGCCTCTCAGCTCCACTTGGCCCGAGAGGCGCTGTTGCCCCCCGGTTTGCAGCGAGACCTCGGCCAGGACCTCGTCCAAACGACCGCGGCCTTCAATGGTCAGCCCTGCCGAGGGCGCGCCCGGCACCGACAAGAGCCGCGCCGCGATACCGCCCTCGTCCTCGTGCGCATCCAGCGAAAGGGTCAGCTGGCTGGTGGCATTTGTATAGCTGGCATCGAGCGCCAGAAAGCCCGCCGGGCCATCGTCCAGCCGATCAAGATTAAACGCAACCCGCCCCTCGCCGCCCACAAGAGAGACGGTGGCGGCAACCCGGCCCTCGACCGTCTCGCCCAGAATGCCCTCGCCCAGAATGATCTTTTCGGCGGCGATTTTGTCGATTCGCACCGAAACCGGCAGCTCGGGCAGGCCAAAGGGCGCGGCCGCGGTGGCGGGCAGGCTGGAGGCGCCGCTGTCCGGCATCCGGTCCAGAATGATCTCGGCGGCGGTCAGGGAATTGACCGAAACCTCGCCGGATAGAAGGGCCGAGCGGCTCCAATCCAAGGACACATCGCGCAGCGTAATCCAGACGCCCAGATCATCGGCGATGGTCATCTCGTCCAACGACGCTACGGACGACAGGGCGCCTTTAAAGCCGGTGATCGTGATTTTACGGCCCGCGCCAGACAGATTATCCTCCAACAGGGCCACCAGATAACTGCGGTCATCCTCTTGCGCGTGCACCGTTTGAGGTGCGAGCGCCAAGCACAGGGCAACCAGCGGGAAAAGGGGCGCACGCATCAAAAAGCCTGCCCCAGACCGACATAGACCTGCACGCCGCTGCCCGTGGAGCCATTGACCGGCGCGGCAATATCAACCCGCAGCGGGCCAAAGCCGGTCTGATAGCGCAGACCAAAGCCCGCGCCGGAATGCATCTGCCCGCCGCCATCGCCAAGGCCGCCGTCGCTGACCGTGCCGACGTCAAAAAACGCGACCGCGCCATAGGTGTCGTTAAACTTGAGCCGCCCTTCGAGCGAGCCGCCCAAAAAGGTCGTGCCGCCGGTTTCAACCGGCCCTCCCGACGTCGTCACTTCGATCCCCAAGGATTGGTAGGGCTGACCGCGCACCGTGCCGCCGCCGCCCGAATAGAAAAGCTGATCGCGGGGCGCGCCCAAAGCCGAGGCACCGATGATCGAGCCGCCCTGAATTCGCGCCGCCAGGACAAAGCGGGCATCCTCGCCAAAGCCGTAATAGCCGCGGGTATCAAAGGTCAGGCGGACGCCGTCCTCGGTGTCGCCAAAGCCGAGAAAGGGCTTTACCTCGACATCGACCAGAAATCGTTTTGTGGCATCATTGGGCTTGTCCCGCCGGTCCCAAGTCAGGCCCATCGGCAGGTTGACGCTGCGATAAAGGAAATCACCGATCGCGTCGCTGCCTTCGACATAGGAATAATTCAGCCCCACATTGGCCGACAAGATGGGCGAGAAGATGTGATTGAAACCTACCCCCAGAACGCCGGCATTCAGGGTGAAATCTTCTTCGCTGAAATGGTCCAGATCGAAAGAGATCGCACCGGTGGTATCGGGAAAGGGCGAGGCCGGGCGTTCCAGACTGACGCCCAAGGAATAGTCGGTCCCCGACAGCTCGGAAGAGATGTTGTTGACCTCAAAGCCGATAGTGAACCGCTCGCCGCCGCCAAACATGTTGCGATGCAACCAGTCGCCCGAGATGTTTAACCCCTCCAGCGAGGAGACTTCGGCGCCAAAGGTATAGCGGCGCGGTTTGGCCTCGACCACGCTCAGGGTCAGGGGCAGAAGATCGGGCGCGGTGATCGTGTCGCCCTCTTCGATCGACACCGCGCTGAAAATGCCGGTGCGGCGCAGTCGGTCGGCGGCGCGTTCCAATTCGGCGCTGGAAAAAGTCTCGCCCAGAGACAGACCGGCGATTTTCCGGATCCGGTTGCCGCGCATTTTGGTATTGCCGGTGATCGTCAGATTGCCAAAGCGCAGGACCGGGCCGGGCTCCAGATCGATATTGGCCGACATGGTGGCCGCGTCGTGATCGGCGGTCAGATCCTGCGCCGAAACCGCGGCTTTGGCATGTCCATCCCGGCGCCAGCCTTCAATCCCCGCTTCGACCGCTTCGCGGATCACGCCAGTTGAGGCGGTCTGGCCGATGGCAAATCCGGGGGGCAATTCGGTGCGCCGGGTGATCGGCTGAAGGCTGGCCTGCGCGAAGGTAAAACGCGGGCCGGGGTCCACCGTGATCTGTACCGCATTGATTTGCGAGGGCGCGTCCAGCGCGGCGATCCCAGCGGCCTCTCGGCCATCAAGGCGGATGCTGATGACGGCGGAGTAATAACCGGCGTTGTAAAGTGTTTGGACAATACGGCCATATTCGGCCTGCGCATCGGCAAAAACATCCACTGCCGCCGCATCCGCATCGTCTCTGCGGGCCCAAAGCAATGAGGCGCCTTCGATCAGGCTGATCAGGTCGCCATCCTGGCTTTCGACCGTCAAATCAACGGTTTCCAACGGCGCCGCTGCGCCCGGCCAAAACAGGGCGGCAAGCCCAAGCGATAGGGCGGCCCCGACCGGGTGCCGCAAGATCTGGCGTTTCATGGGCAGCTCTCCGCAGAGATTTCAGTATCGCAAGCCCCAAGCCAAAGGGCAATGGCCGATGCCCATTTCGCAGGCCTCTGGCCGAATCCGCTGGCAGTTTTCAGCCCATTGATAAAGGATGCCCCTGCCAAAAGGAGAGCCAAATGACCTATCACCCCGCGCCCGATCGCTATTCCAAAATGATCTATCGCCGCTCTGGCCGTTCGGGGCTGATGCTGCCGGCGGTCTCCTTGGGGCTTTGGCACAATTTCGGCCATGACACACCGCATCAGACCAAACAGGCGATCTGCCGCACCGCCTTTGATCTGGGGATCACCCATTTCGATCTGGCCAACAACTATGGCCCGCCGCCCGGTTCCGCCGAAGAGGCTTTTGGCGAGCTGATGCGCACCGATTTCAAGGATCTGCGCGACGAGCTGATCATCTCTTCCAAGGCGGGCTACGAGATGTGGCAGGGCCCCTACGGCGAATGGGGCAGCCGCAAATACCTGATTGCCTCGTGCGATCAGTCGCTGAAGCGCATGGGGCTGGACTATGTGGACATCTTTTATTCGCACCGCTTTGACCCCGATACCCCGCTGGAGGAAACCATGGGCGCGCTGGATCAGATCGTTCGGTCGGGCCGGGCGCTTTATGCGGGGATTTCCAGCTATAACAGTCAGCGCACGCGCGAGGCCTATGCGATCTTGAAGGATCTGGGCACGCCTTTCGTGATCCATCAGCCCAGCTACAACATGCTGACCCGTTGGGTCGAAGAGGATGGGCTGAAGGACACGCTAGCCGATCTGGGGCTGGGCTCGATTGCCTTTGTGCCTTTGGCGCAGGGGATGCTGACCAACAAATACCTGAAGGGCATCCCGGCAGGCAGCCGCGCGACCCAGGGCAAATCCCTGTCGCCAGAGATCATCACCCCGGCCGCGATTGCCAGCCTGAACGCGCTGAACGAGATTGCCTCGGCGCGGGGGCAAACGCTGGCGCAGATGGCGATTGCCTGGGTGCTGCGGGGCGGCGGGATCACCTCGGCTTTGATCGGGGCGTCAAAGCCAGAGCAGGTGGTGGATTGCGTGGGCGCTATCCGCAATCTGGAGTTTACCGCCGAGGAGCTGGCAATGATCGACCGGATCTCATTGGAAAAGGACATCAACCTTTGGGCAAAGTCGTCGAGCGATTGAGGCCGCCGCCTGGCGGGGTTTGAGAATGATTATCATTTCTGTTTACACTTAAGAACGATTCTCATATACGGGGATCAGAAGTGGAGTGGTTTGATGTCCCGAGCGGGTTTGCAGTCACTGGTTTTGGGGTTGGGCTTGGCGGCAGTGCTGAGCGCGCCCGTTCTGGCCGAGGACAAGTTCAAGGTCGTGACCACCTTCACCATCATCGCCGACATGGCCCGCAACGTGGCGGGCGATGCGGCTATTGTGGAATCGATCACCAAACCGGGGGCCGAGATTCACGGCTATGAGCCGACCCCGCGCGATATCGTCCGCGCGCAGGACGCCGATCTGATCCTGTGGAACGGCCTGAATCTGGAGCGTTGGTTCGAGCAGTTCTTTACCAACCTGTCGGATGTGCCCAGCGTCACGCTGACCGGCGGGATCGAGCCCTTGGGCATCACCGAGGGCGACTATACCGGCAAGCCGAACCCCCATGCCTGGATGAGCCTGCAAAATGCACTGATCTATGTGGAAAACATCCGTCTCGCGCTGGTCACCCATGATCCGGCCAATGCTGCGATCTACGATGCCAATGCCGCCGCCTATAGCGCCCGGATTACCGAGACGATTGGCCCCTTGCGCGATGCGGTCATGGCCCTGCCTTCAGCCAAGCGCTGGCTCGTGACCTGCGAAGGCGCTTTCAGCTATCTGGCGCGGGATTTCGAGATGAAAGAGCTGTATCTCTGGCCAATCAACGCCGATGCCACCGGCACGCCGCAGCAGGTGCGCAAGGTGATCGACGGGATGCGCGAACATGAGATTCCGGTGATATTCTGCGAAAGCACGGTCAATCAGGCCCCGGCCGAACAGGTGGCCCGCGAAACCGGCGCGCGGTATGGCGGGGTTTTGTATGTCGATAGCCTGACCGAGGCGGAGGGCGCGGTGCCGACCTACCTCGACCTGCTGCGCGTGACCTCGCAGACCATCGTTCAGGGACTGACCCCATGAGCGAGGCACCCGGTTCCGGCATTTCGGCCAAATCCGTCTATGTCACCTATCGCAACGGGCAGACCGCCCTGCAAAACGCCAGTTTCGAGGTGCCAAAGGGCACGATCACCGGGCTTGTGGGCGTGAACGGCGCGGGAAAATCGACGATATTCAAGGCGATCATGGGTTTTGTCCCCGTCGCGCGCGGCGAGATCACGGTGCTGGGCCAATCGGTCCAATCGGCCTTGCGCCAAAACCTGATTGCCTATGTGCCGCAGGCCGAAGAGGTGGATTGGTCCTTTCCGGTTCTGGTCGAAGACGTGGTGATGATGGGCCGCTATGGCCATATGGGCTTTTTCCGCAGCCCCAAACCCGCCGATCATGCCGCCGTCACCACCGCGCTGGTGCGGGTCGGCATGTCAGATTTCCGCAAGCGGCAGATCGGCGAATTGTCGGGTGGGCAGCGCAAGCGGGTGTTTCTGGCCCGCGCGCTGGCGCAGGACGGGCGGGTGATCTTGCTGGACGAGCCCTTTACCGGCGTGGATGTGCAGACCGAAGAGGCGATCATCACGCTCCTGCGCGAGATGCGCGATGAGGGGCGGGTGATGCTGGTCTCGACCCATAACCTCGGCTCGGTGCCGGAGTTTTGTGATCGCACGGTATTGGTCAAGGGCACGATTCTGGCTTACGGGCCGACCGAGATCACCTTTACCCGCGAGAATCTGGAGCTGGCTTTCGGCGGCGTGCTGCGCCACTTTGTTCTTGGCGGGGCGGATCTGCATGACGATGACGATGCGCGCTCCGTCTCGGTCTTTACCGATGATGAGCGGCCTTTCGTGATCTATGACAAGGCCAAGGGTGCCAAACCTGATCCGCAGGGGCCGGCATGACCGAGACCCTGCTCTTGCCGTTTCAATACGGCTATATGGTCAATGCGATGTGGGTTTCGGCATTGGTCGGCGGGGTCTGCGCGTTCTTGTCGGTCTATCTGATGCTCAAAGGCTGGTCTTTGATTGGCGACGCGCTCAGCCATTCTATCGTGCCGGGGGTGGCGGGGGCCTATCTTTTGGGGCTGCCTTTTGCGCTGGGCGCCTTTGTGGCGGGGGGGCTCGCCGCTGGGGCGATGCTGTTCTTGAACCAAAGATCGGGGCTGAAAGAGGATGCGATCATCGGGATGATCTTTACCTCTTTCTTCGGTCTGGGGCTGTTCATGGTGTCGCTGTCGCCGATGGCGGTCTCGGTGCAGACGATCACCATGGGCAACATTCTGGCGATCACGCCGGGCGATACGCTGCAACTGGCGATCATCGGATTCGTGTCGCTGGCGGTGCTGCTGGCCAAATGGAAGGACCTGATGGTGACCTTCTTTGACGAGAGTCACGCACGGTCGATCGGTATCAAGACCGGACTGCTGAAGGTCGTGTTTTTCATGCTGCTCTCGGCCTGCTGCGTGGCGGCGCTGCAAACCGTCGGCGCGTTTCTGGTGATCGCAATGGTGGTCACGCCGGGGGCCACGGCTTACCTTTTTACTGACCGCTTCCCGCGCCTTTTGATGCTAAGCGTGGCGATCGGCGCTGCGACCAGTTTTATCGGCGCTTACCTCAGCTTCTTTCTGGACGGCGCGACCGGCGGGCTGATCGTGACCCTGCAAACCCTGATCTTCGTGCTGGCCTTTCTCTTTGCCCCAAAGCACGGCTATCTGGCCGCCCGCCGCCGCGCCGCCCTGATCCTGAGGGACGCGCCATGACCGAGGCCCTGCTGCAGCCCTTCGGTTTTGCCTTCATGCAAAATGCCTTTTTGATCATGGCTTTGGTTGGCGTGCCGATGGCACTACTGTCTTGTTATCTGGTGCTGAAGGGCTGGTCCTTGATGGGCGATGCCATCAGTCATGCGGTGCTGCCGGGCGTGGTGCTGGCCTATATTCTGAACATCCCGCTGATCATCGGCGCCTTTGCGGCGGGGATGTTTTGCGCGCTGGCCACCGGATTTGTGCAGCAAAACAGCCGGGTCAAGCAGGATACCGTGATGGGGATCGTGTTCTCGGGGATGTTTGGCCTCGGGATCGTGATGTATACCAAGATCAGGACCGATGTGCATCTGGATCATATCCTGTTCGGCAATATGCTGGGGGTCGGGCAGGGCGATCTGTGGACGGCAGGCGCG
>CAIYZT010000109.1 GCA_903930735.1 uncultured Paracoccaceae bacterium | reverse complement strand
GCGAGGCTATAAAACCGCACTTCAGCAGCCCAAAACCGCGACCCAAAGGTGCGCCAAGAGGGCAGCGGCTGGCGTAACGCGCACCTCAAGCCGCTGCCAGCGCTACCTGCCAGCAAAAATGGTCAAAAATCGAGGTGCCCAAAGGTCAGCGCCCAATTCTGGCCAAAAGCATAGTCATAGCCCGCCCATTTGGCATAAATCGTGAGCAGGGGTGTGCAGGCGAGGTCGGGCATGCCCGAGGTCTTGTGCTGCAGGCCAAGCCCAAGCAAGAGCAGAAAGACCAGAGCATTCACCGTGCTGAACTTTGCAGATCGCCTGTCAGGCCCGCCAGGGCCCGATCATAGCTTTGATCGAGAAGCTCCTGAAGCGTGGTCTGCCCAAGACGGAGGCTCAAGACCTCTTTCAGGGCCAAGGTAATGAAGACCTCCGCAAACCATTTCATCTGGCCGCAGGCGCTGCTGCAGCTATCCGCGAGGATGAGATCGGCATGAGCGCCTGCGAGAGCGGAACGATCGAACTCGGCCGTGAGGATGTCCTGGCCGATGGACGCGGCGAGGGGCTACAGGATGGTTTGGACGGAGGAATCAAGCTGGGCGCGCACAAAAGATTGCAGCCGGCCGTCGATTTGGTCCGGAGTAAGGAGCGTGCAGAGCAACAGGGCCAGCGACACAACAGGGCCAAGGAACTGCAAGGGGACAAACAACGGGGCGGTGGATCGCAGCATCTGTGTCCTTGCTTCCGGCACTTTCACCTGTCCGCCTGCCTGCGCAGGGGCATGAGCGCGGTCAAGCCCACACCGCCCCGACGGGCGCCTAATCGTTACAAGCCTTCACCTTTTCGCGCAGCAGGTTTCCAGATGCCGCGCGAGCGCCTATGTTCAGCGCCTGAAGCATAGGAGAAAATGATGTTCTTCACCGACCGCAAGAAACTGCAGATGGTTGACCCCAAGGATGCGCTGCCGGGCCGGGCGATGCCCCTGCCCACGGCGGAGTGGCATTTTCTGACCGATATTCCGCTGAAATCGCCGGTGCCTGCGGGCTTTGAAGTGGCGATGTTCGGCATGGGCTGTTTCTGGGGGGTGGAGCGCAAGTTCTGGCAGACGGGCAAGGTCTGGCTGACCATGGTTGGCTATGCGGGCGGCTATACGCCCAATCCGACCTACCCCGAAACCTGCACCCAGATGACCGGCCATAATGAAGTGGTGCGGCTGGTTTTTGATCCGGCAGTGATTACCTATCACGAATTGCTGAAGCTTTTCTGGGAAGGGCATGACCCGACCCAAGGGATGCGGCAGGGTAATGACATGGGCTCGACTTATCGGTCGGGGATATACACCGCGAATGAGGGCCAACAGGGGGCGGCTTTGGCCAGCCGCGCGGTCTATCAAACGGCGCTGAATCAGGCCGGGCGGGGCGTGATCACCACCGAGATACTGCCGATGCCGGAATTCTTTTACGGCGAGGAGTATCACCAGCAGTATCTGGCGAAAAATCCCGGCGGCTATTGCGGGATTGGCGGCACCGGGGTCACCTGTCCCATTGGCACCGGGGTGGCGGCGCGATAGGGCGGCGCGCGCTTGCCATGATCGGTGCAAGCGCGTAACCCGGCCCTGAAATCAGGAGAGCCGCCATGACCACTTTTTCAGCTCTGACCACGGTAATGGGCGAAGATCACGCCAAGGCCATCGCGATGGCCTTGGAGCAGTTGGAACCCCTGCCAGTGGGCGTCGGCGTCTTTGAGATCGAGGACGATTCCGGCCTGTGGGAGATCGGCGCCTATTATCTGGAGGCGCCGAATGCAGCGCTCTTGGACATGGTGGCGCAGGTCTTTGGCGCGCGCAGCTTTGCGATTTCGGATATTCCGGACATCGACTGGGTCGCCAAGGTACGGCGCGAATTGGCCCCGGTCGAGGCGGGTCGGTTCTATGTATTCGGCAGCCATGACGCGGCCGCCGCCAATGTCGCGCGGGCTGCGGGGCGCGTGACCTTGCAGATCGAGGCGACGGTGGCCTTTGGCACCGGGCATCACGGCACGACCTTGGGCTGTCTGCGGGCCTTTGATCAGCTTTTTGAGGCCGGGCTGCGGCCGAAAAACGTCGCGGATATCGGCTGCGGCACGGCGGTTCTGGCCCTTGCGGCGGCGGCGGTGCTGCCGGATGCACAGGTTGTTGCGAGCGATATCGATCAGGTCGCGGTCGATGTGGCGCTCGCCAATGCGGCTATCAACGGGCTTTCGGCGCGGATCGAATGTATGGAAGCGGCCGGGTTTGCCCATCCAAGGCTGCAGCAGGCGGCACCCTATGATCTGATTTTCGCCAATATCCTCAAAGGGCCGTTGGTCGAGCTGGCCCCTGATATGGCGCGGCATTGCGCGCTGGGCGGGCGGTTGATTCTGTCCGGTCTTTTGGTTGTGCAGGCCGAATCCATCATTGCGGCCTATCTTGCGCAGGGCTTTGTTCTTGATTCCAGGATGGATCTGGGAGAATGGAGCGCACTGGTGCTGATTAAGAAATAATACATCAATAACAGATCGTTAACGGGCAAAAGTTAACGCTATTTGGCCGCAATTGACAAAATTTTGCCACATTTTGGGCCAAGAAAGATGCCAGAGTTTAGGTGCTGGCTGGAGTGACTGTTATGACTGACCTCAATATGGCCGATTTTTATGACCGCGTTTGCAAGTTTGAAAAGATGCGCGATTCTGGGCATGGTTTTGAAGCTGCGGACACGCTTGGCAGATCCTTTTATCAGCGCAAAGCGGTCAAGCGCCGTGGCT
>CAIYZT010000108.1 GCA_903930735.1 uncultured Paracoccaceae bacterium | reverse complement strand
GCGAGGCTATAAAACCGCACTTCAGCAGCCCAAAACCGCGACCCAAAGGTGCGCCAAGAGGGCAGCGGCTGGCGTAACGCGCACCTCAAGCCGCTGCCAGCGCTACCTGCCAGCAAAAATGGTCAAAAATCGAGGTGCCCATAAGTCATTCGATAGCCCGGGCGAGTTCATTCGCGGTTATCCATTTTACGAACTTGTGGGGGGCGGCTGAATAGTGCTGATCTGAGTAGTGTTATTGGCGAACCCTTGCGAGTACGCGCCTCGGCGGGTCAACAATAGGTCAACCTGTGTAACTACTTCGTTCCCCGTTTAGACCCGTCGGCTGCGGCTGAGTGCGGCGAGAAACGGATTTCAGATCAAAGGGTTATCTTGTAACCTGCTGAAATCAAAAAAGAAGCTTTTTGTCGGGTTCTTCGGCTCATAACCTGAAGGTCGTAGGTTCAAATCTTACTCCCGCGACCAACAAGAACGTATCTTTGGCGTGCTGTTCCGAATTAACGGAATGGATTTCGCTGAGGTTGGCAAACAAAACGCATGGCGTGTCCCTGCAACCAAAATATCGAGTTTTATCAGTTACTTGAAGAGCACCCCTCGGGGCTCTTTTTGCGTTGCGAAATCGCCCGGAAGCACTGCGGAAGCAAGAGGGTGCGAAAGTCTGAGGGAAGAAGCGAAAATCGCACGGTCCAGTGTTGGTCCGCCAGCGCTGGTGCGTCGGCTTCGTTCAGCTTTGGGTCGTGACCGGCCCAAAGCTGCCGTTCAATCTACCAACGATCAAGCGCTGCCGCGCCAGCGAAGAAGACGCTGGCTGAAATTTTTAGGCCGCCTGCCGATAATTTTGGCGACAGTGTCAACGAAAGCATCTACTACAAACCGCTACCAGAGTTTGGTTGAAACGGCGTGTAATCGACGTCATAGCCAAAATAACGCGGCCCTACCAGGGCCACGCCTTCGGGGCTGCGCCACTGCGCCGTCGCCTCAAACGCCAAAGCCACCAACCGCAGACCATAGCGCAAACTGTCCGCCGTCACCGGCAGGCCCGATTCCGCCTCCAGCAGGGTGATCAGATCGGGCGTCGTGACGATGACCTTGCCGTCGCGTTCTGCCATCAGAAACTCGTTCTGAAAGTCCAGCCGCAGGCTGTGGCCGCGCCATTCCTCGGCCCCGTCAAACCGTGCGGTGCCTCGCGCAAAACCGCCCTCGGTGCGCCGTTCAATATCCTTGATGCGCCCGTGAAAGATGATCTCTGCCCCTAGCATGGCGCGCACCGATTCGACAGGGTCCTCATGCGCAGCCCGCGCCTCACGCAGGGAGCGGCCCAGATCGGCGCAAAGGGTCAACGTGCCGCGCACGACCGCCTTCTTGGCCGTGGCCCCGTCCATCGCGTAAAACGCCAGCAGCGCCGATCCGCCCATTTCCACCGTCGCCGCCCGCGCCAAACGCTCGGTCCACGCGTTGGATACGGTGTTCAAGACCAGACTGTTGCCCTTGTCATCACACAGAACCATCGGCGTGGCGGATACCCCGTGCAGCGTGAAGGTCACCATCTGCAATTCCGGATAGGCCCGCCCCATCCCGTCACCGTCCACCAAAGGCAGCCCAGACGCCGCCGCCACCACGAACGGCGTGGTCGAATTCACGCCCCCCGCCTCGCCACACAGCACCGCGTCAATCTTGCGGCCCAACAGTTGTTCCAAGGCGCGAAAGGCGTTCATCAACTCGTCGCCCTGCGGCAGTTTTTCGGTCATCACCGTCGGCGCGCCCATCATGCAAACCGGCACCACCAAGGCGTCGTCCGGCAATTCGGTGACATCGATGATCCTGACCGGCCCGTATTTCAGGATCGCCTGCTGCGCCATCAGCTTGCCCACATAGGGGTCACCGCCGCCACCGGTGCCCATGATCGCCCCGCCGGTTGCGATGTCTTCCATATCCGCCGCATGAACGATTCGCTTGATCTGCATGGATTATCCTTTCAACTGTAGCGGTTGGAACACAAGGTCCGGATAGCCAAATGCCTGCGGCCCCACCACCTTCAAAGCCTCGGGTGTCTTCATCAACGGATGCACCGGCAACCCGATCACCGCGACCCTCTGGCCATAGCGCAGAACCTCGGTCGTCAAAGGCTCGCCGGTTTCAAGGTCAAGGTTGATGATCAGATCGGGCACCATGATCACCGGCACCCCGTTCACCCACAGCACAAGGTTTTCGTTCTGAATGGCGATGCGCCCCTCGCAACCGTGATAGCCGTCACTGCCCGCCAGCAGCGCGTGACCCCGCGCAAACCCGCCCAGCAACTCGCGCCGTATGTCGGTGATCTTGCCGGTAAAGAACAGCGTGGCCCCGGTTTCTGCCAACAACCGCTCCACCACATTCTGCCGCCGCGACCGCGCGTTCTGCACGGTGCGCCCGATGTTCAACGCCTGTGTCACCGTCCCCGGCACCGCCGTGCGCCGCACAAAATCCATTCGCATCGGCGCAATCGCAAGTCCCGCCGCAGCCCCCATGTCAACCGAGATCGACCGGGCAAACCGCTCCAGCCAGAACATGTCCTTCACATGTTTGAACACCACGACATTGCCCTTGTCATCGGCAATTGCCGCCGGGGCCGGTTTGGCGCCATAGATGAAAAACGTGGTCATCTGCACTTCGGGAAAGGCGCGGCCCATCCCGTCGCCGTCAATCACCGGCAGGCCCGCCATAGCCGCCGCGATGATCGGCTCAATCGAGTTAGCACCGCCAATCTCGGCAGAGATCAGCGCCGACATCTTCACCCCTGCCGCCTCCTCCACCGCCCGCATCGCGCGAAAACACTCACCGCCCTCTTCGATCTTTTCCACACCCACGACGGGCGCACCAATGCCGCCGACCTCGCCAATCCACGCATCATCGGCCAATGCGTCCAGCGGCAACACCCGCACTTGCGCGCCCTTGCGGAACAATTCCCGCGCCCGCAGCATGCCCACATAGGGATTGCCACCGCCGCCCGTGCCCAATAAAGCCGCACCGATGGACAACGGCAGCAGGTCGCGTTCCTGCAAAAGATAACCCTCAGACATGAAGCTCCCCCACCGCCTTGACGCGCACCCGGGTCGCATTGCCGGGCAGATAAGCCAGGGGCACATCCTCGACATCGACAATCTCGACCGTCTCACGCAGCGCACCCGCAGCGACGGCAGCCTCAATCGCCCGCGACTTGGCGTCGGCTAACGCCTCGTCCCGGCCAATCTCGGCCAGTGAATAAACCCGGTCCACCTCGCCCGACACTTGGGCGATGGCCGCCCCCACGGCATTGGCCACGGCGAAATGGTTGGGCTTGATCACTTGCAACCCGCCTATTGGCCCATCGACCAGAATGGAACCACCCCCCACCACAATCACCGGCAACGGGTCTGGCGATAGGCGCGACCGTTCCACGCAATCCTCCAGCATCGCCATGATTCGCGCCTGCGTCCGCGCAATCAGCCCAGTGTCCAGATGGGCAACCTTCGCAGGATCACCAAGGCTTTCGCGCCGGGAGGCCACCACGATATCGGTTGTGGTCAGCGTCGCCCCGCCAAAGATCAGCGCCTCGGTCACGATGCGGTAGCCAACTGAGGTCGGTCCCACCTTGATGCCCTTGTCCGTCTCGACCACATGCGAACCGCCGCCCAGCCCGATCGAGAATACATCCGGCATCCGGAAATTGGTGCGCACACCGCCCACCTCAACCGCCACCGTCGCCTGCCGGGGAAAGCCCTTGTGCAGCGACCCGATATCCGTGGTCGTGCCACCAATATCGGCCACAATCGCCTCTGCCACACCCGACAGAAACGCCGCCCCCCGCATGGAATTGGTCGGGCCAGAAGCAAAGGTCAGCACTGGAAACCGCTCGGCATAGGCGGCATCCATCAGGGTGCCGTCATTCTGCGTCAGGTAAAACCGCCCGGTGATGCCAGTTTCGGTGATGGCCTTGCGAAAGGCGTCAATCACATGCGCCGACAGGTCGCGCAGACAGGCATTCATGATGCAGGCATTCTCGCGCTCCAATAGCCCGATCCGGCCAATATCGGATGACAGGCTGATATGCGCCCCCGGCAGCGCCCGCGCAAAAATCTCACCGGCCTGCTTTTCAAAGTCGTTCGACACTGGCGAAAAAACTGAGGTGATGGCGATGGAATTGATCCCTTTGGCCTTGATCTCTTCCGCAATCCCCAACAGTTCGTCCTCATCCAACGGCGAAATTACCCGCCCGTCAAACTCGTTACCGCCATGCGCCAGCCAGTAATGGTTGCCGATCGTCGCGCGCAGATCCTCGGGCCAATCGACCATCGGCGGCAAAGATGCCGTAGCGGGCAGCCCCAACCGCACCGCCGCCGTCTGCGCCAGATCGCGGCGCTGCACCACCGCATTGGTGAAATGCGTGGTGCCGATCATCACCACGTCGACAGCCGAGGGCGCCATGCCCGACGCCGCCAGCACCATCTTCAGCGCATTGACCACACCGGTCATCACATCCGCCGTCGTGGCCGCCTTGACCCCTGCCAGCACCGTGTCGCCGTCCATCACCACGGCATCGGTATTCGTGCCGCCAACATCAATGCCTATACGGATCATGGGGTAACCTTTCCTTGGGTTTGGCCGCGCAGGGCCAGCAATTTTTCAGCGGTTGGAATTTCGCCATCAATCAGTGGTATGATCGGCCGCATCGCCTCTTCCTCGGCCGAAATCACCGGAACCGAGGCGAGGAGGAGCCGCGTGTAATCATGCAGCGGGTGTTCAAAGACTGCGGGCGTCTCGCCCGTCTCGACAATCTCGCCCAGATACAGAATGCCGACCCGCTGCGCAAAGTTGCGCATCAACGACAGGTCATGCGAGATGAACAGAAAGGTCAGGTCCAGCGCGCGGCCCAGATCGGTCAACAAATCCATCACCCGCGCCTGCACTGACACGTCCAGCGCCGAGGTTGGCTCGTCCAGCACCAATAACCGGGGCGCAACCGCCAGGGCGCGCGCAATCGCCACCCGCTGCTTTTGTCCGCCGGACAATTCATGCGGATAGCGCTGCGCAAAGGCCCGTTGCAGTTGCACCATGTCCAAAAGCTCACTGATCCGGCGCGGCTGGTCGGCGCGCGGAAAGCCATGCGCGACCAGTGGCACCGCAATAGATTGCGCAACCGTGCGGCGCGGGTTCAAGGACGCGCCGGGGTTCTGGAACACCATCTGCACCCGCGCGCCATGCGCCCTTGTGCCGATCTGCCCCGCAATATCCTGCCCGTCGATCAGGATCGACCCTGACGTGGGCCGCGTCAGCCCCATGATCATCCGCGCAATCGTCGATTTGCCCGACCCGGATTCCCCCGCAAGCCCGTAGACTTGCCCCCGTTCGATGGCAAACGATACATTCGCTACCGCCTTGACCTCACCGGTCGCGCGGCCAAAAGCGCTGCGGGTGGGGAATGTCTTGGTCAGCCCCCGGATTTCCAGCATCGGCTTCATGGCGTCACCGTGCCATAGCGCGTGCCACCGGTCAGGCGCGGCACGGCGGCGATCAGGCTTTTGGTATAGTCCGACTGCGGGTTGGCGAACAATGTGGCCGTTTCGGCTTGCTCCACCACACGCCCCTTGTTCATCACATAGACGTACGAGGATGTCTCCCGCACCACCCCCAGATTATGCGTGATCATCAACAGGGCCAGTCCCCGCTGCGTGACCAAATCCTTAAGCAACCGCAAGATCTGCGCCTGCGTGGTCACGTCCAATGCCGTCCCCGGTTCATCCGCAATCAACAATGCAGGCTCGGACAGCAGCGCCATCGCGATCAACACCCGCTGACGCATGCCGCCCGACAGCATGATGGGATAGGACGCTGACACCCGTTCCGGCTCGCGCATCCGCACCTGCGCCAGCACCTCATGCACCCGCGCCATGCGGTCACGGGCATTGCGCACACGTCCCAGCCGCCGGTCAGCATATTTCAGGATCGTGCCCATCTGGTCGGCAATGGTGAACACAGGGTTCAACGATGACATCGGGTCCTGAAACACCATGCTCATCGCCGTGCCGCGCAGGGCCACCCGGTCGCGGTCGGCCAGCGTCAACAGGTCGCGCCCGTCATAGAATATCTGGCCGCCAGTGATGCGCGCCGGTGGTTGGCGCAACAGCCCCATGATCGCCTTCATCGTCACCGTCTTGCCAGACCCGCTTTCGCCCACCAACGCAATCTGCGCATGGGCCGGCACGTCCAGCGACACGTTCTGCAACACCTGCGCCGTCTGGCCATAGGTGGTGAACTCCACCGATAGATCGCGAACGGACAACAGCGCGCTCATCGCACATCCTCCACGTCGAACAGGTCGCGCAATCCGTCGCCCAGCAGGTTAAACCCCAGCGCAAGGAACAGAATCGCACTGCCCGGCAGCACCGATTCCCACCAGTAATCCGGCAGGAAACTGGCCCCCTGCGCCACCATCGTTCCCAAATCCGGCGTCGGCGGCTGAATGCCCAGACCCAGAAAGCTTAACGCCGCCCCAACCAGAATGACAAATCCACAATCCAGCGAGGTTTTGACAGCGATGGCCGACACGCAATTGGGCAAAATCTCGCGGAACAGGATGTGGAATTTGGAGGCGCCCAACGTCTCGGCCGCTTCGATAAACTCCTGCGTGCGCAACTGGCGCGTGATGGAATAGATCATCCGCGTGTGCCAGGTCCACCACAGCGAGGCGATGGCCAGCATTGAATGCAACAGATCGGGCGACAGCACCGCCGCCACCGCCAGCGCCATGACCAAAGGCGGGATGGCCAGGGCGACATCCGTCACCCGCATGATCACAATCTCGGTCCAACCACCGAAATAGCCCGCAGCCATGCCCAGAATTGTGCCGACCGGAATTGCAATGCCCAGCACCACCACCGCCAGCAGCAAGGATATCCGCAGGCCAAAGATCACCCGCGTAAAAATGTCCCGCCCGACATTGTCGGTGCCAAACCAGTTCACCGCCGAGGGCGGCAAATGGCGGGCACGAAAGTTGGTGACAGCCCCAACATGGTCAGGAAACGGTGTGATATAGGGTGCCAAAATTGCCGCCAGCACGCAAATCACCACAATCACCAGTCCGATCATCGCGGTCGGGTTGCGCGAAAAGCGGTACCAATTCTGATAGGCATTGGTCAGGGGAATGTCGGTCATCGTCTGCCCCTGATCCGCACGCGCGGGTCGACAAAGCCCACCAGCACGTCAATTGCAAGGTTCACCAGCACAAAGAACACCCCAGACACCATGACCACACCCATCACCGCGTTCAGGTCTTTTTGCAGAATGGTGCGGATGCCATATGCCGCCATGCCGGGCCACGCGAACACCATCTCTACCACAAAGGCCCCGCCGATCAGGCTGGCAAACTCCAGCCCCATGATGGTCAAAGGCGGCACAAAGCTGGGCCGAAGCATGTATTTCGTGACGCGCAGCCATTCGGGAATGCCAAACGCCCGCGCCGCCTCGATGTAGTCCTGGCGGCTCACATCAATCATGCTGGCCCGCGTCAACCGGGCCATCTGCCCCATCGTCGCGGCAGCAAGGGCAATCGAGGGTAACAGCAAATGCCGCAGCGCCTCGCCCAGCACATCCAGCCGCCCGGCAATCACCGAGTCTATCAGCAGCAGCCCGGTCCACGACGCTTCAAACTCCATCGAATTGGGTAGCCGGCCGGTAGTGGGCAACAAATGCAGCACATATCCCGCCAATATCTGCAACAGCAGCGCCAGAAAGAAACTGGGCGTGACTGCGGCAAAGATCGCAAAAAACCGCACGGCGGTATCGGGCCACTGGTCCTTCCAATAGGCGGCGATCATGCCCAAAGGTACGCCAAACCCCATGGCCAGCAGCATGGTGCACAGCACCAGTTCAAACGTCGCGGCAAAGGTTTCACGGATGTCATCCGTAACGGGGCGTTCCGTCAGCAAGGACTTTCCCAGATCGCCCCGCGTCAAACCTTGAATGAACAGCCCGTATTGCTCCACAATCGGGCGGTCCAGCCCCAGTTCGGACTGCATCATCGCCACCTGTTCCGGTGTGGCCCGAGGCCCCAAGGCCATCCGCGCCGGGTCGCCCGGCACAACCCGGGCGATGACGAAAATCACCATCGACAGGCCGACCAGCACCAGCACTGACCACAATGCGCGCTTGATTAGAAAGGACAGAAATTCCATCAGGGGTCCGGGTGTGACAGGGGCAGACGCACTTACCCCCGCGGCCGCGGGGATAAGCCAAGGTCATAAAATGCAAGGTTACTTGCAGGTCCACTGATAGCGGGTAAAGTCGTAGTCGAACGACTGCATCGGCACCGCCTTGAAGCCGGTCAGACACTTGTCCATCGCATGCTGCACGGTCTGGGTCAGCAAATAAACATCCGGCTGCATCTCATGCAGTTTGGCCTGTAGCGCCTTGTAAATTTTGGCCTGCTCGGCGACGTCACCCGTTGCCCGCGCCTCGTCGATCATCGCGTCCACCTCGGGGTCGTTCACCCATTCCATCGAGGCCCAGGTGCCTGCCGATTTGGAATGGTACTGAGTAAAGAACATCGAATCCGGCGACGGATAGGTCGGGCCAAAGAAGATCTGGTTCACCGCCGGCGTCGTCTCGACTTTGCCCGCAATCTCGGTGATGCGGTTCCACGGGTCGGCGGCCTGTGTCACGACAAAGCCAAGCTGCTCCAGATTGGATTGCATCAGCAGGCTGATTTCCTCCTCAAACCCGGTGCCCGCGACATAGCCCAGCGTGATTGGGATCGGCGCGCCTGCATATTTTGACTGGGAAATCTCGGCCTTGGCGGCCTCCATATCGAACTTGGGTTCCGGGATGTCATCGTTGTGATAAGCGGCAAAGGCCTTCGGCAAAGGCGTGGACAGCACGCCGCCCGGAAAGATCACTTCGCGGATTGTCGCATAATCGGTGGCATGTGCCAGTGCGCGGCGGATGTGGATGTCGTCGGTCGGGGCAACCTTGGTGTTCAGTTTCAGGTAAAACGCTGTCCCGGTGTCCTGGCTGACCATCTGGAACCGGCCCATGTCCACCAGGGCCTTGTAGGTTTCGGGTGACTGGAACTGGCTGGTCATCGTCAACTCGCCCGAGGCGGCTAGCGATTTCACCGTCGCCTCGTCGCTGGTGATGATCCAATGGACCGTATCAATCGGGCCTTCGAGGAACCCTTTGTAGTATTCAGGGTTGCGCGTGATGGTCATCTCGGACCCACGGTCCCAGCTTTTCAGGCTGTAAGCACCGGCGCCGGCGACGTTGGTGGCCAGCCACTCTTGCGCGTCATCGGTGCCCTCGTTGGGCTTTACCACATCGGCGTTCAGGATCATGATGGCTGGAACCGTCGCCAGGAATGGCGCAAAAGTCTTGGCCAGTGTGAATTTCACAGTCTTGGCATCGACCGCCACCACCGACCCCGGCGTTAGCACCTCGGCAAACAGCGTCGCTGGGCCTTGGTTGATCCGCAACAAGCGTTCGATGGAATAGATTACATCCGTTGCTTCGACCGGCGACCCATCGGTAAACTTGGCGTCTTCGCGGATCTTGAACGTCACTTCCTTGGCGTCGGCTGAAACGGTCCAGCTTTCCGCCAGTTCCGGGATGAGGTTGCCCGAGCTGTCAACCGAGATCAGGCCGTCATACAGGTTCACTGCGGCCATATAGTCGGTGTAGTCGCTGATCTTGGCCGGGTCGATCGTACCAAAGATCTGCACCGTGTTCATCGTCACCACGGTTTCGGCAAAACCCGCACTCCCTAGCGCCAGAAACGCCACGGCTGCAGTAGAGGCAAGAAGCTTTTGATGTGTCATTGGTGTTTCCCTGAAGCTGAGAGCCGGTTGGCCCGGCTGGTTCTTGGTGAACGCAAAGGTTTGGCCGAACAGACCCGGACACCATTGCTGAGGGTCAGAGTGAGGCAACACGGGCCCGACCGACAAGCGATGCGAGGTATAGGTTTTTATGATATTCGGCTAGGTTTTGGCTACGCTCCAGCTCAGGTGACCAGACCCAGCGCCGCTGCCGCCTGAATGGCCTGTTTTCTTCCCTGGCATCCCAGCTTGGCATAAACATTGCCCAGATGAAATTTCACGGTGGCCTCTGACAAACCAAGGACATGCGCCACGAATTTGTTCGACGCACCTTCGCAGACCGCTTGCAGAATGCGGGTTTCCTGCCGGGTCAGGCCGCTGCTGCGGTCCATCGACCCTTTGATGGCGCCTGCGTCGCGCATCTTGCGCAAAACATGGCGCGCGGCGGTCGAGGCGTCCAGAAAACTGGCAATCGAGGTGTTGTCCAGAAGATCGGCCAGAAACGGCTGCTCTTCGGTAAGCGGTGCAACCGCCCCCATACCTGCGGCGGTTTCCAGCGTTTTCAACAGCCCCGCCCGCGCCGCCGTCAGGTTGCGCAGCCTTCTGTGACAATAGGCCGACCAGATCTCGACCCCGATGCGCTGCCGGGCTGTCAGCAGCGGATTTCGCGAAATGGCACCCATTTTTTCTGTCAACCCCGGACGTTTGGGCCCCTCGAAGGCGAGATGACGCAACCACAGCAACGCCGCCGCCAATTCGTCGCGATCGGTCAGCCGCGCCAGTTCATCCGTATTGACCAGAATCCAAGCCCGCGTGATACTCAAAGGCAAAGCGGCCAGACACTCTGCCGCTTCTTGCCATCGGTTGCCGTTCTGCAGCACAATCACTTCACGCAGATCCATCATCGCGGCCAGTCCCGGATTGCGCAATTGATAGACCCGCCAGCGGTCAAGAAAACCGCGTGCCGCCAAAGTCGAGTAGTGCTGAGCCAACGCCAGACTGCCGTAGTGCAACGCCAGTTCGATCAGGTTCGGCCAAATCTCTCCATTGAAAAACTCATCAAATTCCAGATTAAGGAACCGCGCCAAAGGCTCTATCTTGCCGCTTTCATAGTCGATGCAGGCGAGTAGAAGCGCCAGTAATCGTCGTTCCGATGGGCTATCGAACCGCACCGACCCTAATTCCGCCGCCGCCAATTGTGCGTGTCGCAACGCTCCGATTGCATCGCCTGAAATAAGCCGGACCATAGAATGGTGCAACGAAATGTAGAACACCAACACGGGCACACCGGCCAATTGGTAATGATACCGCGCTCGGCGGGCCAGATCTTCGGCCTCGGTAAAGCGTCGATTGCGGGCAAAGAATTCCAAGACCGCATTGTAAAAACTGCCCCTTTCCAAATGCGCGTCCAGCGGGAACTCCTCGAGTAGTGTGAATATCTGCTTCAAAAGTGGATCAGTCAGCTGGATGTCTTCATAAATCATCATGACAAGGCGGAAAGCCCTGAACGCCAAAGAATACCCTGAGTTCGGGCCAAAGACGGCGACTGGATCGTTGGCGGCCGGCCCGAGCCAATCCGCAATCAACCGTTGGGCCAGTGGCACGTGGCCATGCTTCAACGCTTGCATTGCCTTGCAGATCATCAAGGTTTCATTGGCCTTGCAGAATTCCTCAGGGAAGCCGGCCAGAACCTTGTCAAACGCATCTGCGCCAAAGATATAGATAAAGAAGTCCGCAGGACCTTTTTTTTTCAAGGCCTGCAGCGCAAGATCATGTCGCCTTGCCCCATGATAGACGGAAATGGCTTCGGGCAAACGGCCTTCGAACTCGTAGACCTGCGCCACGGCAATTGCGTTGGCTGGCGTCACGCATCTTTTGGCGAGTTCTTCCTGCACCGCCAAACAAAGACTGCCTGTAATTGAGTTGGGAATAGTTTCTGGCAGAACACTCGGCAGAACATTCGATGTGGTGCGACCAGGCTCCAATGCAATAGCGAGGCGAACCAGATCAGCATGGTCCAGCGGCGCTGCAATCTCGGACTGCAAGAATCCGACCATCTGCTCGCCCACATGTTTGAGCCCGCAGATCAAAAGCGGCCAACCTCCAGTTTCTGCAAAGCGTTTTGCGGATAAAGTCGGACCCAAGACCAAATCAAGCTCTTGTTGGCTAAAGGTCAGATCTCGGCTATTCAATTCGAGCAGGTATCCATACGCACGCGCTCGATCAACGCCTTTCACGATTACGTCCGGTCGTTTCGCCAGAATGATCCGGCATTTACCATTCACGAAGGCCTCGGGTAGCGTACCGCAGAGTTCGCTGTTCGGAACATCCCACAAGGATATTCCAGCGCCGGGCTCGGGCGCCAGAGTTCCTGAATGAACGTCAGCCCCCAAAACCGCAGCAACTTGCGAGAGAGTCACGGACTTCCCCATTCCGGCTACCGCATTCAGAATGACAACTGGCATTTCTGAACCCAGAATTTGCCGCAGGAGCGCAACACGAACCCAACGTCCCTTCAGGTCTCTATCCACGTGAACCCTCTTACTGACGAAGCCGTTTCAACTTTGATCAACCGAGCTTAGCAGATGCATTAGGGCAAGCCAAAGGTATGCTCAGCCCGGGATATTCATCGAACCCCTCTTCGAGCGGGGCTCCGGTCGGTTTCGAAGCCCGCGATGGCCTTTTTCTGGGTCTGTGAGCGGCCTCGGTCGATGGTTGGCGGGGCCGTCGCGCCCCCGGGTTGGTTTTTGGCAGGTCCCGGAGGCGGGCAGTCGCCTCTTGCGCATGACGACGGGCCGCCCGCGGGCGTTTTCGGTTTCACAGGCGGGGCTGGCGTCAGGCCGCTACGGATCGGCTCAGTGCAGGGCGGTGATCCCGGGCCAGGGCATCGAGCAGAACGGTTGTCAACGGCAGAGTAAAATTGAGCCAAAGGGCAGCGCAAATAGTTGTCACTTTGGTGAAACTCTGCGCGGATGTGGCTTCCAGTCAGTGACTCACTTTCGTTCATCCCTCAGCAAACAAACAAAAACCCACGTTGACAAAGCTGTCCCCCTTTACGCATGTTTAAACCATCCAAGAGTTGCGCCCGGAGAGAAATCTCGCGGGCGTTTTTTCATTTCCGGGGTTGGGACGGCGTGTAAGAGTCCAAGCAGGAAGGGCTGCTGAGGCAGACCGGATTCCGGTGAAACACTTGCTGACCTTGCAGGAGGGCGTCTCTGAGGCGCAGTTCAGCAAGGGGCACCGCCGACATCAGCGCTTGGGTATAAGGGTGCAACGGGGCTGCATACAGGTCGCGCTTTGCGGCGATCTCGACGATGTGGCCCAGATCCGACCCCGCCGTGCAGGAGCTGGACGCCGACGACAACAACGACACAAGAGCGGCGGTGTGCGCCGCAGCTCTTGCCCGCCGCGCGGTGGTGGATTGGGAAGGTGTGGGCGATGAGGATGGCACTGTCATCCCTGTCAGCCCGGAAGGCATCAACGCGCTCCTGTCGCTTTGGCCGATCTTCGAGGCGTTCAACCTGATCTATGTCAGCCGCGGCATGCTGCTGGACGCTGAAAAAAACGGCTCTGCGCCCTCGCCGACTGGCACTTCAGTGGGGGCGAAAGCTCCTGCCAGGCCTGCCAGACGCAGTGCGAAGACTGCCTCGCGAGACTGAACCAGCCCATCAGCCTCGACGGTTGGCAAGTCTGGGATCTGGTCGGCCGTCTGGGTGGTCAAATGCGGGTAGCGGGCAAAGCCGTGTTAGGCTGGGAAATGGGTACAGCCTTTGCGCTCGCCCACGCGCTGGGCCTGAACCCAATGGTGGTGGCAGAACTTCTGCCGGAACTGGAGGTGGTGATGGTCCGCCGCACCAATGAAATGATCGCCGCGTCAGAATAACGGCTCTCAGACGCTGGCTTTGCCGATCAGGGTTACGCCGGGAAGTCCTTCAAAATGCGCATCGCAGGTCAGCAGAGTTGCGCCGCGCAAGTGGGCAGTTGCAAAGATGATGGCATCGGCGGTGGCAAGTTTGTGGGCGCGGCAAGCCTCCGCCGCCGCCAAGGCAATCTCGGTGTCCAGCGGGATGACCTGACAGACTTGCGTGAAGGCTATCACCTGATCCGCCTTGTCCTCACCCATTTCGCGGGTCAACCATTTCGCAAGTTCAAGCTGCACCATCGTGGGCACCAGCCAGTCGGACTGTTCGGGCATTTGGCTGTTCAGTTTCGCGCCGGTCGCCGAGCCTGTCAGCCATTCGATCCAGGCCGAGGTATCGACCAGCACCATCAGAAACGATCCGACCGGTCACGATAGTTGGTGGCGGATGCGCCCTTGGCGATGCCCATCAGCGCCTCGCGCTTCGGAATCGGGACCAGAAGAACGCCGCTTCCCTTGGGGATGAAGGCAAAGGTTAGCCCCGCCTCCCAATGCTGAGCCGACCGGATCGCCTTGGGAATCGAGATCTGGAACTTCGTAGACAGGATCGCGGTCTCGGACATGATCATACCTCTTGTTGATCGATCTGAGAAACGTAAGATAAACACGCCGGAAATTCAAGGGATCTGATCCATGGCTGAGAAACGCGTTTCCGTGCGGCTGGCGGCCGTCGGCGGCAAGCAAGTGCGCGCCGAGTTGGAAGGTGTGGGCGACGCCGGAGTCAAAGGCTTTGGCCGCATGTCAAAGGAAGCCGAGATTGCCAATGCCAGGCTGGCGGCATTTTCCACTCGGGTGAAGATCGCGGCAGCGGTGGCCGTGGCAGCTGCCGCGGCTGCGGGCATCGCGATGATCCGCTCGGGGCTTGAGTCCATCGACGCGCAGGCCAATCTGGCGCAGTCGCTCGGCACCACCGCCCGCAGCATCCAGTTGCTGACCTTCGCTGGTGATCTCGCCGGGGTGTCGATGGATGAGATCGCAGCCGCCACCAAGAAACTGACGCTGAAGCTGTCGGACGCCGCGGGTGGCACCGGCACAGCGGTCGACGCGCTGCAACGGCTGCACTTGACGGCCACGGATTTGCAGGCCCTGCCGCTCGACGAGCGCATCGTGGCCATTAAGGATGCCCTCGCCAAGTTCGTGCCTCCAGCCGAGCGGGTGGCTGTAGCGTTGGCCCTGTTTGGTGACAAGGCCACCCTCGCCTTCAGCCGGATCGACAGCGCGACGCTGCGCCAGGCCTTGCAGGACATCACCGATTTCGGCGTGGCAGTGTCCGATCAACACTTGGGTCTTCGTGGCGACGCCTTCGGTTAGGGCCATTTCTACAGCGGCCAACACAGCTTGTTCATCGTGATGCAGAACCAAGGCCAAGATGTCGACCATCCATTGGCCGGCAGGCGATGCTTGCATCGCCGAGAGGCTCTCGATCGCCACCGGGCCTGCGCAGCATTATATCCTGCAACTGTCGGAATGCAGGTGGTAATTCCGTGAAGGGCGCACCGTTGCGCAATGCGCCCGGTTTGCGTTGGATCACGGCCAGATAGTGCCTCCAATCATATGTTATGCGCGGTAGGTGCTTATGCGAGCGATCAATGAAGCGTGGATGTTCGCTTAGAATTTGCCCTTCAGCGGCGACAACGAGCCGTTCGGGGTAGACCCGTATATCTGCCTCGTCGTCCGGAGATCCTCCTGTGCAGACTACCCTGATGCCAACAGACCGAATGCTGTGTGCGCTTCATGCAGGCGCAACGGGCCGAATGGGCCGGTCATGGCCGATCGGTTCCCGTCCACCGCGGCGCCTTGCGGAGATTAGCCGCACTATTCTCCGCAAGCCTTGCGACGAAACTCTCTTGCCGATGCGGCGAATAATCCCCATGATCGCCGCACGAATTGCGGAGATCATGGGAATGTACATCTGGCAGAATGCCGCCTGGCCACAGCTGGTCTGGCAGGACGCAGCCATCGCTGCACCGTTGGCGGCGGTGCGGCATGATCAGGGTCGTCTTGTCGGCCGCATGGAAGCGCTCGGTTTCAAGCTTCGCGAGGAAGCCGTCCTGCAGACCATGACCATGGATGTTGTCAAGACGAGCGAGATCGAAGGCGAAGTGCTTGATGTGACGCAGGTTCGGTCCTCGATCGCGCGCCGCCTCGGGATCGACATCGGCGCGCTGGCCCCGAAGGACCGCGATGTCGAGGGGATCGTCGAGGTCATGCTGGACGCAACGACCCATTATGATCAGCCGCTGACTGTGGACCGCCTGTTCGGCTGGCACAGCGCCCTGTTCCCCACCGGGCGCAGCGGCATGGCAAAAATCCGGGTCGGCCAGTGGCGCGATGAAAGTGCAGGCTCGATGCAGGTCATTTCCGGACCGATCGGGCGCGAGCGGGTGCATTACACCGCACCGCCAGCGCCGCAGGTTGCCGCGGACATGCACCGGTTTCTGGACTGGTTCAATGCGCTGACAACGACAGACCCGGTGATCAGGGCCGCCCTCGCGCATCTCTGGTTCGTGACAATCCATCCGTTCGATGACGGTAATGGCCGGATCGCGCGCGCCATTGCCGATCTGGCATTGGCGCGGTCAGAAGGCAGCCCGCAGCGGTTCTACAGCATGTCGGCGCAAATCCGGGCAGAGCGGTCGGCCTATTACCATCAACTGGAGCAGACGCAGAAGGGCGGTGTCGACGTCACCGACTGGCTGATCTGGTTCCTCGCCTGCCTGCAAAGGGCCATCCACGGCGCGCAGGATGTCCTGGCAGCCGTTCTGGACAAGGCACGCTTCTGGGAACGCGCGGGCACGCTCGCCCTGAACGCGCGCCAGAACAAGGTGCTGAACCGCCTTCTGGACGGGTTCGAGGGGAAGATGACCTCCTCCAAATGGGCCACGATCGCCAAATGCTCGCAAGACACGGCGAACCGGGACATCGCGCTGCTGATCGACGCCGGGCTGCTGCGCAGAGGCGATGGCGGAGGGCGGAGCACGCATTACGAGATCGTCCAGGTCTGACGCTCCTGCCCCTGCGTGCAGGCTTTTCTGACAACCTTTGCGAAACGTTAGGCGAATGCAGCCGTCCGCGCGCTCAGTGGAGCATATCCGCGAGTCCCAACCCTTCAAACGCCTCCCTCATTGCCGCATCGAACCCCGGATCGATCTTCGCCGGACCATATCAATGCGCCCGGTTCCAAGCATCAATCCCCCGCAGTTCGGCGGCGAACTCCTCGGGCGAGGCGGCCTCTTTCAAGGTCGTGTCGCCCTCGCAATAGTTGAAGATCATCAGCCGGGTCGGGTTGGCCCATGTCCCGAAGTAGGACGCGTCCTGCGCTGTATCGACCTGCGCCCAGCCATTTGCGTAGCTGCAGAGCCCGAAATCGTAGGTGTACCGATCGCCGGGGCAGAACTCGCAGGTGATCTTCATGCGGTCACCTGCACGCGGGCGGTGATGGCGATCACGCAGAGGTCGCGGTAGCGGGCCATGGCCTTCGGGCTTGACGAAACCGGGTTGATCTCGAAGGCCTGCAAACCGTCGATGTCGCCCGCCTCGGCCAAAGCCACGATCTGGGCCAGCTTGGCGCGAAACCGGGCGTGGGTAGGTTTGGAGAAATCCGGCGGCTGCGGCAGCGCGCCGGTTTGCGCCTGATCGAGGATGGCTTGGCGCTTGCCGATCACCGGGGCGGGCGCAGCCTTTGGTTCGTCGACGGGGGCGCGCATCGGCTCGCCCGCAGGATCGGGGTTGCTGGATTTTCGCGCCGCCGTTAGAGTGCGGTTCCAATCAGGCTCGCTTGGCATGAGCTTTCGTAAGCTGGGCAGAGACCCGAGCGTCCATCCTTCCAAACCAACTCGACAGGGCTGAGTGCTTGGGGTCCGGCGGGAGTCCCGCCCGGTTGATCGCAAAATCCATGGAGCAATAGAGCACAATTTCCGCGAGCGTCAGCATGTCGGAGGCGCCGAATCCACTTGCCGGCAGTTGCGCGTCGAGCCATGCCTCGCCATCACGGACAAGCGCCGCCATGCCTTCGGCGGCCTCGGGCAGACAGCGCAGGCGCGGGCCGAACATTGCAAGCCCCGGCCCGAAGCGAAAGGAAGCCGTCACCGGCTGGGAGTAGCGTTCTTCGATCCGGCGCAGCCACATCCGTGTTCTGGCCCGCGTGAAGGGATCACACCCGATAAGGTGAGGTGATGGAGTGTCCACCGTTTCATCGAGATACTCACAGATGGTCAGACTTTCGGCGATGATCTGCCCGGGCCCGATTTCAAGCACGGGAAGTTGCCCCGCCGGATTGAGGCTTAGAAACGGTTCGCGGCGGTTTTCGCCTGCGGCAAGGCCGATCCATATCTCTTCCAGTGCGATACCACGTTCGGCGGCATACATGCGCACGATGCGCGGGTTCGGCCCGATGGACACGTAAAGGCGCATCAACCCCCACTGTTGCGGATGCGCCAAAGCTCACCTTCGCCGATCGCCCGGTCGAGACCGTTCAGCACCAATTGGCGATAGTTCGGATCGGCATAGGTTCTGGCATCATGGCCGGGCTGGATATAGGCCAGTGGGCTGTTGCCCGCTTGGCGCGTCCACACCATGATGTTGCTGGTGGTCGGGCGCGACCATGCCTCGCTACATCCACGCATGTCGGTGGCCGACAACATCGCGGAACCGCTGCGGATCAGTGATCTGGACAGCGCGAGTCGCAAGGCGCGCGTGGCGGAAATGCTGGACCTTGTGCAGTTGAATCCAGAACATGGCCTGCGTTTTCCACACGCGTTGTCGGGCGGGCAGCGGCAGCGCGTGGTGATCGCCCGCGCGTTGGCGCTGAAGCCAGAGCTTGTGGTGCTGGATGAACCCGTTTCGGCGCTTGATGTCTCGGTGCAGGCGGGGGTGCTGAACCTTTTAAAAGACGTGCAGCGCGAACAGGGAACGGCGTTTCTATTCATCGCGCATGACCTGTCGGTAGTGCAACACATCAGTGACCGCGTGGCAGTGATGTATCGGGTGGCGACCATCAGCGCCGTGGTCAGCGGCAAAAGCTCCAACCTGACGGCATGGCCGAGATTGAGCCATTGCGGTTCGGGGGAAAGATTGATCCGGATCATGGGTAGGGGATCTGCACCGCCAAGGTCCTCTGGCGTCGGCACAAGGTCGTGTAGTCCGGCACAGCCCAGTCCGAGCCCGCCATCTTCAGCAGGCTGGCCACCATTCCCGTCGTTTGCCGCAAAGGCAGCTTGAACAGCACCTTGATCGTCAGACAGAATTGGATCGCGGCATCCGAGAAAACCGCAGGGCGACCGGGGCTGCCCTCAGGCGGCGCGAGCCAGGTCATCTCCTTGTCCAGCCAGATCAGCAAAGACCCTCTTGTGATTTGCCGGGCAAATCACTGCCGGGCAACGGATGAAGGCCAAGGCGACAGCCCTGATGCTCGCCGATCTCGGCGTGGTCAAATCCTACAGCAGGCCGCACACGTCGAACGACAACCCGTTCTCGGAGGCCCACTTCAAGGCCCTGAAATATCGCCCGGAGTTTCCAAAACGGTTCCAAACCATCATTGATGCCCGCACGTTCTGCCGCCGCTTTTTCACCTGGTATAACGAAGACCATCATCACGCAGGCATCGGCTTGATGACCCCCGACCAGATCCACTTCAGGCAGGCCAGCGCAATCCACACCGCTCGCCAAACCGCGATCGACGCCGCGTTCCTAAGCACACCCGGGCGGTTTGTCCGCCAGCACCCCAAACCGCCCCAAATCCCGACTGCCGTTTGGATCAACCCGCCTAAGAAAACAGAGCCAGCCCAAGCCTAAACTCAAAAACCCAATGTCTCAAAGTCGTTGACACGTTCCGTCCTCTGCCGGATCAGCAACTCGCGCAGGCGGAAGACCATCGCGGCCGCTTGGGTCTCTTCGCTCTTCACGGGCACGAAGCGCATCGTCGGGCGAACCGCCGCTTCGCAAATAGCCTCGGCATCTGCCGCATCGTTTTTCTGGCGCTTGACGAAGGGCTTGATGTAGGCGGGAGGGATCAACCGCACCTCGTGGCCCAGCTTACCGATCTCGCGGCCCCAGAAGTGGGTGCCGCCGCAAGCCTCCATAGCAACAACGCAGGGCTGCAGCTGACTGAAGAACTCCAACACCTGCGCTCGCCTCAGCTACTTGCGCAGGATCGCCCGACCCGCGCCGTCAGCCCCATGCACCTGAAACACGTTCTTCGCCAGATCGAGCCCGACCGTGGTAATCTGCGACATGACCGCTCTCCTTTG
>CAIYZT010000107.1 GCA_903930735.1 uncultured Paracoccaceae bacterium | reverse complement strand
GGACATGATGCTTAAGACGGACGCCAAATATTACATCGGTCAGGTCTTGCGGCACCGCAAGCACCCGTTTCGCGGCGTGGTGTTTGACGTGGACGCGATGTTCTCAAATACCGAGGAATGGTATCAGAACATCCCCGAGGAAAGCCGCCCGCCCAAGAATCAGCCCTTTTACCATCTGCTCGCCGAAAACGACCAAAGCTACTATGTCGCCTATGTCTCCGAGCAGAATCTGGTTCCGGACGAGACCGGAGAGCCGGTCAGCCATCCCGATCTGCCCGACCTGTTTGGCGATTTCGAGGATGGGATGTATCCGCTGCAATACCAGCTGAATTAGAGCGGATTGCCTTCAATCTGCTTCAGATTGAAGGCAATCCAAGACCAGCACAGACCGGGAATATTGCGGTTGCGCTCCATCGGGTGAACCCTCTTGAGGGCAACATGATCTAACCGCAGCGCCGCTTACGATTCCGTAACTCCTTTTGCTTAGCTTGATTCCAAGATTGATGGGAGATCAGGATGCATTTGTATTCAGAACAGCGCGGTGACTATCTTTTGATCCGGGCGGCGGGTGACCGCATTGATGCGGCGGGCGCCATCCAGTTCAAGGACGCGATGCGCGAGTTGACGCAAACCGCCGACGCCCGGGTGCTGCTCGACATGTCCAAGGTGGCCTTTCTGGACAGTTCCGGTCTGGGCGCCGTCATCGCCGCGATGAAGGCGATCGGCCCCGGCCGCAAGCTGGAGTTGTCGGGTCTGACGCCCACCGTCGAAAAGGTGTTCCGCCTGACCCGCATGGATTCGGTATTCACCATCCATGCCAGCCTGCCGGAATCCCAGTCCGAAGGATTGCGGAATGCAGTTTGAGCCCGCGAGCACGATAAAGCCTGATCTGGACGAAACCGCGATGCAGCATCAGGCCTGCCTGACCATTCAAGGCGATATCCTTGCTGTGCGCGATGGCTTGGGCCTGCTGATGTCGATGAAGCCCCTGCGGGCCCTGTCCGATGAGATTCGCGGCACCGTGGCAATCGTCTTGGCCGAGGCGCTGAATAATGTGGTCGAACACGCCTATCGCGACGGCCCCGGCCAGATTCGCATCTGCGTTGACCATCTCGCGCCGGTCCTGCGGGTCTCGGTTTACGACCAAGGCCTGCCGATGCCGAATGAACAATTGCCCCAGGGTCTGCTGAAACCCCTGGTCGAGGGCGAAGAACTGCCTGAGGGAGGATTCGGCTGGTTTCTGATTCGCACACTGACCATGGATCTGGCCTATGAACGGCATGGCAATCTAAACCATTTGTGTTTCGAAGTTCAGGCCTAATCCTGGCTGGGGCCGGGGCTTACAGACAATGCGGAAAAACTGACACAGAATGGCCCAAGTTTGCCCCAATTGCCGCCGCGAACTATCTGCATAGTCATTCTTGTAGCTGCATAAAGCTTCCCTTGGCGCCGTGGATCATTGCCCCCACCCAGTCCCCGGCGCCGAGGCACTCTTTCGATCCCACCTAGGGCCTGCAAGCCAAGTTCCTGTCCGGGCCCTGTTGATGTTGGCGTGATTTATCCGCAACCGCATCCCCCAAACCCAGCCAAGTGCAATACTCCTCAGGTCCATCCGAAACGCTATTCAGCCCCCAGAGCAGAATTGCTGTATTTTTGAATTCCTCCGGGTCCCGTTGCGCGCTACGCTCCGGCCAAAGGGGAGAAATCTATGCGCGACTTTCAATTGCCGGGCCGCTCGGCCGTCTATGCCGCGAACGGGATGGCCGCCACTTCGCATCCGCTGGCCGCCAAGGTCGCGATTGAAACCCTAGAGGCGGGCGGAAATGCGGTCGATGCTGCCTTGGCAGGGGCCGTGCTCTTGGGCATCTGCGAGCCGCAAATGACTGGGATCGGCGGCGATTGTTTTGTCCTCGTCAAGCCTGCCGGATCAGAACAAATCATCGCCCTTAATGGGTCGGGCCGCGCGCCGGCTGGCCTGTCCGCCGATGCTATGCGGGCCGCTGGCCATCAAAAGGTCCCCCTGCGCGGCATAGAATCCGTTACAATGCCCGGCGCGGTGGATGCCTTTTGCCGTCTCAGCGCCGATTACGGCAGGCTCGGGCTGGACCGCGTCCTCGCCCCCGCGATCCGTTACGCCGAAGAGGGCGTCCCGGTCGCCCCCCGCGTCGCCTTTGACTGGGCCGAAGATGCGCCCGCCCTCCAAGGCGATGCCCGCCGGTTCTATCTGGGCAACGAAGGCCCCCCCAAACCCGGCACAATCTTTCGCGCCCCCGGCCAGGCCGAGGTTTTGCGCCGCATCGCCAAGGAAGGCCGCGCCGGATTCTACGAGGGTGAGGTCGCCGAAGACATGATCTCCTCGCTGCGCGCGCAGGGCGGCAGTCATGATCTGACCGAGTTGGCCGCCACAAAGTCCACCTTGGCAGATCCGATCAGTGGCGCCTATAAGGGATTGGAATTATTCGAACATCCGCCAAACGGCCAGGGCGCGACGGCGATCTTGATGCTCAACATCCTGTCCCATTTCGATCTGGCCGCGATGGACCCCTTCGGCACGGCGCGCGCCCATATCGAGGCCGAGGCCGCCAAGCTGGCCTATGACGCCCGCAACCGCTTTATCGCCGACAGCACCGCGGGGCTGGACCATATGCTTTCGCCGCAAACCGCATCGAAACTCGCGGCTTTGATCGATCCCAAACGGGCCATGGCCTCCTCCAGCCGCCTGAGCGAGGCCGTTCACAAAGATACGGTCTATATCACCGTGGTGGACCGTGACCGGATGGCGGTTTCCTTGATCTATTCGATCTTTTGGGGCTTTGGATCGGGGCTGGCATCGGCCAAATTCGGGATAAACTTCCAAAACAGGGGCGCGGGTTTTACGCTGGAACCGGGCCATCCGAACGAGGCGGGCGGCGGCAAGCGCCCGATGCATACGATTATTCCGGGCATGGTCAAACGCGCGGGCCGCGTGGTGATGCCCTTTGGCGTGATGGGCGGCGCCTATCAGCCCTGCGGCCATACGCGTCTGATCACCAACCTCGAAGATTTCGGGATGGATTTGCAGGTCGCCGTCGACGCGCCGCGCTGTTTTTCGGGGACCGAAGGCATGCTGATCGAGCGCGGCTATGGCCCGCAAGTGCAAGCCGAACTGGCCGAAATGGGCCATGAGGTTTCAATCGCGCCTGAACCGATTGGTGGCGCGCAGGCGATTGTCATCACGGATGACGGCGGGCTCATCGGTGGGTCGGACCCGCGGAAAGACGGCTGCGCTTTGGGGTATTAATTTGGATTATCAATCAGTTACGAATGTCATCCGCTCACTTTGTGAAGGCGAGCATGATGGTGTCGCGCTGATGGCGACGCTGGCTTGCGAGATCCATCATGCCCATCCTTTTGCCGATTGGACGGGGTTTTACCGGGTCGTTGCGCCAGAATTGCTGAAAATCGGCCCATTTCAGGGCGGGCACGGCTGTCTGGTGATCCCATTTTCGCGCGGCGTTTGCGGGGCCTGCGCGCGGACGGGCCTCGTGCAAAACGTGCCGGATGTCGAGGCATTTGCCGGCCATATCGCCTGCTCCTCTTCGACCCGGTCGGAGCTGGTCTTGCCGGTCTGGAACGGTGCCGGGCGGCTCTTTGGCGTCTTGGATATCGACAGCGATACGCCCGCCGCTTTTACCAAGTCCGATGAGGACTGGCTGGTGCCCCTCTTGGCCGAAGTCTTTGAAAACGCTGTTTAGATCGGATTGCCTTCACTCTGATTCAGATTGAAGGCAATCCAAGACCAGCACAGGCCGGGAATATTGCGGTTGCGCTCAATCGGGTGAACACGATTGAGCGCAACACGCTCTAAATCCGGCGCGAGGGCACAAAGGCATAGCCAGAGGGCGACAGGATCGTCGCCTCCCTCAGGCCATGTGGGGTCTTGTCATTCGGGGCCTGCAGCACCATCGCACCATCAAAACCCGCAGCCCGCGCCGCGCAAATATCCGGGTCCGCCTCGTGCAGCCGGATCTCGATTCCGCCGCCGCGCGGACCCGATTCGGGCAAAAGCGAGGGCAGAGGGTGGTTGGCATAGGTCCCATCGGAATGCAGTTGCAGCGGCTGACCCGCATGCAGGACAATAGCGAAATCGGCCGAAACGCGATGGGCGGTCAGCCCCATCACCTCGGTCAGAAACCGCACTTCGGCGCGCACATCTCGGCACAGAAGATTGACCGAAATTGCGGTCAGGGAATGGCCAAAGTCGGGGGCGGGAACGGTTTCGTAATCCATGGGCACCTCTTTGGCCTAGACTGACCGCTCTTGTCCGCGCCGTCAAATCAAGGGTTTTGATCGATGCCACGGGCCATGCTGCTAGGTCCAAATTTCTGCGCCCCCGCTGGTCAATCCCCCGCCCAAGGCTTAAACATCGACAAACGCCTCGACGTGAGGCCCTCAATTCGGAGAAGCCCATGGCACACATCACCCTTCTGGACGGCGGCATGGGGCAGGAACTGGTTGCGCGTTCGGGCGATGAGCCGACCCCTCTTTGGGCCACCCGCGTGATGATCGACCACCCCGGCATGGTGCGCGATATCCACGGCGATTACTTTGCTGCGGGGGCGAGCCTTGCCACCACCAATACCTATGCGATCCACCATGACCGGCTCGAGCGGTTTGAGATGGACCATCTCTTTCACGCCCTACACCTGCGCGCGCTCTCTGAGGCGCATGAGGCCCGCGCCGCCCATGGCAAGGGTCTGATCGCCGGCTCCATGGGGCCGCTGATCGGGTCCTACCGGCCCGAAGTGACCCAAGCCGTCGCCTTGGCCGCGCCCAAATATGCGGAAATTGCCGCCATCCTGGGGCCCCATGTCGATGTGATCCTGATCGAAACCATGGCTTCGATCGAGATGTGCGAAGGCGCGGTCAAGGGCGCGCAGGCCTCGGGTAAACCGGTCTGGCTGTCGATCTCGGTTGATGATAACGATGGCTCTTGCCTGCGCTCGGGCGAGAAGATCTCGGGTCTGGCTTCGGTTTTGGCGGACTATTCGGTGGCGGCGGTGCTGGCCAATTGCTCGGTGCCAGAATCGATGGCGGCGGCGATGGCGGGGCTAAAGCCGCTGGGCCTGCCCTTTGGCGCCTATGCCAATGGATTCACGCATATTTCCGGCAATTTCCTAAAGGATGCGCCGACGGTAAAGGAATTGTCCCATCGCCACGATCTGACCCCGGAAAAATACGCCGAGTTTGCCAGGGAATGGGTCGCCATGGGCGCCACCATCGTCGGCGGCTGCTGCGAAGTGGGGCCGGCCCATATCCGCTATCTGGCTGAAAAGCTTGTCAAAGCCGGGCACCAGATCCTGTGATCCGGCCGCTTCTGCCCGATTTCGTCTATAATCCGCCCGATGTGCCGCTGACGGTCCTTTACGAGGATGCGCATCTGGTTGTGGTGGACAAGCCCGCCGGGCTCTTGTCGGTGCCGGGCAAGCTTGAGGGGCGCAGCGATTGCATGATCGGGCGCCTTCAGGCCGCGCGCTGGGATGCGCTTTTGGTGCACCGGCTGGACTGTGACACCTCGGGCGTGATGATCTTTGCGCGCACCAAACAGGCGCAGGGATTTCTGGGGCAGGAGTTCGAAAAACGCAGCGCCACAAAGACTTACATCGCGCGGGTCAAGGGTGAGGTTGACGGCGAGGCGGGTCATATCGACCTGCCGATGGGCTCTGATTGGCCCAATCGTCCGCGCCAGATGATTGACCATGAAAATGGCCGCCCGGCGCAAACGGACTGGCAGGTGATCGGGCGGGCCGAGGGCGAGACGCGCCTGCGCCTATCGCCCTTGACCGGGCGCAGCCATCAGCTTCGGGTGCATATGCTGGCCATGGGCCATGTGATTCTAGGCGATCCGATTTATGATGTTGCGGGGGCAAATGCCTGGCCGCGCCTTATGCTGCACGCCGAAACCCTGGCGCTGCACCACCCGCAATGCGGCGAGAGGGTGCATTTCGCGGCCCCCTGCCCATTCTGAACACTGACTTTCCTGTCACAATCTAGCGTTAACCTCGTTTCAAGGATTTGCGCGTTTGATGAGCACGGAAAGGGGACCCCAATGTCTGTCTGGACTTCTGTTTTTGAACGGCGCTATGCCGCGCTAACCCTCTCAATTCTAGGGGCGCTCATTTTCTTTGTCCTTGCGGTTTGGGTGCCGCGCCAAGATTGGTGGCTGCTGCCGCTGGCGATTGCCCTGTCAGGCGTTGCGGCGCTGGGGATCCACGACCTCAGGCAAACGCGCCACGCGATCTTGCGCAACTATCCAATCATCGCGCATCTACGTTTTTTTCTTGAAGAGATCCGCCCCGTACTGCGCCAGTATTTTTTTGAGGGCGACAAGGACGGCACGCCTTTCCCGCGCGACAAACGGGCCATTGTCTATCAGCGCGCCAAGAAGGACCTGGATAAACGGCCCTTCGGCACAATGTATGACGTCTATCAGGAGCAGTACGAATGGCTGCACCATTCGCTGGCGCCGAAAAAAGAGCTGCCCGTGTCCGAAATGCGGGTTCAGATCGGCACGGGTGATCGGGCCTATGCGGCCAGCCTGCTGAACATCTCGGCAATGAGTTATGGGGCGTTGTCCTCCAATGCGATCCTGGCGCTGAACAAGGGCGCGAAGCTGGGCGGCTTTTTCCATGACACGGGCGAGGGCGGCGTGTCCTCCTATCACCGTGAGTTTGGCGGCGATCTGGTGTGGGAAGTCGGCTCTGGCTATTTCGGGTGCCGGGCCGATGCGGGCGGGTATGATCCCGCACGCTTTGCCGAAACGGCGCAGCAAGACCAGATCAAGATGGTTGAATTGAAGCTCTCGCAAGGTGCCAAGCCCGGCCATGGCGGAGTGCTGCCCGCTGCCAAGGTGACGGCCGAAATCTCAGCTATTCGCGGGGTGCCTATGGGGCAAGACTGCGTCTCGCCCGCCTCGCATTCGGCCTTTTCGACCCCGATTGGGTTGCTGGAAATGATCGCGCAAATGCGCAGCCTTTCGGGCGGAAAGCCCGCCGGCTTCAAACTGTGCATTGGCCATCCTTGGGAATTCATGGCGATCTGCAAGGCCATTTTGGAAACAGGAATCACCCCAGATTTCATTGTGATCGACGGCAAGGAAGGGGGCACTGGCGCGGCCCCTCTGGAGTTTATGGATCACGTCGGCATGCCGCTGCGCGACGGGTTGACCTTTGCCCATAACGCGCTGATCGGGGTCGGTTTGCGCGACAAAGTCTGCATCGGGGCCAGTGGCAAGATCACCTCGGCCTTTGATATCGCGCGGGTTTTGGCGCTGGGGGCCGATTGGTGCAATGCAGCGCGCGGCTTCATGTTCGCGATTGGCTGCATTCAGGCGCAGTCCTGCCATACGGGTATGTGCCCCAGGGGCGTGACCTCGCAAGACCCGATGCGCCAGCGCGCGCTGGTGGTGCCTGACAAGGCGCAACGGGTGGCGAATTTCCACCACAATACGCTGCATGCGCTGGCCGAATTGGTGGCAGCGGCCGGGCTGGACCGGCCTTTGGACCTGCGGCCACATCATTTTCAGCGGCGGGCCTCGTCCGACCGGGTGATTTCCTTTGCCGAGCAGTATGAAATGCTGAAGCCGGGTCAGCTTTTGGCCGACCCAAGCTCCTCTCCTCGGTTCCGCGAGGCTTGGGCTCTGTCCACAGCCAGCAGTTTCGCCCGCTCTGGCTGAGACGGCCGCACGGTGACTAAAGCGTGCGGCCCAGCGCGCGGCCCTCGTAAAACGCATAGGCCGCCAGCCGCGGCGCCGTGCAATCGCCGATCCGATGCGTGGTCTTGCCGGCGAAAGCCTCGGGCCAAGGATCAAAAGCACGGTTGGTCGTCGCCATTACCAAAGCCGAGGTCGCCAGAGTTTCTTCGAAACCAGTCAATAGGTTACGCACCGTCACCCCATTTCCATGCCAGCGCGACAAGCAATGCTCGGTCAGAAATTTGACACCCAGCTGCGCCATCCGCCGCCGCGCCGCGCCGTCCGCTGCGGTTCGCGCGAGCTCTTTGCCTACAAAGGCCTCCGGCGTCACGATTGTCACCTTTTTACCTTGCTCCGCCAGCGCCCAAGCCGTACCCACCCCGCGCCAATTGGAGCCCTCGTCATAGACCACCACCGCATCGCCCATCCGCGCCTCGCGCCGCAAGACAGCTTCGGGCGAGAACACCCCGCCCAGATCGATCCCCGGCAGGCGCTGGTGTTGCGGCTGCCAGCGCTGAAACCCGTCCTCATCCGGCAAGGAGCCGGTCGCAAGGATCACCACATCCGCGGCATGCGCCGCGATCTCACCTTCGTCCAGAAAGCAGTTCAGCCGCAGTTGCACGCCTAGCTTAATGAACGATCGTTCATACCAATCCATGAGGTCCAAAATCTGCGCCCGCCGGGGCTGCATCCCCGCGAGCCGGAACTGACCGCCAACTACAGGCAAAGCCTCGACAATCTCCACCCGGTGCCCGCGTTCGCCGGCAACCCGCGCCGCCTCTAGCCCCGCGGGCCCTGCTCCGACCACCAGAACATGCCGCGGCACTTCGGTGGGTTCAAACCGGTCACCGCCCCATTCAAACTCGCGCCCGACTGAGGGATTGACCAGACAAGAGATCCAGTAATCGCGCGACCGGCGGCCCCAGCACATCTGATTGCACGAAATACAGCCGCGAATATCCTCGGCCCGGCCCTCGGTGGCCTTGCGCGCCAGATGCGGATCGGCGATCTGCCCGCGCACGATTGACACCAGATCCGCCTCGCCGCTGGCGATGATCGTCTCGGCATTATCGGGTGTGCGCACCCCGGCCTCGGCGGTGATCACCGCGTGTTTGACGAGGCTTTTCAGCTGCGCGGTCAAGGGCGTGGTCAGCTTTTCGCCCGAGGTGAAGGCGGGGATGATGCCCTCGAACTCCAGATAGCTGCCATAGCCGGCGGTGACATAATCCACATGACCCGTCGCATCATGCAAACTGATTATTTCGCACAGGGATTCCGCCGACAGCGTAACGTCGAAGCCCGGCGAATAGCTGACCGCCAGCCCGACCACGAATTCCTCGCCGCAGGCCCGCCGGATCCGCTCGATCAATTCCCGCGAAAAGCGGGTGCGGTTTTCCAGCGAACCGCCCCAACGATCGGTGCGTGTATTGCTCCAGGGCGTCCAGAATTGATCAAGAAGCGAATGATAGGCCGCCCAGACCTCCACCCCTTGAAAGCCGCAGACCTTGGCGCGGCGGGCGGCGACCACATGAGCCTCCAGCAATTCCTCGATTTCCGCCTCCGTCATGCGGTGCGAGCCGTCGCTGTCGTGATAGGAGGGCCCGCCCGAAGGCGACCAATGCGGCTCGAACGACAGATCGGAATCGCCGTGAGCGCCGATGTGGTAAAGCTGCTGGATCACCACGGCGCCCGCGTCTTTCACGGCATCAGTGGCCGCCCGAAAGCCGGGGATCACGGCGTCATCGCCCGCAAGGTAGTTGCCGCGCGTCAAAACGCCGGTGCGGTGCACGGGCACGGGTTCGGACACAATCATCGCCGCGCCGCCCAGCGCGCGCTCGGCCAGATAGCTCTTTACGCGCGGCCCCGGCAGGCCCTGATCCGACATATTCGCGGTATGGGCGCCAAAAACGATGCGGTTGCGCAGGGTATGGCCGCGCAATTGCAAGGGCTGCGACAGGCGGGGGTGGTGCGACATCGGCGGACTCCGGTTTTGCTCCAGCATAGCGGCGCCCGCGCGACATGGTGCCGCAAAAGCGACGCGGACTGTCGCCGCTGAGGCAGGACCCGCGGCCCGAAAAGACCCTATTCGGCGGCCGAATCCCAACCCGAGATCGCCTTGACCTCGAGGAATTCCTCGAGCCCCAGGATCCCACCCTCGCGTGCGCGGCCCGACGATTTCACGCCGCCAAAGGGCGAACCTGCGCCGCGGCTCTTGCCATTGGTCTGCACCATCCCCGCCTTGAGCGCGAGCGCCATCCGGTTGCGCTTGGCCCCGTCCTGCGTTTGCACATAATTGGCCAGACCATAGGGAGTGTCGTTGGAAATCCGCACCGCATCCGCTTCGGTATCAAAGGGGATCATGCACATGACCGGGCCAAAGATCTCTTCGCGCTCAATGGTCATCCCCGGCACGACATCGGCAAAGATCGTCGGCTTGATGTAAAATCCGCGGTTGAACCCATCGGGCAAGCCCGGCCCGCCGGCAACCAGCCGCGCGCCTTCGTCGATGCCTTTTCGGATAAAGCCTTGAATTTGTTCCCATTGGCGGCGGTTCACGACCGGTCCGATATGGTTGCCCTCTTCATGGGCAGAGCCGACTTTGATCGAATCAGCCACCTGCGCCGCGATCTGCACCGCGCGGTCGTACGAGCCGCGCTGCACCAGCATGCGGCTCGGCGCGTTGCAGGACTGGCCGGTATTATCCATCATATGGCGCACGCCGCGCTCAACCGCCCGGTCATCGGCGTCATCGAAAATCACATTCGCACCCTTGCCACCCAACTCCAGCGTCACCCGCTTCAGCGTCTCGGCGGCCGCCACAGAGATGGCCTTGCCCGCGCGGGTCGATCCGGTGAAAGAGATCATCTCGACGTCCGGATGCGTGGTCAGATGCGCGCCGACCCCCATCCCGTCGCCGTTGACCAGATTGAAGACGCCCGCCGGCAGGCCTGCCTCATGGCAGAACTCTGCAAACATCATAGCGTTCAACGGGCTTTCTTCCGACGGCTTCAGCACGCAGGTACAGCCGGCAAGAATGGCCGGGATGGCCTTTAGGGCGATCTGGTTTACCGGCCAATTCCACGGCGTGATCAGCCCGACCACACCAATCGGCTCCAGCGCCAGACGGTCGTTCGGGGCATGGGGGCCAAGCGGGCGCACCCATTCGATATGGTCAAAGGCGGTCAGGAAATTGTCAGTATGCCAAGGCAGGCAAGGCGCCTGGCTGTTGCGGGCATGATCCAGCGGCGAGCCCATTTCCATGGAAATCGCACGGGCGAACTCTTCTTTGCGGGCCTCGTAACGCTCCAGGATCTTGACCACATAGGCGCGGCGCGCGGCGGGGGGCGTGGCGGCCCAAGCCGGAAAGGCGGCCTTGGCGGCGGCAACGGCCGCATCGGTATCGGCCGGCGAGCCGAGCGAGATAACCGCACATACCTCTTCGTTCGAAGGGTCGATCACATTGCAATCGCGCGGCACGGCGGGGGCGACCCATTGGCCATTGATATAGAAATCGCGCTTGATCAGCATGGTCGGATACTCCAGATTTGCGCGACTAACTTCGCACCGCTTTGCCGGTGAGGCAAGCATTCCACCGACCCCTTGATCAAATATTGCGCCAGAATTCGCGGTTGGCGGGGCCGGGCAAATGGTGCATGACGTTTCGAATAGGCAAGCGCAAGGAGGCAGGTCCGTGTTCTACCGCTTGAAACGGATGGCCAGTCTGACGCGGGTGGCCATTGATCCGCCGCGCGCCCAACCGCAGCGCAGCGGGATCGCGCTGGTGGCCATTGTCCGCAACGAGGCGCGTTACATTGCCGAATGGGCCGGGTTTCACGCCGCTGCCGGGGTTAGGCATTTCTACATCTATGACAACGGCTGCACCGACGGCACGATCGAGGCGCTGCGGGCCGCGCTGCCCGCTAGCCAATTGACCGTGGTGCCATGGGACCAAAAGTTCCGGCTCGGGTTCTGGGGCGGCGAGGTGCATAATCAGATGCTGGCCTATGCCCATGCGACGCGTAATTTCGGCGGCGCTTACCGCTGGATGAGCTGGATCGACATCGACGAATTTCTGGTGCCCAAAACCGGCACCCTGACCGAGGCGCTCGCCCCGTTGGAGCCCTATTTGATGATCTCTCTGCCCTGGCATATGTTTGGCCGCAGCGGGCACGAGGTGCCGCCCGAAGGCGGGATCATTCCGAATTATCTGCGCCGGCATCCGAATCCGATGGAGAAATCCTTGTTGAAATTCAAGGTGATCTGCGATCCTTGTCAGGTCACGGCTTGCAAGGTGCACTGGATGGAAGTGTCCGGCGAAACGGTCAGCGTGAACGATCGCGGCGCGCCGGCCAGTTTGAAAGGGCGCGATGCGCCGGAGTTTTACTCGGCGGACCGCATCCAGCTGAACCACTACTACACGCGCTCCACCGCCGATCTGATGCAGAAAATGGCGCGCGGGTCGAACATGACAGTGGCCCAAGGCCCGCACGAGCGCCGGGTCATGCGCAAAGTGGCGAATATCGAGGCCGTCGAGATCGAAGACACCACCGCCGCCCTCTGGTGGGCGCTGCACGGAGGAGAAGGCGCATGAGCCTGAAAAAGACCCTGAAACGCTGGGGCGGCGAACTTGTGTATCGGCTGAAACCGGGCAAGGCGCAGCATGTCAGGGAAGTCACGATTCCCGAGTTTTTGAACCTCGGCCCCGATGATATCGCCATTGATTGCGGAGCAAATCTAGGGGTTATCACGACGGTTCTGGCCCGCTCGGGCGCGCAGGTCCACGCATTCGAGCCGAATCCCGACGCCTTTGCCAGCCTTAGGTCCAAGGTCAAGGATATGGCGAATGTGCACCTGCACCAACAGGCTGTTCTCGACAAACCCGGGACCCTGCGGCTGTACTTGCACTTGAATTACGCCCGCAACCCCGAGCGCTTTTCCCAAGGTTCAAGCCTGATGTCCGAAAAACGCAATGTCGATGAGGCGCATGGGATCGATGTCGAGGTAATCGATCTTTGCGACTTCATCGAAAAGCTGGGCCGCCCGGTCAAGCTGCTGAAAATCGATATCGAAGGCGCGGAATATGCGGTTTTACATGCGATGCTGGACCGGGGCACGATTGATCTGGTCGAAAAAGTCTTTGTTGAAACCCATGCCCATGCCATCCCCTCGTTGCAGCAAACTGACGCGGCGCTGCGCCAGCGTATTGCCGAATGCGGCCTGTCGGAGAAAATTGATCTGAACTGGATCTGATTGGCGGGAAAACCGCACTATTTTATCGTGCCACACCGACCCTAGGTGAAAAAATGTTCTAAAGTGGCTATCTTCAGCTGAGCAAACAACGAGGTACCCTATGTCCATCCGCATCAACGACATCGCCCCCGATTTCACCGCCCAGTCTACCGCGGGCGAGATCAGGTTTCACGACTGGCTCGGCGGCTCTTACGCCATCGTCTTTTCGCACCCGCGCGATTTCACGCCGGTTTGCACCACCGAATTCGCCGCCGTGGCGCAGCTGGCGGCGGAGTGGAAAAAGCGCAGCACCAAGGTGATCGGCGTCTCGGTGGATTCGGTTACCGACCACGACAAATGGAAGCGCGATATTGAATCCTTCGGCGGCGCCCCTGCCGATTTCCCGATTATCGATGATACCTCGCTGAGCGTGGCCAAGGCCTATGACATGCTGCCTGCCGAACACTATCTGCCCGCTGAGGGCCGCACCCCCGCCAATACCGCGACGGTGCGCACGGTCTATATCATCGGGCCGGACAAAAAGGTGCGGCTGACGATGACCTATCCGATGTCCGTCGGCCGGAATTTCGCCGAGATTCTGCGCGCGCTGGACGCCGTTCAGGCCACCGACGGCGCGCCCTTTGCGACGCCCGCCAATTGGCTGCCGGGGCAAGACGTGATCGTTGCCCTGTCGGTTTCGACCGAGGATGCCACGGCCAAATTCGGCACCTTGGATATCAAGCTGCCCTACCTGCGCTTTGCAAAGCGGCCGATCTGACGCAGGGCCCTTGCCCCAAATGAAAAGGCCCCGGAGCCAAGCTCCGGGGCCTCACTTATTCTAAACCAAGGATCAGGCCTCGTCGCCCTTGCCTTCAGCAATCTCGGCGCCCGTTTCCTGATCGACCATCTTCATGCCAAGGCGCACCTTGCCGCGCTCGTCAAAGCCCAAAAGCTTTACCTTAACTTCCTGGCCTTCCTTCAGATACTCGTTCGGATGGTTCAGGCGCTTGCCTGCGATCTGGCTGACATGCACCAACCCGTCACGCTTGCCGAAGAAGTTCACGAAAGCCCCGAAGTCGACCAGTTTCACCACTTTGCCGGTGTAGATCAGGCCAATTTCCGGCTCTGCCACGATCGACCAGATCATGTCATAGGCCTTCTTGATGTTCTCCGCCGAGGACGAGGCGATCTTGATGATGCCTTCGTCGTTGATGTCGACCTTGGCGCCCGAAAGCTCCACGATCTCACGGATCACTTTACCGCCCGAACCGATGACCTCACGGATTTTGTCCGTGGGAATCTGCAGGGTTTCGATCTTTGGGGCGTATTCGCTAAAGCCTTGCGGGGCCGACAGCGCCTTGTTCATTTCCGACAGGATGTGCATCCGGCCGTCCTTGGCCTGCGCCAAAGCCTGCGCCATGATTTCGGGCGTGATGCCCGCAACCTTGATGTCCATCTGCATCGTGGTGATGCCGGCCTGAGTGCCTGCGACCTTGAAATCCATGTCGCCGAGGTGATCCTCGTCGCCCAGAATATCGGTCAGAACCGCCCAGCGGCCGTCATCTTCGAGGATCAGACCCATCGCCACGCCAGCAACCGGTGCCTTCAGCGGAACGCCCGCATCCATCATCGCCAGCGAGCCGCCGCAGACCGAAGCCATCGACGAAGAGCCGTTGCTTTCGGTGATTTCCGAGACAACGCGCACGGTATAGGGGAAATCTGTCGCAGCCGGCAGAACCGCCTGCAGCGCGCGCCATGCCAGTTTGCCATGGCCAATCTCGCGGCGGCCCGGCCCGCTGACGCGGCCCACTTCACCAACCGAATAGGGCGGGAAGTTATAGTGCAGCATGAAGTTTGAGCGGTGGTTGCCGTTCAATGCGTCGATGATCTGCTCATCCTCGCCAGTTCCCAAAGTGGTCACAACCAGACCTTGGGTTTCGCCGCGGGTGAACAAAGCCGAGCCATGGGCGCGCGGCAGGATGCCGGTTTCGGCCACGATCGGGCGGACGGTCTTGTTGTCACGTCCGTCAATGCGCGCGCCGCCGTTGATGATATCGCCGCGCAGGATCGAAGATTCCAGCTTCTTGATCGCCGAACCCAGATTTGCATCGGCTTTATCGGTCTCCGACAGAGCCGCAACGATGGTCGCGCAGGCGGCCGAAATCGCGTTGGTCCGCTCTTGCTTGTCGCGCAGGGCAAAAGCCGCGCGCATCTGCACTTCGCCGGCGGCTTTCACCGAGGCATAAAGCGCCGAGTAATCCGGAGGCGAATAGTCGAAGGGCTCTTTGGCCGAATGCTCGGCAAAGTCGATGATCATGTCGATCACCGGCTGCATGGCCGCATGGCCAAACTTGACGGCACCCAGCATTTCCTCTTCGGTCAGCTCATAGGCTTCGGATTCGACCATCATCACGGCGTCTTTGGTGCCAGCGATGACCAGATCCAGCCGCTGATCGGGCTTCAGACGCAGCTGCGTCATGTCGTCCATCTCGGGGTTCAGAACGTATTCGCCAGCCACAAAACCAACGCGCGCGGCGCCGATTGGCCCCATGAACGGCACGCCGGAAATCGTCAGCGCGGCCGAAACCGCGATCATCGCGACGATATCGGGATCGTTGACCAGATCGCAGGACAGCACGGTCGCCATGACCAGAACTTCATGCTTGAAGCCTTCCACGAACAGCGGGCGGCAAGGACGGTCGATCAGACGCGAGACCAGCGTTTCCTTTTCCGAAGGACGCGCCTCACGCTTGAAAAAGCCGCCGGGGATCTTGCCCGCGGCATAGTATTTCTCTTGGTAATGCACGGTCAGCGGAAAGAAGTCCTGACCAGCTTTGGGCTTTTTGGCGAAGGTCACGTTGGCCATGACCCGGGTTTCGCCTAAGGTGGCGATGACCGAGCCATCCGCCTGACGGGCAACCTTGCCCGTTTCCAGTGTCAGCGTCTCGCGCCCCCACTGGATTGATTTTGTCGTCACGTTGAACATTGATCGTTCCCTATATGAGAGCATCCACGGCCCCTGCCGCGTCTCCCGTTTGCATAGCGGCCGAATTGCCGCCGCCCCCTATCCTATGCATGTGGCCGGGGGCTGGCCTCACGTCGCAGATGGCGGGCGCATACAGGAAAAGTTGGGGTTTGGGAAGGGGGCGGGTTGGGGGAAACCTATTCGGCAGCGGGCAACATGCGGATGCCTTCGACGGTGGCGTGATAGGACCGGGGCAACCATTGCGTCATGGAGCGCATCAAAAGAGGGTCGCCGGTGACAATCATGCGCCCGGCCTCGATTTCGCGCGGTACTGTCGAACGCCCCTAACAGGTGGCATGGAGCGACACCTTGGTCAATTCCAGGTAAAGGTCGATGTCGACATCTGGCAAGCTGACGCAGACGTCGCAGGGTGTGCCGGGCTCGACGAGGAAGAACCAGGTTTTGTGGGGGCCAGGTTCGTCAGAGAAATGGAAGCGCATCACGACCCGGCGTTGGGGAAGGGCCTCGGTCACGAGGTGCTTGCCGTTATATCCCATCAGCATGGACAGATTGGCGTCCGCCAGCGCCACCTCGGCCTCGATGTTGCGTTGGGCCCAGATGGACAGCGCATCCATTGCAGGTTCCAGTTCGATCGCCTTGGGGGTACGGACATAGTCCACCGTACCGCGGGCACTATCTTCGATGCGTTCAATCAGGCCCAGACGTTCCATCTCGGACAGGCGTTTGGACAGGACGCCGGGAGAGATGTTGCCGAACTCGCGGCGCAGGTCGCTGAAGCGGGAATAGCCAGACCACATCTGGTTCAGGATCAGAAGCGTCCAGCGCGGCTCCAGTGCGTCACAGGCTTTGGACAGGGCGCAGATGCTTCCATAGGGCTTGCTTGGCATGGCCTGATCCTCCTGCATACAAATGTAGTGGACAGGGCAGATTACGCCTAGTTCGAAAAGCGTAGCGGTGTCCTTCGGTTCCAGAACTAGCCGAAGCGGCGGTGCGCAATGCAGGATGGAGGGGCAGAAACCGTTATCCCAAGGAGGATCCATCATGGCCCATACCCGTTCCCCCCAGCGCACCGCCCCCGTCCTGATCGGCGCGTCGCTGTCGTTTCTTCCCCTGCTTGATATGTTGAGCGAGGCGACGCGTCGCCGCCAGATCCGCCGCAGCTATGGCCGCATGTGCGACGCCCGGTTGCGCGACATCGGCCTTACGCCTGACGACGTTGAGAATGCCCTGTCGCTGCCGCTTGAAAAAAGCGCTGGCGATGCCATCATCCGGGCGGCCGCACGCGAAGCGGCCAGATGGTGATCGCCGAGCGGTCAGCCGCGGGGTCAGCCCGCCCGCCGCACCATCTCCCCAATCCACAGCGGCGCGAAGGGCGAGGTGCAGCCTTTCGGTGTCGGATAATCGCGGAAAATGCCCATCGCCTCGCCCATCACCAATGCCCTTGCGCGCAGGCTTGGATGGTTGATCCCGATACCTGCAAGCGTGTTGTTCATGGTCCATTGTACCACCTCAGGCGCAACCGGCATCTCGGTCTCCAGCCGGTCCAAAAGCGCGGACAGATCCAGCCCCTCGGGCGATTTAGCCACCCGCTCGGTGGTCAAGCTCCAATAAGCGCGGGCGAGGTAGGGCTGGGTCTCGCGTTCCCATTTCTGCCGCAGGGCCTCCTTGCCCGGGTGCTGTTTCAGCACATAGGAATTCAGCCAGTCCGACACCCAAAGCCGGTCGTTGGAGCGGATCATGGTCTCGATCTCATCCGGCCCAAGCTCTTTGGGTTTCAGGATCAGGATCGCCACCAGCCGGGCATCGACATCGCCGCTCGCCCAGAGCCGCAGACCCAGCGCTTGGTCGGTCTTGATCGCCTTGGCCAAGGCGCGCAGATCGCCCATCGGCACCGATCCGCCGCCGTTTGCTGCATTGCGCGCCAAAAGATCAGGGTTTGACAGGCTGGTCAGCCGGGCCATCACATCTTCAAAGATCATTCGCCGCTCCTTTGCTGCGCGCCCCAGATTACATCGCCCCACGCGCAAAAGCAAAACGCCCGCGGCTTGCGCTGCGGGCGTTCAGGATTGGTCTTTTGGCCGGATTAGCGGCGCAGACCCAGACGCGCGATCAGCGAGGCATAGCGGGCCTCGTCCTTGGCTTTGGTGTAGTCCAGCAGCTTGCGGCGCTGGGCGACCATCATCAACAGACCACGACGCGAATGGTTGTCTTTTTTGTGCGACTTGAAATGCTCAGTCAGGGTCGCGATACGGCTGGACAGAATAGCAACCTGAACTTCCGGCGAGCCGGTATCGCCTTCCTTGATCGCGTATTCCTTGATCAGGCGGGCTTTTTCTTCGACAGTGATCGACATCGATGTCTCCTTGCGGGTTGAATTGTGACGGCACAAGCCGGGATGTCGTCCAGCAGGGCCCTTGACCAAAGCCGTTCTCGGCGCTTGGAGTTGCCGCGTATAGGGGCAAAGCCGCGAAAAGGGAAGCCCCTTTTGGTTTGTCCGCTCATCCTGCCGCAAGACCGATTTGCCGCCCTCATAGGGTTCCGCGCCTTAACCAGTGTCGAAAACTATGTAAAACTACTGCCTCTGCCCAGTAGAACGGAACAGGAATTTGTGATAGGAATGTTTATTATTCGAAAGTGTTAACAAAGGCTTGGGGGCGAACATGGTTAACAAGATTGATTATAGCCCCCTGATCGTCGCAAGCGGAGGCTGCTCATGCTGGGGTTGATTGGACTTTTGGGCGCATTGTTTGCCAGCGTTCTGGCCGATTCCATGTTTAATCAGAACGACGAAGATGATGGCGAGGCGGCGGAAAACGACGGTTGGGGCGACGAAAATCAGAGCGGCAACTCTGATGGCACTGATATTCTGGACCCGCCCGATGTCCTGGACGAAAATGGCGACACCGCCTCCGCCAGCGCCCAGCGGGGTGATGATGATGTCGATTTTTTGTCCGGCCACAGCGGCATTGATCAGCTCGAAGGTCTTGGCGGCAATGACGAGCTAAAGGGTTATGCGGGCAATGACAGCCTGTTTGGCGGCGCGGGCGACGATCTGCTGCGCGGCGACGAAGGCAATGATGAATTGGCGGGCGGGACTGGCGCTGATAGCGTCAGCGGCGGCGACGGCGACGACAGCCTTTGGGGCGAAGAGGGGGATGATTCCCTGTCTGGCCACATGGGCAATGACCTCATTCAAGGCGGCGAAGGCAATGATCAGATCATTGGCGGTGAAGGCGAAGATAGTCTTTACGGTCAGGATGGCGACGATGTCATCATGGGCGGCGGCGGCGAATCCACCCTGTTTGGCGGCGCGGGCAGCGACGATCTTTCGGGCGGCGGCGGCAACGATTTGATCACCGGCAATGACGGCAACGGCGTGGATGATGGCGCGGCCGATACGCTGAACGGGCAGGACGGGGATGATATCCTTGATCTTGGCGCGGGCGATTACGGCGCGGGCCAAGAGGGCAATGACAACTTCACGCTGCATGATTACAATTCGGGCATGCCGCCGGCTATCATCACCGATTTCACGGCGGGCGAGGACAGCCTTTTGCTGATCTATGATCCGGCCGTGCACCCATCGCCCGATGTCACCTTTGTCGAAGACCCCGAAACTGGCGATGCGACCCTGGTGCTGGACGGCGTTGCATTGGCGACCATCACGGGCGGCGCAGGCATGGATCTGTCCCTGATCGAAATTCGCGCGGCCTGATTGGCCGGGAATCGGACCTGTTTGCCTTAAGCCCTTCTTCCGCCGTCAACCACCATCGACCGCAATTTAGAAATCGACGGCCAGTCCCTTTTTCTCCCAATCGCCATAGCGTACGGGCTCCGGCCCGGCACGCCCGCCGAGTTCTATCGGCAGCTCGCTTGGTTTGGCGGCATGACGGCGCGCCTCGGCTTCGGCCAAAGCGCGGATCGCGGCGGGGGGCAGATCGGGGATCGGTTCGGACATGGTTACACCTCGGCTCTGCCCCTGATATAGAGCGCGCTGATACGTGTGGGTAGGGGTGTCGGAATGGCAAAAGGTCAAGGCGCACGTGGCGCGGCGGTGGCGCTGCTGGATGCGGTTCTAGGCGAGGGACATCTTTTGTCCGCCGCGCTGGCCGGCCCGGCCCTGCCGCCGACGCTGAGCCCGCAGGACCGTGCCCGCGCCCAGCGTTTGGCCACCGACGTTCTGCGCCAGATCGAACCTTTGGACATCACCCTGGGCCAATACCTGCGCAAAGCGCCGCCTCTTCCGGTACTGAACATCCTGCGTCTGGCCCTGCACGAAATCGCTACCGGCGCTGCCGCGCATGGGGTGGTCAATGATGCGGTCACGCTCGCGAAATCGGGACGCAAGACCCAGCACCAGGCGAGCATGATCAACGCCGTCCTGCGCCAGATCCCTGCCGAGCCGATCGCCGGGCCGGTGCAAAAAATGCCGCGCTGGCTGCGGCAACCGCTGGTCCATGCCTATGGCCGCGACGCCGTCGCCGCGATCGAGGCGGTGCAGGCGGGCGTCCCGCCGCTGGACCTGTCGTTCAAACCCGGTGCTGAGCTGCCCGAGGGGCAGATCCTGCCGACAGGTTCCCTACGCCTGTCCGCGCCTGGGCAGGTGACGGGCCTCGCAGGCTATGCGGCGGGCGGATGGTGGGTGCAAGATGCCGCCGCCGCCCTGCCCGCGCGCCTGCTTGCCCCCGGCCCCGGCGACTGCGTGCTGGATCTTTGCGCCGCGCCCGGAGGCAAGACCGCGCAATTGGCGGCGATGGGTGCGCAGGTCACCGCCTTGGATATCTCGGGGCCGCGCATGGGCCGGGTCGCAGAGAACCTGAAACGTCTGGGCCTCGGTGCCGAAATGGTGGTCGCGGATGCCCTGCATTGGCAGCCCTCCGCCCCCTTTGACGCCATTTTGCTCGACGCGCCCTGTTCCGCCTCGGGCACGATCCGGCGTCATCCGGACCTGCCCTTTGTCAAGGACGGCAGCGATCTGCCCGCTTTGGTGGAATTGCAGGCCCAATTGCTGGACCGCGCCCTTGGCTGGCTAAAGCCCGGCGGGCGGCTGGTCTATGCCACCTGCTCCCTTTTTCCCGAAGAAGGCGATTGCCAGATTGCCGCTGCGCTAAGCCGGCACCCGGGGCTAACGGTGGTTCCCGCGGATCCGCCCGGCATGGATCCGACTTGGCTGACCGAAACCGGCGCGCTGCGTCTGCGGCCCGATTTCTGGGCGGAGTTGGGCGGTATGGATGGTTTCTTTATGGCCTGCCTGACGCTTTAGAGGGGTAAGAACCCAAAGCGCTCCGCTGACCGTCCCCTCTTTGGCAGGCGCCCTAGCGTCTGCCACCTCACCAACTATCCGCAATCTGCCCGGTCGCCACTAGCGATCCGGGCACCACCCGACTCGCCCCTGGCGTGCGCTGCCCTCTGACATTTCGTACTGAACCGGTATCGCGAAAACCGCTGCTCAATGAGCGGGGGGACATCTTTCAAAGTTGGCGCGCATTTCACTGAACTGAAAAGGACTGCAGCCTCAACCTACCCCGGCAAGCCAACCAAAATGGCCGGCCCGTCGCCATCAAACGCAAAGCCCTCGTCCGTGATCACCAGCGCCTCGTGCTCCGGCCAATAGATCGCCCACAAACCATCAGAGGCCAGATCCTCCGCCCCCGCCAAAACCCGAACCGGCGCTGGCCCCAATTTCCGCGCGGTCATCACGTTGAAGTCATCCGAAGGCGCGGTCACCCCGCAAGCCCCAACCGGCACATCCCCCGCAAAGGCCACCGGCCGATAGGGCCGCGCCTGCAGGGCAATCCCCACGCCCAGCAGATCAAACCCCGGCCCGGTCAACACCGTAAGATTACGCTCGACACTAGGAAAAATCGAAAAAGCCCCGTCTTCTACGACCGAGGCCCGCGACAACCGCCATTGCATCACCCCGCCCAGATCAGAGCGCGCCAATTCCACCGTCACGCCCTTGCCATTGGCCCAAGGCATTTTCCGGAAATCCGAGGCCCCCAACCAGCGTTTCATTCCGCAGCCGGGGTGATGCTCAGCGGTTTGGGGTCCGGCTGCACGAGTTCCTCGAAATCGAAATTATCCAGCCGCCGCGCCCTTTTGCCCGCCTTGTCCGACGATATCTTGATCTCTTCGATATCCTTGGCCGCCATCGCAAAATGCCGGTCCAGATTGCCGACCCGCTCCACCAGCCGGTCCACATCCTTGTAAAGCTCGCCCAGTTCCTTGCGGATCGCCCCCGCCTGCTCGCGCATCCGCGCGTCCTTCAGCACCGCGCGCATCGTGTTCAGCGTCGCCATGCAGGTGGTCGGCGAGACGATCCAGACCCGCGCGGCAAAGCCTTCGCGCACGATCTCGGGAAAGTTGGAATGCAGCTCGGCATAGACCGCTTCGGAGGGTAGGAACATCAGCGCGCCGTCTGCCGTCTCGCCTTCGATGATGTATTTCTCAGAAATCGCCCGAATATGCGCGCGCACCGCCGCGCGCATCGCCTGCGCGGCCTCGAGTACCGCGCGCGGGTTATCGGCGCGCCGGATCGCCTCATAGGCCTCCAGCGGGAATTTGGCGTCGATCACGATCGGGCCGGGTGGGTTCGGCAGATGCACCAGACAATCGGCGCGCTTGCCGTTCGAAAGCGTGGCCTGCATCTGGTAGGCGTCCGAGGGCAGCGCCTTTTGCACGATATCATTCAGCTGGATCTCGCCAAAGGCGCCGCGTGTCTGCTTGTTGGACAGGATATCCTGCAAAGACAGCACGTTACCCGACAGCTTTTCGATATTGGCCTGGGCCTTGTCGATGGTTTCCAGCCGCGTGTTCAGCTCGCCAAGGCTGCGAGCGGTTCGGGTCGCGGTGCCTTGCAGGCTCTCGCCCATGGCGCGTTGCACCTCGGCCAGCCGCGCCTCCATCATCTGCAGCATCGCGGTCTGGCTGAGCGATTGGTTTTCACCGACGTGATGCAAGCCCCCCGCCAGACGTTCCTGCCCGTCCGACAGGCCCTGAACGCGCTGCGCCAGCCAGCCCATCTCGCGCAGCAAAGGCTCGGTCGCGATTGCCGAACGCCCCGCGGTCCGCAGGATCATCACCAGAACCAGCAGCAGCACGATCGCCGCCCCGCCGATCAGCAGCGCCTCGGGCGAATTCCAGGCAAAGGTTTGACCGAACAGACTTATCATTTGCGCCCGAACAGCCTTTCGATATCGCTCAACTTCAGCTCCACATAGGTCGGGCGCCCGTGGTTGCACTGGCCCGAATGCGGCGTCGCCTCCATCTCGCGCAAAAGCGCATTCATCTCTTCGGCTCGCATCCCCCGGCCCGAACGGACCGAACCATGACAAGCCATCCGGCTGAGGATCGCCTCGATCCGGGTCTGGACCAATTGGCTGGAGCCGAGATCGACAAGTTCATCCAGCACATCGCGCAGCAGCGCCGCCGCCGGGGCCTGACCCAGAATCGCCGGCATCTCGCGCACCACGACCGCGCCGCCACCAAATGCCTCGACACCCAGCCCCAGCCGCGCAAGATCGCCAGCATGGGACAGGATCAACGCCGCATCCTGAGCCGATAGCTCCACAATTTCGGGGATCAAGAGGGCCTGCGCACGGATCCGGGTTTCGGCCATTTGCCGCTTAAGCCGTTCATAGACCAGCCGTTCGTGCGCGGCGTGCTGATCGACAATGACCATCCCGCTCGCAGTCTGCGCAATGATATAGTTTTCATGAACCTGCGCCCGCGCCGCGCCCAAAGGATGCTGCGCCTCATCCAGTTGCGCCGGCTCTTCCAACCGGGCGACCGGCGCTTCGGCAAAGCCAACGCCGGTAAGCTGGGGCGCCTGAAACGCCAAAGCCCTTGCAAAAGTGCCCTGCGAGGGGCGGTCCATCTGATAAATCCGCGGCGCGCCCTGCCCTTCGGGCCGCATCGCCGCCAAGGTCGCCGCGCCAACGGTGGAACTCGCTCGGTGCCCAGCCCCCGCCAGCGCCGAGCGCAGCGCCGTGATGATCAGCCCCCGCACCGCGTCCGGCTCGCGAAAGCGGACCTCGGATTTGGCCGGATGCACGTTCACATCCACACGCTCAGGATCAACGATCAGGTTCAGCACCGCCGCCGGATGCCGGTCGCGGCTGAGAAAATCGTAATAGGCCGCGCGCAGGGCCCCATAAAGCGCGCGGTCCAGCACGGGCCGGCCGTTCACAAAGACAAATTGCTGCACCGAAGATCCGCGCGAATAGGTCGGCAGGGCGGCATAACCCACCAGCCGCAGCCCCTCGCGCTCCACATCAATGCGCAGGGCATTGGCGCTGAAATCCGCCCCCAGAATGCCCGTCAGCCGCCCATGCAGCGCGTCAAAAAAATCGCCCTGCTGGGGATCGGCGCGAAAGATCACGCGCGGCGCCTCGCCATCGGCGGACTCGGTCAGGGTAAAACCAACCTGCGGTTCGGCCATCGCGAGCCGCCGGAGGACCTCGGCGATCGCCTGCGCCTCGGCCCGGTCGCTGCGCAGAAACTTTAGCCGCGCCGGGGTGGCGTAAAACAGATCGCGCAGCTCGACCACCGTGCCGCGCGTGATCGCCGCCGGGCGCACCGCCCCCTCGCGCCCGCCCGTAACCGTGATCGCATGTCCGTCCAGCCCCTGCACCCGGCTGGTCAGCACCAGCCGCCCCACAGCGCCAAGGCTGGCCAAAGCTTCGCCCCGAAAGCCGAAAGAGCGGATGTTCAGCAGGTCCGAGCCATCAATTTTCGACGTCGCGTGCCGCGCGACGGCCAAAGGCAGATCCGCCGCCGTCATCCCGCAGCCATCATCCGTGACCCGGATCAACACCTTGCCGCCCGCTGCATAATCCACCGATATCCGCCGCGCGCCCGCGTCCAAGGCGTTCTCGACCAGCTCCTTGACCGCCGAGGCTGGACGCTCCACCACCTCGCCCGCCGCAATGCGGTTGATCGCCGCCTCATCCAGCGGTTTGATCACAGGGCGCCCTTCGGCCCCCGATATCTTGGGTTCATGCAGCGTCATGACCCCAATTCTAGCAGGCCCGCACAGATTCGGCCAATCAGAATTGGGGGATAACTTCCGGAGGCAGGCGCGGACCGCCACGATCCACGCAGGGGGGCTGGCCCCCCTTGTGCCCGTCTATTCGGTGCCGACCAACCCCGTGTCCTGCCCGACCACCATCACAAACAGCTTGCCCGGATCCAATAGCCGCGCTGCCACCCGCGCCACATCCTGCGCCGTCACCGCCTCGACCAAGGCATTGCGCGTCTTGGGATAATCGGGCGACAGGCCAAGCACCTGCATCCCCACCATGATCCCCGCAATCGCCCCATTGCCGTCAAACCGCAGCGGATAGGACCCGGTCAGATAGCGCTTGGCAAGGTTCAGCTCTTCGTCGCTGACCCCCTCCGCCGCCATCTTCGCCCAGGTCTCGCGCAAAACCTCGACGGCCTGCCCCGCAGTATCCGCCCCGGTCGAGAACGAGCCCGAGATAATCTCGGCCTGATCAAACACTGAAAGAGAGGCGCGCGCGCCATAGGTCAGCCCCCGATTCTCGCGCAACTCGGCCATCAAACGCGAGCCAAAGCGGTCACCGCCCAGGATCTCGTTCATCACCACGGCGGCAAAATAATCAGGGTCGTCAAACCGTATGCCCGGCGCGGCAAAGGTGACCACCGCCTGCGGGCCCGGAAACGCCACCACTTTCAGCCCCTGCGCAGCCGCAATCTCTGCCCGTCCCGGCAGATCCGCGCCAGTTTCCGGCAGCGCGCCCAACAGCCCGTCAAGCATAGCCCCCAACTGATCAGCCGTGATATCGCCCGCGGCGGCCACCGTCAGTCCGCTACGGGTCATGGCCGCCTGATGCGCCGCCACGATATCCTCGCGTGTCAGCGCAGTGACGCTATCAACAGTGCCATCCGCCGGCAGCCCATAAACATGTTTCCCAAACATCCGCACCCGCAGCGCATCGCCCGCGATCGAGCCGGGATCTTTCGCCTCCGAGCGCAGATTGGCCAGAACCTGCCCCCGCACCCGCTCCACCGCATCGGCGTCAAAGCGCGGTGAGATCAGCGCCTGACGCAGCAATTCCAGCGACTCCGCGCTATTTTCGGTCAAAAACCGCGCCCGCACCGAGACGCCGTCCAGATCCGCCGAAAACCGAAACTCCGCCGCCAAGCCGTCGCGCGCGGCCGCAAAGCCCTGCGCATCCAGATCGCCCGCGCCTTCCTCGATCAGGCCCATCATCAGATTGGTGGCCCCGCGCTTGTCCACCGCATCGATCGAGGTGCCGCCCTGAAACCGGATCGACAGCGCGGTAAAGGGAATCCCGTGATCCTCGACCAACCAGGCCTTGATCCCGCCCGGCGAGGTGATGGCTTGTATCTCGGCCTCGGCCCAGACCGGGCAGGCCAGTAGCGCCAACCCCAAGCCCATCAGTGCCTTTCGGGCCGACGCGCCAAACGCGGCACCCACCGCCAAAAATCCGGTCATCGCGCCTCCTCCTGTGCCGAAAGCCAGCCCGTGACCGATTGCTCGGGCACCAAAACCGCCCGCGCCGCCGCCATCACCTCTTGCGTGGTGACCGCCGCTAGGATCGCGGGCCATTCCTGCACATCCGCCACGGTCAACCCAACGCTCAGCGCCGCGCCGTATTTCTGCGCCAGCCCTTGGGTGCTGTCCGCCGCATAAATATCCGCCGCCCGCACTTGGCGCTTGATCCGCGCAAATTCCGCCTCGTCGACGCCTTCGGTCAGAAACTTGGCCAAAACCTCGTCCAACGCGGTTTCCGCCGCCTTCAACGTCACCCCCGGCAGCGGCACCACCGTGATCTGAAGGCTCGTCGGATCAATCGAGGTCCCGTCATAGCCCGCCCCGGCATAGACCGCGACCTGCGCGTCAAACTGCAAGGCCCGCGCCAGAACCGAGGTTGTCGGACTGCCGCCCAACAACTCGGCCAACAAAACCAGCGCCGCGGATTGTTCTTGATCGCCGGGGTTACGCTCCGCCGCCAGATAGCTGCGCGTCACATAGGGCTCCGATACCCTCTCATCCACCATGGCAAGTCGCCGCGCCGCCAGTTGCGGCGGCTCGGACGGGCGCAGGCGCGCCGCGATCACGGCTGAGGCGGGCAAGGCACCAAAGTGCTTTTCCGCCAACGCCTTGACCTCGTCCGGCGTCACATCGCCCGCCACCACCAGAATGGCATTGTTGGGCGCGTAATTCGCCTTGTAGAAATCCACCGCCGTCTCGCGCGTCAACGATTCCATCTCATGCTTCCAGCCGATCACGGGGCGCCCAAAAGGATGGTTCATGAACAAGGCCGCATCCATCTGCTCGCCGAGCAGGGCCGAAGGCTCGCTATCCGTCCGCTGGGCGCGCTCTTGAATGATCACATCCCGCTCGGTCGCGACGTCTTCCTCGGTCAGCTTCAGGCCAACCATTCGGTCCGCCTCCATCTGCATCATCAGATCCAGCTCACCCGCCGCAACCCGCTGAAAATAGGCGGTATAATCGTAGGAGGTAAAGGCATTGTCGCTGCCACCCGTCGCCTCGACCGTGGCCGAAAACTCGCCGGGCGCCAGGTTTTTGGTGCCCTGAAACATCAGATGCTCCAGAAAATGCGCCACGCCCGATTGGCCCGGCGCCTCGTCCGCCGCCCCGATCCGGTACCAGACCATATTCACCACCACCGGCGCACGGTGATCTTCGATCACGACGGCCTGCATGCCGTTGGGCAGGGTAAAGGTACTTACCTCGGCGGCCATCAGCGGCCCCGCACAGGCAATCGTCGCAGCCAGCAGGCCAAGAGCACGCATCGGTTTCTCCCGTCAATTCACTTGGATAAAGGCTAGAGCTTTGCGCGGCCAAAACAAGCAGCCGCAGGCGAGAAACCTCACAGGTCTTGCAGAAGTGAGCCTACTCGCCCGCCAGACGCGGCGGCGCCGAGGGCGTGCCGACCCCAGCCTGCCGCCACTTTTCCAGCTCCGCCTGCTGATCCAGCGCCATCTTGCGATAGGCGTCGAAATAGACGTTCACATTGAAAAGCCGCTCCAGCACGCGGCCGTTGTTGCGCTGGCGCCAGTCCAGATCCTCGGCCGCCATGATCGCGCGGATGTCGCTGGCCACCCCATAACGCGCGGCATGGTTGATCAGCGCCGCATCACTGGCCGGAAGCGCGCCGTCCAGCGCCCCCGGCGTGCCGCCCAGTGCCACAATCGCATCGGCGCGCGGGTTTTGATCGGTCAGATTGGTGCCACCCGGCGTCGGTTCCGGCAAAACGGCGACATCCTCCGGCATGGCCAGGGGTTTGGGCGGCAATATCCCGAATTCATCCGGGCCCGAGGTCGAGGAACGTAGATTCATCAACTCCGGCGTGCCGTCCTTTGAGCAGCCCACCAGTGCCAGCGTGATCGCCAGCCCCGCCAAACCCAACCCGTTAAATCGCGCCATTCGCCCCTCCGTCCGGTCCCCCGGACCCTGCCTTGCCATCGTTTTATCGCAAGCCCCGCCCAAGGTCACGCGGTCTTTGCGCGCCCCCCGTCAGAAACATCAGCCCCAGCGCCCCGGCAAAAATCGCCACATCCGCCACGTTAAAGCTGAACGGATTCTCGATCCCGCAGCAAGACATGTTCAGAAAGTCCGCCACCGCGCCATAGATCACCCGGTCCACCACATTGCCCAGCGCCCCGCCGACCAGAAATCCGGCCGAAATCTCGGCCCATTTTCCGCCCTCGCGCCGGACCCAGACCACAACCCAGGTCGAAATCGCCAGAGCCACCGCGATCAATACCCAGCGCGCCGCCTCATTATCCGACGACATCAGCCCAAAATTCACCCCCCGATTCCAGGCCATACGGAACACCAAAAACGGCTCAAAGAAATCATACTCCCCGATTACCTTCAGGTTCAGCCATTGCACAACCGCCCATTTGGTCAGCTGATCAAAGCCGAAAATCAGCCCCGCCCAAATCGCAACCCTGCGCATGCCCCGCTCCTTTTTCTGTCTCCAAATATCCTGCCGGGGGTCCGGGGGGTGCAAAACCCCCCGGTGCAGGCCTCGGCGTTATCCCGCCGTTTCAATGCCGGAAATGCCGCATGCCGGTGAACAGCATCGCCAGCCCCGCCGCATCCGCCGCCGCGATCACCTCGTCATCGCGCATCGAGCCGCCGGGCTGGATCACCGCCCGCGCGCCAGCCTCGGCCGCCGCGATCAGCCCGTCGGCAAAGGGAAAAAACGCATCCGACGCCAAGACCGCCCCGATTGCCGGGCTTTGCGAAAGGCCCAGCGCCTCAGCCATATCCTGCGCCTTTCGGGCCGCGATCCGGGTACTGTCGATCCGGCTCATCTGCCCCGCGCCGACACCCACCGTCGCCCCATCCTTGACAAAAACGATGGCATTGGACTTCACATGCTTGGCCACTTTCCACGCGAACAGCATATCTGCCATTTCGGCTTCATCCGGCGCGCGCCGCGTCACCACGCGCAAATCGCCTGAGACCATTCCGCCATTATCGCGGTCCTGCACCAAAAACCCGCCCGCCACCTGCCGAAACGCCAGCCCGCGCGCCAACGGGTCGGGCAGACCCGAGCTCGTAAGGAGCCGCAGGTTTTTCTTTCCCGCAAAGATCGCCCTTGCCTCGTCACTTGCGCCCGGCGCGATGACCACTTCGGTAAACAGCTTTGAAATCTCTTCCGCCGTCTCGGCGTCGAGCGCCCGGTTCAGCGCGATGATGCCGCCAAAGGCGCTGGTGCGGTCGCAGTCATAGGCGCGCCGGTAAGCCTCGCCCAGACTAGCCCCGCGTGCCACGCCGCAGGGATTGGCGTGTTTGATGATCGCGACGGCGGCTTGGTCAGCCGGATCAAACTCTGCCACCAATTCAAAGGCCGCGTCGGTATCGTTGATATTGTTATAGGACAGTTCCTTGCCCTGCCACTGCCGCGCGGTGGCAACGCCCTGCCGACCCGACCCATCTTTATAGAAAACTGCCTTCTGATGCGGATTCTCGCCGTAACGCAGCCCCTGCGCCAGTTTCCCGGCAAAGCTGCGGTGGCGCGGCGCCTCGACATTGACCGCCGCCGCCATCCAGTTCGACACCGCCGCATCATAGGCCGCCGTGCGGGCAAAGGCCGCCTGCGCCAGCCTTTGACGAAACTTCAGCCCGCTGGCCCCATCATTCACCTTCATCTCGCCCAAGAGCGCCTCGTAATCCGCCGGATCGGTGACCACGGCGACAAAACCGCTGTTCTTGGCCGCCGCCCGGATCATGGCGGGCCCGCCGATATCGATATTCTCGATACAGGCCCGATAATCGCCGCCCTTGGCCAGCGTCTCCTCGAACGGATAGAGGTTCACGATCAGCAGATCGATCGGTTCGATCCCATGGGCGGCCATGGCCACCAAATGCTCGTCATCGTCGCGCAGCGCCAAAAGCCCGCCGTGGATCGCCGGATGCAAGGTCTTGACCCGCCCATCCATCATCTCCGGATATCCGGTCACCTCGGCCACATCGCGCACCTTCAGCCCCGCCATGCGCAGCATCCCTGCCGTGCCGCCGGTCGAGATCAACTCGACCCCCATCGCGGCCAGCGCGCGGGCCAGTTCCAGCAGCCCGCTCTTGTCCGAGACCGAAATCAAAGCGCGACCAATGGGAACCAGATTTGCCATGCGGGCCTCCTTGCGCTTGCTAGCTGGGGATCGGCATCTCTTCTGAGCTTAGATCCCTGATGGCGAGCGGAGTATCCTGCGCCTTCGCCAAGGTCCAGCCCAGCCGCGTTTCAAAGTCAATCGCGCTGGTCCGCAGGATGATCTGCAAGGCCGGGCGCGGCCGCAGCCGTTTACGCTCCAGATAGACCGAAGCCTCCAGCGACAGCTTGCCCCCGCCATCATGCTGGAACACCCAGATCTCACCGCTTTTCAGCGCAAGCGACACCGCCGCCCCGCCCATATCCAAGCGGGCATCGACATCAGGATGAAGATGGAACCGCAGATCAAAGGCGACGCCGCCCAGCCTGCCGTCCTGCATCAGGGCCTCAAACCGGTTTTTCTGCGCGACGCTCAGCGCGGCGAGCTTTTCGATCCCCGAAAGCTTGCGCCCATCCGCGGCCAGAAACAGATCGCGCACATGCGACAGCCCATGGGTCTGCGCCCAGCCGTCATGGGCCAGTTGCAGCCCGGTGCCGTCTTCGGCGGGCATCAGACGCGCGGTGGTGACCTGTGCGGTTTCGTGAAAGGTGGTGAACTCGCCCGGCGCAAAGCGGGACGAGGAATAGCCTTCGATCGCCAGCGTCGAATGGCTGGCCGTGGCCCGCCCCGCCTGCCGCCACTCCATCCCGAAGGGCGCGCCGGACCCGCAGGAAACCACAACCGGACGGCGCCCCGAGGTCAGCTCCAGCGCGCAGGTCGAGGCATGGGCCCCCCGCCCCGCCCTGGCGCGCGGCGGCGCAGCGGCATCGACAATCACCGTGGTGCGCCCGCCCTGAAGCCGCGCAAATCCCATCGCCAGCCTTGCTGCAGGCATGGTGCGCACCCCTGCGGTGGCCAGCGCATGATCCAGCCGCCCCTCGGCTCCGCGCCCGCCACCATGAAACCGCGCGAGCCCCCCGTCCGCATGGCGCAGCGCCCGCAGCGTTGGCGCAATCCGCTCCATCACGCTATTCAACTCGGGCGGCGGCATGCGGCCCGCCTCGGACAGGGCCTGTGCAGCCCAGGTCAATAGCGTGAAAACCTCCAGCAATTCCTCGGGGTTGCGGGTGGGAAGGCCGCCTTCGCCGTCCACCTCGCGCAGGCAATCAGCGGCGAGCGCGGCAACGGCTGGGCCCACATGCCCCTCCATCCCCTTCAGCGCCAGACCTGCGCAGATCATGCCGGTCAGCGCCTCGAACCTCGGCAGGCCGGGGGCAGCATTTTTCCAGGCCCGCGACAGATAGACGGTCTGGCTGGTCAAAAGCCGGAAATAGCCGCCAGTTTGCTCCGACTTGCGCCCGGACATCAGGAAAAACGCATGGTTGATCCAGCGGATCAGCCGCCGCGCCGTCAGATCCGGCGACCAGCCCGCACCCGATCCGCGCCCATAGCGCGCAATCCAGTCATAGGTCCAATCCTGCGCCTTCAGCCGCGCAGCGCCGTCGCCCAGCGCCGCCAGATCATCGAGCCAGGCAAAGCCATGCGCCTCGCGGGCAAAGGCGGGGTCGGGCGCGCGGACATCCCAGATCGATGCGCCCGGCGCTTCGACAAGATGGCCCGCGAACAGGAAATTGCCCGCCACCATCTGGCGGCCCCGGTTGTATTGGCCAATGGTGCGCGGTTCGGGCTGGCTGACAAATCCGGTCGAGGCCGGCACCTTTGAGGCGCGCCAAAGCGCCCAGCGAATGCCAAGCCGATGCTTGCCCGTTTCTGTTGCATCCGAACTCATCGAAAACAGCCCTGCCTGTGCGCGCCCGGTTCCGGGTCATCAAGCCGCAACCTTACCCGCCCCTTATGCGCCTGTCATCCGAACATTCTCGTGACAACTGCGATGAGGCGCCCGCGCAGCAGCGCCGCGCAGGGTCCCCGCCGCAACAAACCCGTTCCCCTTGGCCAGTGCTTTGATTACCCTGACCCAAACCGAGGTATCTGGTGTCCCTTTTGTCTTTGCTTGCCGATGTGCTTTATGTGGGCCACAGCCTGATCGGTCCCAATCTGCCGCCCCTCGTCGAAGGCGCGCTGGAGCTGCTGCGCGGACCTTCCGTCGTGCAGGCCCAGATCATCAACGGCGCCTCGTTGGCCTATAACTGGGATCATTCGGAGGATGCCAAGGGCGTTGATGCCCGCGCTGCGCTGACCGAAGGGCTGACGCGGGCGCTGGTGCTGACCGAATCGCAGCCGATCGCCGATCAGATGTCGGCGGGCACCACGATCCCCGCGCTCACCAATTTCGCCCGCGCCGCGCGCGACGCCAATCCGGACGCAAAGCTTTTCCTTTACGAAAGCTGGCCCGCGATGACGGGGGATGCAGCCCGCTGGCGCGACAGAATCGCCGCTGATCTGCCGCTGTGGCAACTGGCCGCCGCTTCCGCCGGGGCCGAAGTGGGGGCCGAGATCACCCTGATCCCCGCCGGGCAGGCCATGGCCCTGTTGTCGCTTGACATCGAAGCGGGAGCAGTGCCCGGCGTCACCTCGATCCGTGATTTTTTCTCGGATGAAATCCATCTGTCCGGCAAGGGCCTGTACTTTACCGCGCTGGCCATGCCGCCGCAATCACCGGGCGAAGCCCCGAGGGCCTGCCCACCAAAATGACCCGCAGCGGGCTGACCCGCGACTCGGTAATCTCGGACGATCTGGCCGCCGCCCTGCAACGCATAGCCTTCACCGCCGTCACAGCGCCCCTGCCCCCAGCGCCCACCGCACTGGCACCGGCAAGCCCGGCAATAACTGAGGCCGGCGCGCCCCAGATCGCCGCCCAGATCACGGCCCAGATCACCACGGCAGACAACCCCGCCTTGCCCGCTGGCCTGACACCGATTACCAATCCCAACCTCGGCTTTGGCCTTGCGGGCGTCAACGATTGGTCGGTGCAATTGCCGTTTCTGGATCTGATGAAAACCGCCCGGCTGTGGGCCGCGAACAAGCCCGGCCAATACGGCGGCTGGGAAGAGGTTGTACTGCGCGCAATGGGTCTGCTGGATGCGCAGGGCTGGCCGGTTGCCCTGCCACAGGTGGCGGTCAGCCTGTCCTCCCTGATCCTGACCGACCTGCCCCCCGATGCTGGCGGCGCTGCGGGTCGGTATCGGGCCAGCTGGGAGGGTCATGGCGAGATCGCCTTTGCCGGACGCGCCCAGATCGTCGACAAAAGACCCTTCTCCGCCATCTTCGACTATACCCCCGGCGACGGTGCGGTCACGATCACCCTGGGCGCGCCGCATCCCACCGATCCGGTCCGCAACCTCGTGATCGTCCGCGAGGACCGGGCCGCGCTCTTGGCCGTGGGCGAGATCTTCAACCCTGATTTCCTGTCACGGCTGCAAGGCGCCCGGCTGATCCGGTTTATGGACTGGCAGGCCGCCAATAACTCGCCCCTTTCCAGCGCCGAACAGCGCCCCTTGCCCAGCGATTACACCTATGCCCGCCCCACCGGCGTGCCGATGGAAGTGCAAATCGCGCTTGCCAACAAACTGGGGGCCGATCCATGGTTTACGCTGCCCCATCTGGCCGACGACGCCCTGATGTCCGATCTCGCAGGGATCGCGTATGCAAGCCTCGATCCCGCCCGGACCGCCCATGTCGAGTTTTCAAACGAGGTCTGGAATTGGCAGTTCGCCCAAGCCATCTGGGCCGAGGCCGAGGGCAAGAAACGTTGGGGGCTGGACGGCACTTGGATGCAGTATTACGGGCTGCGCGCGGCACAGATGGCGCAGATCTGGCGCCAAGTCTTTGCCGGGCAAGAGCAGCGGCTCGTCACCGTGATCGCCACCCAGACCGGCGTCAAAGGGGCTGAGGCGCAGATCCTCGATGCCCCTCTTGCCACCGCCGAAGGCCTGCCGCCGCCGGCCGCCTCCTTTGACGCCTATGCCGTCACCGGCTATTTCGCCGCGCGTCTCGGCGCACCGGAAAAGTCCCCTATGATCCGCGACTGGCTCAGCGCCAGCGCCGCCGCCGACCCTGGCAATCCCTATGCGCTTGCCATCACAAAGGCGGCGAGCGAGCTGCAAAACCGCGCGCTCTCGGGCAATCCCGAGGACACGCTGCAAACCCTGGTAGCCAAGACTTTGCCCTATCAATCCTCGATCGCCGCCGACTGCGGCCTGCGCCTGATGATGTACGAAGGCGGCACCCATGTGGTGGGCTATGGGCCGATTGTCGATGATCCCGACTTGACGGCGTTTTTCGAAGCCCTCAACTATTCCCCCGAAATGGGCGCGCTATATGATCAGCTTTTGTCGGGCTGGAACATGCTGTCAGACGCGCCCTTCAATGCCTTTGTCGATACTTACCGCCCCGGCAAATGGGGCTCCTGGGGCGCGCTGCGGCACCTTGGCGATGACAACCCGCGCTGGAAGGCGCTGGCCAAGGGATGCACGCAGTGCTGAGCGTCATCATCCCCGCCTCCAATGAGCAGGACTATATCGGCCCCTGCCTGACCGCGCTTTTTGCCAGCCCCGCCCCCGGCGCGCAGGCCATCGTGGTGGCCAATGGCTGCCGCGATGCCACCGCCGCCGCGGCCCGCAGCTATGCTGATGTCGCCGCCGCTGCCTGCTGAACGCTGGAGGTGCTGGACCTTAGCACTGGCTCCAAACCCCTCGCCCTGAATGCCGCTGATGCCGCCGCCCGCCACCCCGTCCACACTTATCTGGATGGTGATGTCATCGTCACGCCCGGCCTGATGGCGGCCCTTGCCGTAGCGCTTGCTGGCCCCGCCCCGCGCTATGCCACCGGCACAGCGGTCATCCCGCGCTCCGCCTTGGCCTTCACCCGCGCCTATGCCCGTTTCTGGCAAAAACTGCCCTTCGCGCGCTCCCCCGCCCCCGGCTATGGCCTGTTTTCCGTCAACGCCGCTGGCCGCGCCCGCTGGGCCGAATTTCCAAACATCATCTCCGACGACACCTTTACCCGCCTGCAATTCACCCCCGAAGAGCGCCTGCAGGTCCCCCAAACCTACCTCTGGCCGATGATCGAAGGCTTCGCCCGCCTGACCCGCGTGCGCGTCCGTCAAGACGCCGGCGTGTATGAGCTGGCCCGCCTCTTCCCCGACATTGTGGGGCGCGAAGCCCCCCTTCATCCTGCCCCACCTAGCCACCCTCGCCACCACCGATCCCTTGGGCTTCGCCGCCTACGCCGCCGTCGCCCTGCGCACCCGCCTGACCCGCCCTTCCGCCACTTTCACCAGAGGCCGCTGAGAGGCCCTCGCCCCGGTTTGGCCAAGCTCCCACCCGCCTTGCGCAATCCCCCCATTGCCGCCACATTGGACTAAGCGGGGCATTGGATGAACGCCAATACTGATTTCAAGGAAGCTCAAAACAGCATGGCGACGACAAAGCGCGATGGCGCTAGACCTCTTGATTTGTCATACCTCAAGGAGTTGACCACCCTTCCAGACGAGATCAGTACCCTGACGTGGCTGACCTCGCAGAACCTTGCTTTTACAAGGATCACCGACCTGTCCCCCCTCGCCAACATGACGGCGCTGATTTCGCTGGACCTCTGGCTCACACAGGTTCCCGACTTGTCTCAGCAATCCCGAACGGTCGGGCAAATTTGTGCGCGCCTGTCTGGCGGGCGCGGCCAAATTCGCTTGAGATAAAATTTGGCAAAAAGGCGTGCAGGTTCAGACCGGTAGGGCCAGGCCTCTCAGCCCATCACCTCAAACCTATCCACATCCACCATCCCGTAATCGGTGATCTTCAGGTGCGGGATGACCGGCAGGCAGAGGAAGGCCAGTTGCAAGAAGGGCTCCTCCAGCACCACACCGAGGCTCTTGGCCGCCGCCCGCAGGGTCTCCAGATCGGCGCGGACCTCTTCGAAGCTCTTCAGGCTCATCAACCCCGCCACCGGCAGCGCCAGCTCTGCCAGAACGCGGCCGCCTTGGGCCACGACAAAGCCGCCCTCGATCTCGCGCAGCCGGTTCGCGGCCAGGGCCATGTCGTCGTAATCCACGCCCACCACCGCGATATTATGATGGTCATGGCACACGGTCGAAGCGATGGCCCCGCGCTGCAGACCAAAGCCTTGCACAAAGCCGGTCGCGCGGTTGCCGTTCACGCCGTGACGCTCGATAACCCCGATTTTCACCAGATCGCGGGTCACGTCGGGGCGTTTGTCGCCGTCGGTGGGGGCGATATCAAAGGTTAGATGCGGCGTCAGGATCTTGCCCGGCACGATGCCGATCACCGGGGTTTGCACGGCGTTGCCCGCCGTGCGGAAATGGTGCGGCTCGACCTTGCTGGCCTTGACGGAATGGCGCGCGACGGGGGGGATGGTTTTACGGCCAGCGAAATTCGCTTCGGTCATCTCAACGCCGCCGGCAAAGACACGCGCGACGCGGCAAGCGGTCAGATCATCCAGTACCGCGATATCCGCCCTTTTGCCCGGCGCGATCAGACCCCGATCCTTGAGCCCAAAGGCCTCAGCGGCCGAAAGGCTCGCGGCGCGGTAGACGGCGAGGGGCGGGGCGCCCAGCGCAATCGCGGTGCGGATCATGTAGTCCAGATGGCCGTGCTCGCCGATGTCCAAGGGATTGCGGTCGTCCGTGCACAGGCACAGATAGGGGGCGTGGCGTTCGGTCAAAAGGCCGACGAGCGCATGCAGATCTTTCGAAACCGAGCCCTCGCGGATCAACACCCGCATCCCCTTGCGCAGCTTTTCCAGACCCTCCTCGTAGGTGGTCGCCTCGTGTTCGGTGCGGATACCGGCGGCGATATAGCCGTTCAGATCGTTCCCGCGGAGCAGGGGGGCATGGCCGTCGACATGGCGGCCGGCAAAAGCCTCCAGCTTTTCCATGCAACCGGGATCCTGATGCAAAACGCCGGGATAATTCATGAATTCCGCCAGCCCGATCACGCGCGGATGATCCATCAGCGGGATCAGATCTGCCGCCAGCAGCCGCGCGCCCGTCGTCTCCATATGGGTCGAAGGCACGCAGGAGGACAGCTGCACGCGGATGTCCATCAAGGTCAGGGCCGAGGCTTCGAGGAAGTAGTGGATGCCGGTCAACCCGCAAACATTGGCAATCTCATGGGGATCGCAGATCGCGGTGGTCACGCCGTGCGGGCCGACGCAGCGGTCAAACTCGAACGGGGTGACCAGTGAGGATTCGATATGCAGATGGGTGTCGATGAAACCGGGCACCAGAATTTGGCCGGAAACATCGATCACTTCGCGGCCCTCATACTCCCCATAAACCCCGACAATCGTATCACCGCAGATCGCCACATCGGTCGGTACCATATCGCCGGTGATCAGATCCAGAACGCGGCCACCGCGCAGCACCAGATCGGCGGGCTCGATGCCGCGGCCTTGGGCGATGCGGGCGGACAGGGGCGAGCGGGTCATAGGGGTCTCCTTTTCCCCCAAGGGAACAGCAAAGCAGGCGCGGGGTAAAGGTCGTTGTCGGATAGGCTTGCAAACCGCTGCTTGGGGTGGTCGAAAGGCGGAAATGGAGGACCCCGATGCGACCCCTGCGCGGCATAGTCTACAAACTGATTTCGGTCCTTATTTTCATCGTCATGGCAGCGATGATCAAGACCACGGCCTCCAGCGTTCCGGCGGGGCAGACGGTCTTTTTCCGGTCGTTCTTTGCCATTCCCGTCATCGTAGTCTGGCTCGTGGTCCGGGGCGAGGTTGCCACCGGCTTTCGCGCCGTCGCGCCCATGGGCCATGTCTGGCGCGGGCTGGTGGGGACTTTGGCGATGGGTCTCGGCTTCGCGGGACTTGGCTATCTGCCGCTGCCCGAGGTCACCGCCATCGGCTATGCCACCCCGATACTGACCGTCGTTTTCGCGGCGATGTTTCTGGGCGAGCAGGTCCGGCTGTTCCGCATCGTGGCGGTGTTTCTGGGGCTGATTGGCGTGATGATCGTGCTGTCGCCGCGCCTGAGCGTTCTGAACGGCGCCGCCGCCGGTCATGCCGAGGCTTTTGGCGCGATTCTGGTGCTGGGCGGCGCGGTCTTTGCGGCCTTGGCGCAGGTATTCGTGCGCAAGCTGGTGCAGACCGAAAAGACGGCAGCAATCGTGTTCTGGTTTTCGCTGACCGGCTCGGGCCTGTCGCTGCTGACCCTGCCTTTTGGCTGGGTGATCCCCTCACCGCAGCATCTGATCACGCTGATCGGCGCGGGACTTTTGGGCGGGGTTGGCCAGATTTTCCTGACCTCCAGCTACCGTGAGGCCGATGCCTCGCTGGTGGCGCCCTTTGACTATGCCTCGATGATCTTTGCGCTGGGGATCGGCTATTTCGTCTTTGCCGAGGTGCCAACCGCGACCATGCTGGGCGGGGCGGCGCTGGTGATTTTCGCCGGTATCCTGATCATCTGGCGCGAGCGGAAATTGGGGCTGGAGCGCGCCTTGCAGCGCAAATCCATGACGCCGCAGGGCTAGAGCGGATTGCCTTCAGGGCACCTCGATTTTTGACCATTTTTGCTGGCAGGTAGCGCTGGCAGCGGCTTGAGGTGCGCGTTACGCCAGCCGCTGCCCTCTTGGCGCACCTTTGGGTCGCGGTTTTGGGCTGCTGAAGTGCGGTTTTATAGCCTCGC